>CAZWAR010000131.1:659-6863 GCA_964631965.1 uncultured Gaiellales bacterium
CTGCCTGCGCGAGACGGCAAGAAGGCGCCCCTGCCTCAGGGCATGCACCTGCAGCTGGCCGACGCCCTGGCCGCCCAGGGTATCAAGAGCCTGTGGACGCACCAGGCCGATTGCTGGGCGGCCGGGCAGCGTGGCGAGGACTTCATGGTCACCACGGGCACGGCCTCGGGCAAGAGCCTCTGCTTCAACCTCCCGGTGCTCGACGGTCTGCTCCGGGACCGGCACGCCCGGGCCATCTATCTCTATCCCACCAAGGCTCTCGCTCAAGACCAGCTGCGCCGTATCCGGATGCTGGCCGGCAAGCAGGTGGAGACGGCAGCCTACGACGGCGACACCCCGGCAGCGGCCAGGCAGCTGGCGCGGCAGAAGGCGAGGATCCTCCTCACCAACCCGGACATGATCCACGTGAGCCTGCTTCCCCGCCACGACCGCTGGGCGGACTTCTTCCACAATCTCCGCTACGTGGTCATCGACGAAGCCCACACCTACCGCGGGGTGTTCGGTAGCAACGTGGCCAACGTACTCCGCCGCCTGCGACGGGTGGCCTCATTCTATGGCGCGGAGCCGCGCTTCATCCTGGCCTCGGCCACCATCCGCAACGCGCAGGAGCATGCGGCGAACCTCACCGGGGTGGAGGTGACGCACGTCAGCGGCGACGGGGCCCCCGTTGGCGCCCGGAAAATCGTGTTCTGGGAGCCGCCCCTCGTCGAAGACGAGCTCAACGTGCGCCGCAGCCCCACCACTGAGGCCGCCGAGCTGCTTGCCGAGCTGGTTAGGAATCAGGTGCGCTCCATCTGCTTCACGAAATCCCGGCGCACTGCCGAGCTCATCTACCAGCTCGCCGCCGACCGTCTGCAGGAGATCGACCGGCCCCTCGCCCGCCGGCTCTCGCCCTACCGAGCCGGGTATACGCCCGAGCAGCGACGGGGCATCGAGGCCAAGCTGTTCAGCGGGCAACTTCTGGGAGTGGTAAGCACCAGTGCGCTTGAATTGGGCATCGACATCGGAGCTATCGACGCGGCCATCACGGTCGGCTATCCGGGAACCATGGCCAGCCTCTGGCAGCAATGGGGCCGCGCCGGCCGAGGTAAGGGCGAAAGCCTGGGGATCTTCATCGCCGGCAACGACGCGCTCGAGCAATTCTTCGTCTCTCATCCCGATCTCATGCTCAACCGCGAGGTGGAAGCAGCCACGGTGGACTTCGCCAATCCCTTCATCCACGTGCATCATCTGGCAGCCGCCGCGTACGAGGGTCCCCTCGACCTGGACGACCGGCGCTTCTTCGGCCCCGGGTTACCGGCGGCCCTCGAAAGAGCCGAGGAAGAGGGTCTGGTGCGCCGCAAGAACGACTCCTGGTACTTCGCCGGCGCCGGCTTCCCGGCCGGGCGCATCGGGCTGCGGTCTGCCGCCGGCGAGCAATTCACCATCGTGGACGGAGAGACGGGGGACATCGTGGGTACGGAGGGCGCGGAGACCGCCTTCTCCGCCCTCCACCCCGGGGCCGTCTACCTGCACATGGGCGACAACTACCTGGTCACAGAATTGGACGTGGGCAAGCGCGTCGCCCTGGTCCGTCCGTTCTGGGACGCGTATCACACTCTCCCTCGGCGAGAGACCGATACCCGTATCCTCAGCGAGACTCTGCAGACCACGCACGGCCCGCTGGCGCTCCACCTCGGCCTCATAGCGGTGACCAGCCGGGTGGTCGCCTACCAGAAACGGAAAACCGGCAGCAACGAGGTGCTGGGCACCGAGGAACTCGACCTCCCCAGTCAGGAGTTCGTCACGGAAGCCATGTGGTTCACCATCCCGCCGGAGCTGTTCCCCACCGAGGCAGACCTGGTGCGGCTACCCGGAGCCATCCATGCAGTGGAGCATGCCCTCATAGCTCTGCTACCGCTGTTCGCCATGTGCGATCGGTGGGACATCGGCGGTCTGTCGACGCCGGTCCACTCCCAGACCGAAGAGCCCACCATCTTCATCTACGATGGGCATCCCGGGGGCGTGGGGATTTCTCGGCAGGGCTTCGAGCGTTTCGGAGAGTGGGCGGCTGATGCCTACCGGCTTGTGAGAGACTGCAGCTGCGAGACGGGTTGCCCGTCATGCGTGCAGTCTCCGAAATGCGGCAACTGGAACGAGCCCCTCGACAAGGCCCAAGCACTCAGGTTGCTGAACTCCATGCGCTGAAAGGCGTCGATACGTCCGAAGGCGCGGGGCCGCAAAGGGTGCGCGGCCGCCCGCAGGGGGCCGCGCCCGGTGCGATGCTATCCTAGCCGCATGAAACCGGAGTACATCTCGGTCATCGGTGGCGGACAGTGCACGGCCGCCGAATATGCGACAGCGGTCGAAGTTGGACGTCTCGTGGCCGAGGCGGGAGCCACGCTGGTGTGCGGGGGACTGTCGGGCATCATGGCAGCAGCCGCCCGGGGGTGCCGGGAGGCCGGAGGCAGAACGGTCGGCATCCTGCCCGGGCATGATCGGAGCCTCGCCAATCCCTATCTCGACGTAGTCGTCACCACCGGCATCGGCCACGCCCGCAATCTCGCGGTGGTGAGTTCGGGCGATGCCGTCATCGCCATCGGTGGTAGCTTCGGTACTCTGTCGGAGATCGGCCTGGCGGGACGCGTCGGCCGCCCTGTGGTCGTCCTTTCCGGGTGGCGCGTCCAAAACGATGCCGACGTCGGCGGCGTCCTCTACGCCTCGTCGCCGCGTGAGGCGATGGCGCTCGTGAGGCGGGCGCTCGGCGACCGGAGAACGACGGAGCGATGAGCCGCTCGCTCGAGCGCGAGACCGCCGAACTCGTGGAGCACCTAGAATCCAAGCGGCGGCGGCGCAAGGTCCGGCGCGCACTATTGGTTGCCATGGCAGCGGCGGCGCTGGTCGCTGCGATCACCGCCGGGGCCGTTCTCGCGGGTGCCGGTGGGGATGGCCAGACAGCCGGCCTCACGATATCCACCCGCGTTCCGTCGTCCGGCTCCGTCGGCACGCAACCCGCGTTCGATATCCCTTCGTCCGGTGACGTGGCGACTACCGTTCCAGACACTGTCGCCGGCCTTGCCGGCGTGTCGGCAACAGCAACGACGTCCGCTGTGGGGGCACCCCCCACCTCGACCACCACGTGGCTCGAAGGTAAGGTCGTCGCCATCGACCCCGGGCATCAGGCTCACGCGAACGGGGAGAAGGAGCCCATAGGGCCCGGATCGTCCACCAAGAAGGCCAAGGTCAGCAGCGGCACGTCGAACCGGCAGACCGGCACACCGGAAAGCGAGGTCAACCTCGCAATCGGCCTCAAGCTGCGCGACGCGCTCACCGACCTGGGTATCCAGGTGGTCATGACCCGCACCAGTCAGGAAGTGGACGTCCCCAACAGCCGCCGCGCGCAGATCGCCAACGAGGCCCGTGCAGCCCTCGCCGTCCGGCTGCACTGCAACGGATCGGGCGACGCGTCGGTACACGGTCTCTTCACCCTGTATCCGGCGTCAATCCCCGGGTGGACCGACGATATCGCCGCCGCCTCCAAGAGCGCGGCCGAGATCATCCAGCGGGAGGCGATAGCGGCCACCGGCGCTACCGACCGGGGATTGCAGAAGCGCAGCGACATCACCGGCTTCAACTGGTCGGATGTTCCGGTGGTGCTGGTGGAGATGGGTTTCATGAGCAATCGCGGCGAGGGTAGTCTTCTCGAGAGCGGAACCTATCAGGACAAGATCGTGCGGGGCCTGGTCGATGGAATCGTTGAGTTCCTAAGGACGGAATGATGAGACAAGCTGAGGGTTGGGAACCATGAGTCGGCTGGCGGTCGTCGGAGTGGGCTACGTCGGATTGGTGACAGCGGCCTGTATGGCTGATCTCGGGCACCGGGTGGTGGCGCTGGATGTAGACACCGCCAAGGTCGAGCTGCTACGAGCGGGCGGCGTGCCCATCTACGAGCCCGGCCTCGCCGAGCTCATCGCGGAGTGCAAGGAGCGCATCGAGTTCACCAGCGATCTGAGCGTCGCGTACGAGGGTGCGGAGTTCGTGTTTCTGTGCGTCGACACTCCGTCCACCTACTCCGGAGACGCTGATCTCTCCCGCATCTGGCAAGCCCTCGATCGCATGCCCATGGACGAGATGGGCCGGATCCTGGTGACCAAATCCACGGTCCCCGTGGGAACCGGAGCCTCCGTGCGGGCCGAGCTCGTGCAGCGCGGCTTCGCGCATATCCACTACGCGTCCAACCCGGAGTTCCTGCGGGAGGGAACGGCCATCGAGGACTTCATGCACGCGGACCGCGTGGTAGTGGGGGCCGACGAGCCGGGTGTCGCGGAACGGGTGGGGGCTCTCTACGAAGGCATCGACGCTCCTCTCATCATCACCGACGTGGCGTCTGCCGAGATGATCAAGTACGCCTCGAATGCGTTCCTCGCCACGAAGATCAGCTTCATCAACGAGATCGCGAACGTGTGCGAGGCTACCGGCGCTGACGTCGGGGTGGTGGCCAAAGGAATGGGACTCGACCGCAGGATCGGCCCGCATTTCCTGCAGGCAGGTATCGGATACGGGGGCAGTTGTTTCCCCAAGGACGTCTCCGCCCTCAAGCAGATCGCGGGCAACACCGGCTACCACTTCCAATTGCTCAATGCCGTCATCGAGGTCAACGAGCTACAGAAACGCCGGGTAGTCGGCAAGCTCAAGCATCATCTCGGGCACGAGTTGCGCGGACTGAAGGTGTCTCTGCTCGGCCTCGCCTTCAAACCCAACACCGATGACATCAGGCAGGCGTCATCCATCGTGCTCGCCGAGCGCCTCATGGCGGAAGGCGCCAGGGTGACCGGCTACGACCCGGTGGCCATGAACAACATGGAGAGGTTGCTGCCCACGCTCACATGCGCCCCGTCTGCGCTGTCTTGTCTTACAGGCGCGGACGCGTGCGTGCTGGTGACGGAGTGGAAAGAGTTTCTCGAGATGGATTGGGGAGCGATCAGAGACGTGATGGCCCGCCCGTTGGTCATAGACGGTAGGAATGCTCTGGATGCGCAGATGCTCATCGAGCTCGGGTTTACCTACGAAGGAGTGGGGAGAAGGCGTTAGCAGCGCTCGTTCCGTCCGCCCTGGCGCTCACGCCGCGGCCGTTTGCAGCATCTTCAGATTGACTACCTCGACTCACCCCTGGGGAACCATAGTACGACGCTGGCTCGTCGCGGGCGTCGCGGGCCTCCTCGTCGTCTCGGCCCTCCCCCCGATCGCGGACGCGTGGCAGGTCAACCGCGCGGGTCTAGCGCTCAATCGGGCCATTCTCATGATCTCACGCGGCTCCGAACAGACGGCCGGCGCTCAGGAGGCCGGCCAGGGCTCCAGCGACGCCGCCGCGGCGTTGACCGGAGCCGACTTCGTGCCCACCCCGGAGGCCGAAGCTCTGCTGTAGTAGCGGCCACAGCCGGCTCACCCAGGAGGAGGAGACTTTTCGCGCTCGGCATGTCTACCCTGCGGACGCTGGTGGTGTTTCCCAGTGGGTCGCGTGCGGGCCTCGCGGGACTTGTGCTCCTATACTGCGCCATTCTCGTGATCCGCAGCAGGCACCTAGTCTGGGCGTGGGCTGCGGGCGTGGTGGCGGCGGGTGTCGGCCTGTTCGCCTCCGGGCAGTCGTCCCAGCTTCATACGTTCTTTCTCTAGGACGAGAGCCTGGACACGAAGCTGGCCTCGCGTCTCCACATATGGTCCTCGGCGCTGAGGGGCGTCCAGAACCACTTCTTCACAGGGATAGGCCTTGGGATGTTCAACAACGTCAACCGCCACGCTATCCCTACCACATCGTGGACATGTCTTTTCCGGTGTCCCAAGCCCACAACCTCTTCCTCGATGTGGCCTTGGCCATAGGCCTGCCTGGACCGGCCGGATTCCTCATGCTTCTGATCGGTTCCGTGATGCTCGCCGTGAAGTGAATCGGAACGAAAGGCCCGGATACTCCGGTAGCCTTGGGCATCCTCAGTTCGCTGGTGGTCTATGTAGTGTTCGGCACCACAGATTCCATCAGTCTATCGGTTCCGACCAGCATCATCATCTGGCTATGGGCTTCCTCATTGGTGGTCCTATTTGGTATGCGTCGAAGAGAGGTGCCTGTTCAAGTCCACAACGTGTCCTGAGGTTAGTGCATGAAGGGTTAATGGTAGTATCATAGATGCATGCTGGAGCATATTCGAAAGTGAGGTCGACAATGGCAAAAGG
>CAZWAR010000132.1:0-6825 GCA_964631965.1 uncultured Gaiellales bacterium
GTGGCTGGAGTTCATCGCCGCCGCTCCGAGAGTGGGTCTGCGGGAAGCGGTCGCTGACAAGCAGAGGACGGCCATCGTGGCCATGGCCGCCATCGTCGACAGGGGCAAAGAGGGGGGAAGCATCCGCCCCGATGTGGACTCCAAGCAACTCGCGTGGGAGATTCTGAGCTGGTGTTGGGGCGAGAACGTGAGCTCCACCATGGCTCTCGACGAATTCATCGATGAGGGCCGCTCTTCCCGGATGATCGACATCCTGCTGGACGACGCGGCGGCCGGCACGTGAACGCTGCAACCCAAACGTGGCCTTTCGCTGTCTCATACGTTGGAGTCAAAGCGGGCATGCGCCAGGGCTCATGCGCGGCCGACGCGCTATAGTCGTTTGGTGAGCTTGTTCAAGCGGAGGGGAGTAATGGCATCACGGCAGATCCGCCGGCGTGCGACGATCACGCCGCTCCTGGTGGTTGGTTCGGCTGTTCTGGCGGTCGCTCTGATATTCAGCGCGGCTGCTTGCTCGGGCGACACCACGAGTACGACCGTCACCACCGGCAGTGTCCAGCCCGAAGAGACGACCACAACGGGTCTCCCGGGCGAACTCACGACCAGCACCGAGCCGGTCGGCGGAGACACAACCACGACCACTACCGCCGAGGCTGGGGATACCACCACGACGTCGGAGACCGCAGGCACCACGACCACCGAGAAGCTGTCCACCGCGGAGACACGGCTGCCGAACGGGCACATAAAGGCCATGGGCTTCATCAAAGAGGTCCACACGAAGGACGGCCAGAACTACATCAGCATCGACTACGCCGAGATGCTCTCCGGCCAGGAGGCCATCGACGCGGCGATCGCGGCCGGAGATCTGGCACCCGGCGAGGACCTCCCCAACGACTACTACATCCGCAACACCAACCCGGAGCTGCGTGAGTTCGCAGTGTCGCCGGGGGTGGCCATAACCACGTCCACGTGGGAGGGTGAGTTCGACAAGCCCGTCACGTGGGACGTGTTTGCCAGCTTCTGGAGCGCTTCTCCGCCGGGGGGCGCCGAATTTCTCCGTGACAGCCCCTGGTGGATCGAACGGGACGGACAGACGGTCATCAAGATCGACGAACAGTATCTGCCGTAGACCGGCGTCGGTCGGGGAGCCGGCGCAACGGAAGGGGGTCGTATGAAGGGCATGCGGACAACCAGCTCCGGGTCCCGGGCCGCGTCCCGCTCGCGAATGGCGTTGGGCATTCCAGCCGTGTTGGCTCTGGTGCCCGTCTTGGTTCTGGTGCCGCTCCTCATAGGCGGATGCGGCACGGCGGACGGTGGTGAGACCTCGACGACGTCCACCACGGGTGTACCCGAGCCCACCACCACAGTGGTGACAGTAGCTCCGGCCTCTTCGGACAGCACCTTGCCGCCCGAGACGGGGACCACCTCGACGACCGGCATTGTCATCACCATCCCCACCACGGCCACCACCGAGGCGACGACCACCACGACCGAAGCTCTCTCGAGCGCTGAGACCCGCCTGCCCAACGGACACACCAAAGCCATGGGTTACATCGATCAGGTGTATATCCAAGACGGGACCCGCTACATCAGCATCGACTACGCAGAGATGCTCACCGGCGCCGCCGCTCACGATGCGGCGGTCGCCGCCGGGGAGATAGAACCGGGCGACGACCTCCCGAACGACTACTTCATCAGCAACACCAATCCCATGAAGCGGACGTTCGAGGTGTCGAACGCTGTTGCCATCACCACGTCGACGCGCTGGGTGGCGGGCGACGATATGAACGCTCCGTGCACGTGGAGCGACTTCATTAGCTTCTGGGGCCCGGCCGGAGCCCTCGCCGACAGCGAGAAACACCTGCACAGCATGCCCTGGTGGATCGAGCGGGACGGGCAAGTGGTGGTCAAGATCGATGAGCAGTACCTGCCCTAGAGGGGGCGCAGCGGACCGGCGCTAGCCGTGCTGCACGCGGATGATCTCCGCGGCGATGCTCACCGCGATCTCCTCGGGTGTCTCCGCGCCGATGGGTAGGCCTATGGGCGCATGCACCCGGGCGAGGTCCTCGTCGGTGAAACCCTGATCCAATAGTGCCTGTCGCGTCTCGGCGACTTTCTTCCTGCTGCCGATCATCCCGATATAGCGTGCCTGGGTGTGGAGCGCTTGGGCCAGCACCGTACGGTCGAACATGTGGCCTCTGGTCATGATCACCAGAAAGCTCTGCTCGTCGATGTCGAGACCGGCGAAGGCGTTCTCGAACGTCTCGGGAATCACCACCGCGTCGGCGTCGGGGAAGCGCTCGGGGTTGGCGAAGTCCACCCGGTCGTCGACGATGACGGTGCGGAAACCGACCATGCTGAGGATGGGTACGAGACTCTTGCCGCAGTGACCAGCACCGAACACGTAGGCTGTTCCCGGCAATCCCACGGGTTGGACGTACATACCGGGCCTGTCGCCCGCGGTGTGGCCGTCGAGAGCCCCGCCCATCTTGGGCAGGGCTTGAAGGTCCGGAAGCGAGCAGGCGGGGTCGCCGGACACGTTGCCCGCTGCGTCCACCAGGCACCGCTCGACGCTGAGCCCTTGCTCGCCCCCGCCCGCCGCAATTCCGCTCGAGGCTCCGGCCACCGCGTTTGCCGGGGCCTCTGCCGGAGTGAGCCTCGTAACCAACCAGCCTCGACCTCCCGTGCTGAGCACGTCCCGCAGGGCGGCCAGCACGTCCGGTCGGGTGCCGGCTGCTGGGTCGACATACTCTATGAGCAGGCGGCCTCTGCCTCCGCAGATCATCCCGAGGCCGGCCGAGTCGGCATTGGTGAGTTCGTAGTCCATCAGCCGGGACGAACGGGCCTCGAGGACGTCGAGAGCCGTCCGAATGGCTCGTGCCTCCAAGGCACCGCCCCCGACCGTACCCGTGATTGAGCCATCAGTCCTTACCACCATGGCCGCCCCGGAATGGCGGGGCGAGGAACCCGCAGTGTCCAAGGTGGATACCAGCGCGAAACGTTCTCCCGCCTCGAGAAGAGCCAGAGCGGCCTTCGTCGTAACCAAGTCCATGAGCGATTCTCCTTCTACCGGCCGGACGTTGGTGTCGCGGTCCGCCTTTTCGTAATCCGCGTGGTCGAAGAGGAATTGTAGCGGACATGGGCCGGCTGCTGAGGCGCGGGTCTGCGGTCGCCGGCGCTCTTACTGCCGACCTGTTGCAGCAAGTTACCCGCCTGTGTAATCGTCGGCGGCGGAGCACAACGTGAAACGCTCCAGCCGGTCGATTTCACAGTTCGGGGGGAGAATCACCGATGACCAAACGCATGATCCTCGACATCAACGGTGTCTCGAGAAATGTCTTCGCGGATCCCGACGCCAGCCTCGCCAGCGTCCTGCGCGAGCAGCTGGGGCTCACAGGGACCAAAGTGGGCTGCGGCGGCGGCCAGTGCGGCGCCTGCTCGGTGCTTCTGAACGGCAAGGTGGTGCGCTCCTGCATCACCAAGATGGGCAAGATCCCCGACAAAGCGAAGATAGTCACCATCGAGGGCATCGGGACTCCGGAAAACATGCACCTACTGCAGGTGGCCTGGGTCAACTACGGCGGCACCCAGTGCGGGTTCTGTTCGCCCGGCTTCATCGTCTCGGCCAAGGGGCTTCTGGATGAGAACCCCGCCCCCAGTCGGGAAGAGGTGCGCGACTGGTTCCAGAAACACCGCAACGTCTGCCGCTGCACCGGCTACAAACCCCTCGTTGACGCGGTTATGGCCGCGGCCTCGGTGATGCGCGGCGACGCCACCATCGAGGCGATCAGTGCGAACTCAAAACCGGTGGACGGCCACATCTGGAACACCGAGTATCCGCGCCCCTCCGGCCCGGCCCGGGCCACCGGCACCGTGGACTACGGCGCCGACCTCGGCCTCAAGCTCCCCCCCGACACCCTGCAACTCGCGCTCGTGCAGGCAGAAGTGTCGCACGCCAAGATCCTCTCCATCGATACGAGCGAGGCCGAGCAGATGCCCGGTGTCGCCCGGGTGATGACCCACAAGGACGTCCAAGGCAGTAACCGCAGCTTCGGCCTCGTCATCTTCCCCTGGAACAAGGGCGACGGCTACGACCGCCCGCTCCTTTGCGACGAGAAGGTGTTCCAGTTCGGCGACGTCCTTGCCATCGTGGCCGCGGAGACCAAGGCCCAAGCCGAAGCGGCCGCGGCCACGGTGAAAGTGGAGCTCGAGCCCCTGCCCGCCTACATGAGCGGCCCGGAAGCGGCCGCGGAGGACGCCATCGAGATCCACCCCGGCACTCCCAACGTGTTCTTCGAGGTGAACCTCAAGAAGGGCCAGTGGGAGAAGGTGGATGAGCTCATTGCCGCCGCTCCCTACGTGGCCGAGAACGACTACTACATCCAGCGCCAGCCCCACCTCTCCATCGAGCCGGACGTGGGTTTCGCCTATACCGACGAAGACGGGGTGGTGACCATCCACTCCAAGTCCATCGCCCTCTACATCCACCACTTCATGCTGGGCAAAGGCCTGGGGCTCGAGCGCGACAAGCTGCGCCTGATCATGAACCCGCAGGGCGGCAACTTCGGCTACAAGCTCTCGCCCACCCTGGAGGCCTACTGTGCCATCGCCACCATGGCCACCGGGCGCCCCTGCTTCCTCGCCTACGACTACTACCAGCACATCACCTACACCGGCAAGCGCTCCCCGGCCTACACCACGGCCCGGGCGGCCGCCGATGCGGAGGGCAGGCTCGTCGCCCTCGAGTTCGATTCCCTCGTGGACCACGGGCCCTACTCCGAGTTCGCCGACGACTTGACCACCAAGGTGACCCGCTACAACGGCGGCGGCTTCTTCGTCCCCACCATCAAGGGCCGGGGCCGGGTGACCTTCACCAACCACGCTTTCGGCTCGGCGTTTAGGGCCTTCGGCGCCCCCCAGGCCGAGTTCGCCTTCAACGTGCTCGCGGACGAACTCGCCGAGAAGTGCGGTCTGGACACCTTCGACTTCATGGACAAGAACATCCTCAGGCCGGGCGATACGGTGGGTACCGGTGAGCAGCCGGACGTCTATCCCCTGCCCGAGCTCATGGCCATGCTCAAACCGGAATACGAGGCGGCCCAAGCGCGCTGCGCCGCCTTCTCGCACCCCACCAAGAAGCGCGGCGTGGGCATCGCCGTGGGTATGTACAACGTGGGAGCCGACGTGGCCGACGAGGCGGGTTCCGATATCGAACTCAACCCGGACGGCTCGGTGACCATCTACAACACCTGGGAGGATCCGGGGCAGGGGGCCGATCTCGGCACCCTCGTCACCGCCCACGAGGCCCTGTGGCCGCTTGGCCTTTCTCCCGAGCAGATCCACCTCACCATGAACGACACCGCGCTCTGCCCCAACTCCGGCCCGGCCGGCGCCAGCCGAAGCCAGTTCTTCGTGGGCAACGCCATCCTCGACTCCTGCAACCAGCTGCTCGCGGCCATGGCCAAGTCGGACGGCACCTACCGTACCTACGACGAGATGGTGGCCGAGGGCATAGCGACCAAATACAAGGGCCACTGGACCGAAGCGCCGTACTGCAGCGGGCCCGACGAGGAGACCTTCCAGTTCGCCGTGCGCCCGGTGTGCACCTACCAATACGCGGCCTTCCTCGCCGAGGTGGAGGTGGACACCGAGACCGGCAAGACCGAAGTGCTCAAGCTCATGATCAACGCCGACGTGGGCACCATCGCGTCCAGACAGGCCGTGGACGGGCAGATGTTCGGCGGCATGAGCCAGGGGGTGGGGCTCGCGCTCTCCGAGGACTTCGAAGACCTGAAGAAGCACACCAACATGATCGCCTGCGGCATGCCCTACATCAAAGACATCCCGGACGACATCTCCGCCACCTACCTGGAGACACCGCGGGAGCAGGGGCCGTTCGGCGCCGCCGGCTGCGGCGAGATCCCGCTGACCTCGCCGCACGCCGCCATCATCAACGGCATCTACCATGCGTGCGGGGCCCGCATCACCCATCTGCCCGCCCGACCGGAGAAGGTGTTGGCGGCGCTCGGCAAGTGAGGCTGGAGCCGCCGGGATCGCCACACTGGGAGTAGCACAGGGAGTCGCGGGACCCCGGAACGAGGAGCTTCTCGCTCCCCGGTGCGCTGGGGGGGCGAAGCAGTATAGTGATGCAGGGTGCGCGAATCGTAGCCTGAGGGAGATCGACATGCCACAGCTCTTCTGGTTGAACGTGAACGGGATGCAGCGAAGTGTCTTGGCGGATCCGGATGAGACGTTGGCCACGGTCCTTCGCGAGCAGTTGGGGCTCACCGGGGTGAAGGTCGGCTGTGGCAGCGGCCACTGCGGCTCTTGCTCGGTGCTCATGGACGGCAAGGTGGTGCGCTCCTGCATAACCAGGATGTCGCGGCTCCCCGAGAACGCAAGGATCGTGACCATCGAGGGGATCGGCACGCCCGAGCATCTCCATCCTCTGCAGGTGGCGTGGATGAACCACGGCGGAGTGCAGTGCGGTTTCTGCACGCCGGGCTTCATAGTGTCGGCGAAGGGGCTGCTGGACGAGAACCCGGCACCCACCCGGGACGAGGTGCGCGACTGGTTCCAGAAACACCGCAACGTCTGCCGCTGCACGGGATACAAGACCCTGGTGGACTGTGTGATGGAAGCGGCCAAGGTCATGCGCGGAGAGATGGGCCTCGAGGAGCTGGCGGCCAACTCCCAGCCGGTGGACGGGCGCATCTGGAACACGCATTACCCCCGGCCCTCGGCGCTCACGAAGGTCACCGGTACCTGTCACTATGGCGCCGACCTGGGGCTGCAACTGCCCGAGGACATGCTGCACATCGCTCTGGT
>CAZWAR010000133.1:0-6814 GCA_964631965.1 uncultured Gaiellales bacterium
GGGAACGAGGTTATGAAGCTGTCCTATACACCCTGTTTTTCAGCAGCCTGCTAGGGCTTGGCGGAGTGGGAACCCACGAGCGACCGCAGAAGCCGGCGTCGCAGGAGGTCGATGGCTGCCAGAGCCGCCCGCTCCCGTATCTGGTCTCGTCGGCCCCACAGCCGCAACCTCTCCACCTCGGTGACGCCGTCCACGATGCTGCCGACATAGACCAGGCCTACAGGTTTCTCGTCGGTTCCACCGCCCGGGCCGGCTATGCCGGTGGTCGAAACTGCGCAACCGGCGCCCAGCAGGGCCCGCGCCCCTTCTGCCATGGCCGCGGCCACCTCTTGGCTCACCGCGCCATGCTGCGCCAACATTCCCGCAGGGACGCCGAGTGCCGACGTCTTGACGTCGTTGTGATAGGCGATCACGCCGCCGAGAAAGTAGTCGCTGCTGCCGGCGATGTCGGTGAAGCGCTTGCCCACCAGGCCCCCGGTGCACGATTCGGCCACGGCGACCGTGAGTCCCCGCTCGACCAGGAGCTGCCCGGTGATCTCGGGCAGTCCGGGGCCGTCCACCCCGAACACGCGCTCACCCAGCTCTTTGCGCACCCGGAGTTCGAGTTCGTCCATCTTTCGGGCGCCCTCTGGCGTTGCCGGGCCGCGCAGGATGATGGTGAGCTCCTCCAGGCTCGCGCGGGTGCCGATCTCCACGTCCGCGCCCCGCCAGGGCAGGTCGGCCAGCTTTTCGGCCGCCATCGACTCGCCCATGCCGAAGATCCTTATGCGCCGGACAGCGTGACCCTCGCCGGCCGTCGCGCGCGCGGCCAGTCGGGGTTCGACGGTCCCCTCCCACATCTCCTTCAGTTCCCAGGGGACGCCGGGCAGAGCGACGATGAAGGTGCCGTCATGGTCAATGAAGAAGCCCGGGGCGGTACCGGCGACAGGGATGGCCGTAGCCCCGCGCGGGAGGAGGGCCTGCTTCCGGTTGCTCTCCCCCATGGTGAAGCCTCGGGCGGCGAATTTTGCCCGTATCTCTTCGAGCAGGTCCTCACGGTGCTCGAGGGGGAGTCCCAGGGCTTCGGCGGTGGCCTCCCTGGTGAGGTCGTCCTCGGTGGGTCCCAGCCCGCCGGACAGTACCAGCACCTCGGGTCGCCGAGCGAGGGCGTCCTCGATGGCCGTGACCAGGTCGCTCAGCTGATCGGTTACCGAGAGGGCGTGGGTCGAAAAGATGCCCAGGTCGAGCAGCCTCTGGCCCAGATAGGCCTGATTGGTGTTGACGATGTCTCCGCGCAGGAGTTCGTCGCCGCTGAAGATCATCTCTGCATTTCTGTCCATGAGCGTGTATCATACCTTCGCTGTCAGAAGCTTGACCAAAAGGAAAGATGACCGCACGCCTCGCATACGTGGTCTCCGGGCGCTTCTCCGCCCAGCCCGTCCGGGCTTACCTGCCTGCGTCTCCTGGCGGTCACCATCAAGACAGTCTACCCGGCTGGCACTGGGTGTGGTCCTGGCCCCTCGCGTGACGCGGGGGGCGCCTCCAACGGCCTGCTGATCATCCGATCTTCCCGGCCGGTTTCAGGCGCGGCGACGCGCCACCTGATCAGGACAGCGACCACGAAAGAAAGAATCATGCCAGAGCAGCCCGATATCCCAGTGCCGACCACCGGCTCCGACGGCGAGGAGCAGTTCGCCACGGCTGCGGATTTCCCGAACATCAGGTTCGACTCCCGCGGTCTCGTCCCATGCATTGCCCAGGAATGGACCACCGGCGAGGTTCTCATGCTCGCCTACATGAACCCCGAGTCACTCCGACGCACACTGGCGACCGGAACCATGTGGTACTACAGCCGCTCGCGGAACGAGTACTGGAACAAGGGTGCCACCTCCGGCCATTTCCAGCATGTCCACGAACTGCGCTACGACTGCGACGGCGACACGCTGCTGGCGCTCGTCGATCAGACCGGAGCCGCCTGCCACACCGGCGACTTCACCTGCTTCGACAACCGATGGCTCAGTACTCCAACCGGAGAGCGGCCGCCCTTCCTCGTTCGCCGAGAACAGTAGGCAGTCATGAGATCCGGCATTATCGCCACCGCGCCGTCCCTGGAGGAGGCGCGGAGGCTGAGCGCTAGCTTCAACGTCATCCCGGTGTCACACAGCTTCCTGGACGACACCGAGACTCCCGTCTCCGCCTTCCTGAAGCTGCGGCAGGTAGCCGGCTGCTTCCTCCTGGAGAGCGCCGAACAGGGATTGCGCATCGGGCGCTACTCCTTCCTCGGCATCAAGGCCTGGGAGAGCATCCGCCTGCGCGCGGGCACCATGACCGTCCGCCGCGGGGGCCAGGATACGACCTACGACCTCGCCGGAGTCGGTGGGCACGCCGGGGCCGTGGACCCCTTCGCCTTCATGGCCGGCCACCTGGAGCAGTACCGAGTGCCGAAATTGCCCGACCTTCCCCCCTTCATCGGAGGGGCCGTCGGCTATTTCGGCTACGATTGCATCCGCCATGTGGAGCGCCTTCCGGTGGCTCCGCCCGACGACCTGGGCCTGCCGGAGATGGCCTTCCTCCTCACGGACGTCATCGTGGTGTTCGATTACCTCCAGCACACGATAACGCTGCTCACGAACATTTTCTGCGACGAGGAGCCGGACTTCGACGCCGCCTACTCAGCGGCCGTCGCCCGCCTCGCCAACATCAAAGCGCGTCTGCGGGCGCCCCTGCCGGCTCCGGATCTGCGCGACGGGGCGGAGCGCGGGGCCTCTCGGGTCCAGGGTCGGGCGGAGGCACGCTCCTCCTTCGAAAGAGCGGATTTCCTGGCCGCCGTGGAGCGTATCCGGGAGTACATACACGCGGGGGACGCTTTCCAGGTCGTCCTGTCGCAGCGCTTCGAGCTGCCGGTTGAGGTGAGTGGTTTTTCCATCTACAGGGGGCTCCGCGCTGTCAATCCCAGCCCGTACATGTACTACATCTCCTTCCGGGATTTCGAAGTGGTGGGGAGTAGTCCCGAGCCGCTCGTGACCGTCACCGGCCGCCACGCAGAGACCCGGCCCATCGCTGGCACCCGGCCCAGGGGCCTGACCCCAGGGGAAGACGCCAGGCTGGCCGAGGAGATGTTGGGGGACGAGAAGGAGCGTGCGGAGCATCTCATGCTGGTGGATCTGGGCCGGAACGACCTGGGCAGAGTCTGCCGCTCGGGCACGGTGAGAGTGGAGAGCTTCATGGAGGTGGAGCGCTACAGCCATGTCATGCACATGGTCTCTTCGGTCTCCGGCGAACTGGAGCAGGGCGTGGGGGCCATGGACGCGTTGCGAGCCGTGTTTCCCGCGGGTACGGTATCGGGCGCGCCAAAGGTCAGAGCCATGGAGATCATCGACGAACTCGAACCGCTGCGGCGGGGACCTTACGCAGGCGCCATCGGCTACCTGAGCTACTCCGGCGATCTCGACGCCTGCATCTACATCCGCACGATATTGGTGCGGGAAGGCTGGGCGTATGTCCAGGCGGGGGCGGGCATCGTGGCCGATTCGGACCCGGAGAGCGAGTTTCGGGAGACAGAGAACAAAGCCGGAGCATTGCTCCGAGCAATCGAACTGGCGGCCACTCAAGAGGAATGGGAGTAGGTCTGATGATGATGAACGACAGCACGCTCACTCTCGGTGGCTCCGTGAGAGGCGGTGGGACGGTGAAGATGGGAGTTAACCTCAAGCAGAGCTTTAGTGCCGCGGAACATGCCACCGGCGTGTTCCCGGCCCCGGGGCTGAGTGACCTGCGCATCCTGGTCATAGACAACTACGACTCGTTCACCTATAACCTTGTCCAGTATCTGGGGGAGATCTCGGGCACGAGGATCCATGTGTTCCGCAACGACGAGGTGAGCGTCGAGGGTATCCGCGAACACGGCCTCACCCATCTGGTGGTGTCGCCCGGACCGTGCACGCCCGACGAAGCGGGCGTCAGCCTCGAAGCCATCTCGGCGTTCGGCGGGGTCTGCCCGGTGCTCGGAGTCTGCCTGGGACACCAGTCGATCGGACAGGTGTACGGAGGCCGGGTGATCCGAGGAGAGGCCCCAGTGCACGGCAAAACCTCGCTCATCCATCACGACAGGCGGACCATTTATGCAGGGTTGCCGCAGCCGTTCGTGGCCACTCGCTACCATTCTCTGGTGGTCGACCGGGACCTGCCTGCCGATCTCGAGGTGTCGGCATGGACACAGGACGGGGTCATCATGGGACTGCGGCACAGGAAGTTCAATGTGGAGGGCGTGCAGTTCCATCCGGAGAGCCTGTTAACGGCCGTCGGCAAGGAGCTGCTCCGCAATTTCCTCAGCAGCCGGAAGGCCCTGCGATGAGCATGGGCACCGAGGGCCGGCCAATCCTCTCTTTCAAGGACGCCCTCAGGCGGGTGGCCGAAAGGCAGGATCTAACGCGTGAGGAAGCGGCCTCAGTGCTCGAGCAGCTGGTCAGCGGCCACCTGAGCGATGCGGAGGTGGCGGCCTTCCTCATGGGCCTCCGAGTGAAGGGCGAAACCGCCGACGAGATTGCGGGACTGGCCGACGGCATGAGGCGGGCGGCCGTCGCCGTCGAGAGCAGCCACCAGGAGATGCTTGTGGACGTTGTCGGCACCGGCGGCGACTCGCTCGGCACCTTCAACATCTCCACCACCGCCGCCTTCGTGGCAGCGGGAGCCGGGGTGAAGATCGCGAAGCACGGAAACCGGGCGGCCAGCTCGAAGTGCGGGTCGGCCGATGTCCTGGAAGCGCTAGGGGTGTACATCTCGCTGGCGCCGGAACACGTATCGGCCTGCATCGACGAGGTGGGGATGGGGTTCATGTTGGCCTCGCTTCATCACCCGGCGGCCGGGCGGGTGGCGGGAGTGCGGCGCGCCCTCGGCTTGCGGACCGTCTTCAACCTGCTGGGTCCGCTCACCAACCCGGCCGGTGCGCGCCGTCTGCTGCTGGGCGTGAGCACTTCGCAGTACCTCGAGGTTCTCGCCGATGTGCTGGCGCACTCAGGTTGTCAACACGCTCTCGTAGTGTGCGGCGACCTCGGTATGGACGAATTGTCGGTCACGGGCATCAACGCGGCCATCGAGGTGGCTTCCGGTCGCCCCGGCCGCTCCTTCCGGCTGGGTCCCGAGGATTGCGGGCTCGACCGGTATCCGCTCGAAACCATCAGGGGCGGGAATGCGGAGGCCAACGCCGCGATCACCCGGGACGTGCTGAACGGACGATCGGGTGGCCCGCGGGACGCGGTACTCTTGAACGCGGCTGCGGCCGTCTACGTGGCCGGCAAAGCCTCCACTCTGCCGGAGGGCGTCGCGGTGGCCCGGACCTCCATTGATTCGGGCAGTGCGCTCGCTGTGCTGGAGAGCCTCGTAGAGGTGACGAACCGGCTGGCGGCAAAGGGCGGCCGCGGTGGGCGCGGAAACGGGACCGCAGCCCGTGAGGCCGCATTCGATGAACATCAACGGACCGGGCCTCACGCTGCGGGCAAGACGCGAGGCGGAGCGGCGTGAACGTCCGTTCCTACCTGGACGTGATCGTCCCCGACGTCAAGCGGCGTCTGGCCGAACGAAAGCTGCACACGCCGTTGCCCGACGTGAAAGCGGCGGCAACAGCAACGCCCGCCCCGGGCAGCCCGGGCGGACGCGCCTCCTTCGTTGAAGCTCTCCGCGCCTCCGGCGTGTCGGTGATTGCGGAGGTGAAGCGATACTCGCCCAGCAAAGGGGCCATCAGGCCGGACCTGGACGTCGCCACGCTGGCCGCCGCCTACGAGGCCGGCGGCGCAGCGGCCGTGTCGGTGCTCACGGAGGAGAGCCACTTCGGGGGGAGCCTCGACGATCTCCGTGCTGCAGCCCGCGCCACCCGCCTTCCCCTGCTGCGCAAAGACTTCATCGGCGATCCGTATCAGGTCTACGAAGCCCGGCTGCATGGCGCCTCCGCGGTGCTCCTCATCGCGGCTCTTCTCGACGACCGGACGTTGGGCGAGATGGCATCTCTGGCCCGAGACCTCGGCCTGGACGTGCTGTTGGAGGTGCACGACGGAGATGAAATGGCGCGCGCTTTGTCCATCGAGGACGCGATCATCGGAATCAACAACCGGGACCTGCACACGTTCGATGTGTCGCTCGAAACGACTCTTCGCCTGGCCGGCCTGGTGCCGCCCGCCCGCGTGCTGATCGCCGAAAGCGGCATCAAGGACAGGGCGGATGTGGCGACCCTGGCGGCGTCCGGTGTGGATGCCGTTCTCGTGGGGGAGAGTCTGTTACGGCAGGGCCGGGCCGACGAGGCGGTCGAGACTCTTACCCGGCCTCCTTGCCCGGTTGCGCGACGGTCTGGAGATGATGTGCGCCCTGGGGAGGTGAGATGAGCCATCACCGTCAACGGGTTCAAGTGCTGACACCCGTCGGTCTCGAGGAGACCACGGTGCAGTCCCTGCCCGAAGTCCTGGAAAGCCTGAAAACGCCCGAGGGACCGGTCGTGTGGGTGCACGCCGACCCCGGGACCGGGGTGGCGCAGTCCCTCGCTGATATGGGCCTCGACGAGGTCGCGGTGCGAAGCTTGCGGGAAGGTCCGGAACGACCGCGGGTGGAGGAGTTCGCGAACCATCTCTACATCTCGCTGTTCTCTGCGGATCGGCCGGACGGCCGTGATGCTCCGGCCTCGCCGGCCTCCTCCGCCGGCACGGGGGAGGAGGCGGTCAACGAAAGGGGCGATTGCCCTGCGGACGCCTGCGTGGCCCGGTTGAACGACCTCCGGATCTTCCTTGGCGGTCGGTGGATCATCACCGTAGGCAGGTTGCACGCCGCCGACCATGAGGAGCTGGTGGGA
>CAZWAR010000134.1:0-6747 GCA_964631965.1 uncultured Gaiellales bacterium
TGGACCTGGGTCTTCCCGGTTTCGACGTCCACCTCGACCAGAGCCACGTTCACCCCATACATGTCGCGCACTACAACAAAGAACGTCCGTATCGGGGGCTATCTCTTCAAACGCCAGAACCCAAGCCAGTGCCAGACGGCGTGCCCCGCATGCGGGGCCCGGCTCATGGTTCGTCTGCGCTCTGTCGTGGATTCGCCGCTTCCGGACTACCCCGCCTTGGCTTTCAGCTCGTCGATGCGTTCGCCGCGTTTGCGAGCCACCAGGGAGAAGGCCCGAGGCACGTCGGCCATCAGACCCTTGGACTGCTCGGCCGCGGTGGTGTAGAAGTTCACCATCGTCTCCTCGATGGCTACGGCCTTCCGTAGAGCCTCGGCCTCACCGATCCCTGCGGGGAGCTCCACGTCCATCACGTAGTCATCTGGTTCCAGGTTGAACGCGTAGCAGCCTTCCAACGCGTCGGTGATGACACCGAAGTACGCCCGCTCGACGTTCTTCACATTCTTGTTGTTGACCGCAGCGTATTCACGAAAGGTCTCCGCGTCGGCAGGGAAGAGATCCGCCAAGCGCCCGTAGAATCGGGCAGCGGACTCCTCCAGTTCCCGTGCGTAGGAGATGCCCTCAGAACAGGTGTTCAGTGCCATGAATCCGTCATCCCTCCTAGAACCAGCGCTGGATGACGACCTTGCTCTCCGTGAAGAACCGGATCGCTTCCTTGCCCTGAGTGTGCAGAACGCCGAAGAACGAGTCCTTCATCCCGCTGAAGGGGAAGAAGGCGACCGGCGCGGTGATGCCGATGTTGATACCCACATTGCCGCTGACCACGTTGTACTGATAGTAGCGGGCGGCCGGGCCGCTCTGGGTGAAGATGGAGTGGCCGTTGGCGAAGGCGTTGGCGTTGGTGATATTGATGGCCTCGTCCAGGTCCTTGGCTCGCATGATGCTCATGACCGGGCCGAAGATCTCTTCGGAGCCGAGACGGGATTCGGGATTCACGTTCTCGAAGATGGACGGGCCGATGAAGCAGTCTTCGGGATAGTCACCCTGCACCGTGAACGTGCGACCGTCGAGGATGAGATTCGCCCCTTCCTTCAGGCCGATGTCGATGTAGTTGAGCACGTTCTGCTTCTTGGCCTGGTCGCGCAGGGGGCCCATCTGCACCGACTCGTCGAGTCCGTAGCCCACCTTGATCTTGGAGGCCATGTCGACAACCTTGCCCACGAACTCCTTGTAGAAATCGTCGTCGTCGCCCACGATGATCGCGTTGGCGGCGGCGAGGCAGCGCTGGCCGGCGTTGCCGAAGAACGAGGTCATCATGGAGGCCACGGTGTTGTCGATCTTGCAGTCCGGCATGATGGTCATGAAGTTCTTGGCGCCGCACTGGGCGATGACCCGTTTGCCGGTCTCACCACAGCGCTTGTAGATGACGTCCCGACCGACCGGCGTGGAGCCCACGAAGGTGATGCCCTTGATATCCGGATGCTCCAGCATGCCGTTGACGACCGTGCGTCCGCCGTGCACCACGTTCCACACACCGGGCGGGAAACCGGCCTCTTCGGCCAATTCGCACAGGAACTGCTGGCTGTTCGGCACCTCGCTGGAGGGCTTGATGATGATGGTGTTGCCGGTGGCCACCGCGTAGGGTGCGGACCACAGGGGGATCATCCAGGGGAAGTTGAACGGACCGATGATGCCGAAGACACCCAGCGGCGTGGGCATGCACCATTCGTCGATGCCGTGGGCGATGTCTTCGGAGATGTAACCCTGCATGAGCGTGGGCGCGCCACAGGCGACTTCTACGTTCTCGATGCCCCGGCGTGATTCCCCACGGGATTCGTCGATGGTCTTGCCGTGTTCCTGGGTCTGGATACGGCTGGCCTTCTCGAAGTTCTCCTCGAGGAGTTCCTTGAGCCGGAAGAGCATGCGCGAGCGGGCGAGCGGGGTGGTGCGCCGCCACTCCGGGTAGGCGTCCTGGGCCGCTCTGACGGCGGCGTCGATCTCTTCACGAGTGGAGATCGGCACCTTGGAGATGGTCTGAAGGGTGGCCGGGTTCACCACGTCGACGATCTCACCCTTCGACTCGACCCATTCGCCGCCTATGAAGTTTTTGAGGACCTTGACGTCCCTGATGGGTTCCTGCAGCAATGCCATGTGGTCTATCCTTTCGTAGTCCCGCCCGATTACGCAATTCTATCGATTCACAGCCCACTCTCGCTTGTTTTGCCATGAAAATGTCATCTAAACGCCTTCATCTATGCCCAGCGCGTATGAATAACCGGACTCTTCAGGCCCCCAGAGCACCGTCCACCACGCTCAGGGCCTTATCGACGATATCCAGTCCGTAGTCCAACTCCTCCTCGGTTATCACCAGCGGAGGAGCGATGAAGAACTGGTTGAACCGGGCGTAGGTGTAGAGGTGCTTGCTCCGGAAGTAGGCGGTCAGCGCGCCCATCTCCGCCGAAGTGCCCCCGTAGGGGGCGAGCGGTTCTTTGGTGCTCTTGTCCCTGACCAATTCCACCATGCTGAAGAGTCCGATGTGGCGCACGTCGCCGACACAGCCATGCTCTGCCTTCATGTCTTCGAGTCGGGCGGCGAGATGGGCGCCCTGTCTCTCCACGTTCGCGAAGACACCCTCCTCCGCGTACACATCCATGCAGGCGATGGCGGCCGCGCAGCATACGGGGTGGCCGGCGCCGGTAAGCCCGGTCCACAACATGTGGTCCTCGAGATGGTCGGCGATGCGTCTGTTGACGATGACCGCGCCCAAGGGCATCAGGCTGCTGGTGATGCCCTTGGCGCAGGTGATGATGTCCGGCTTGATGCCGTAGTGCTGTGTGGCGAACCATTTCCCCGTCCGACCGAACCCCGCCATGACCTCGTCGTCGATGAGCAGGATGTCGTGCTTGTCGAGGAGCGCCCGCACCCGAGGCCAGTAATCCTCCGGCGGGACCAGGACCCCGTTCGTGCCGGTAATGCCCTCGGCGAGCATAGCGGCGATGTTCTGCGGTCCCTCCATCTGGATGACTTCCTCGATGTGCGTGATGCACTGGCGGCTGCAGGTGGCCTCGTCGGCTCCGAAGGGGCACCGGTAGCAGTAGGGGTCGAAGACCCGGACGATGCCCGGTATGCCGGGCTCCACCGGCCAGCGCCGGTAGTCGCCGGAGGCGCTCATGGAGCCCATTGTGTCGCCGTGATACGAGCGGTACCGGGTGATGATCTTGTTGCGACCGGTGACCAAGCGGGCGATCTTCATGGCGCTCTCGTTGGCCTCGGTCCCGGAAAGTGAGTAGAAGGCCTTGGCCAGACCCGAGACTTCGGCCAGTTTCTTGCCCAACTCGGCCTTGGGTTCGGTCACGATGGTGGGACCCGCGTAGCACAGCTCGTCCACCTGGCGCTTGATGGCCTCGAGCACCTTGGGGTGCTGATGGCCGACGTTGACGTTCATGATCTGCGAGCACAGGTCGATCCACTTGTTGCCGTCGCCGTCCCAGAACCAGACTCCTCGTGCCTTGGTCATGTGGATAGGCTGGACCGCGCCCTGGACCGACCAGGGGAACAGGGTGTAGTCACGTGCGTCCTGAACGACCTGCTGTGTCGAGAGTGCCATGTCCACCTCCAGATTGAGATACCGACATGGTAGCCATGCCGGACGTGCATAATCAACGGACACAGTGTCCAAAGACCGCACGCCGGCGGCCCTCCTGCGGAGGTCTCCGCGGGTCAGCGCCGGGAATCGTCCCTTTCCGGCGCCCGCTTGAGCAATTCGAGGGCGATGATCAGCCCGGTCCGCCGCTGAGGCGCATCCAGGTCGCCGAGGAGCCCGCGCAGTTGCTCCAACCGGTAGTACAGGCTCTGCCGACGTACCCCCAGCCGGCGGGCGGTTTCGGCCACGTTGAACTGACACTCGCACAGAGCCTCGAGAGTGGCGAGCAAGGTGCCCCGGGGCCGACCGGGCAGAGCGAGGAGCGGTCCCAGTTGCTCCTGCAGGAACCGGGCGCTCCGTCCCGTCTCCACGAGCGAATCGAGGAGGCCGCTCAGCCAGTGCTCGGCATCGGCCGGGCGGTGCGGCCTGAGGATCAGCTCGTGCGCTTCCCTCGTGAGATCCGCGAAGCGGACCTCCTCCCTGAAGACAGCCAAGGGGAACTCCATCACCCGGGCCGCGCGCAGCACGTCCCCGGGCACGTCCCGCAGCCACTGCACCAGTTCCAGTACCAGGGCCTGGGCCCCGGCATCCACCAGGGCCCGAAGATAGGCCTCCCGAGCCTCAGGGGTCGCCCGAGCGAGCTCGAGGCCGGTGCTCACGAGCACTTCGCCCCCGGAGAGGAAGCGCCAGGCGTCCATGAGTTCCGATACATGGACCCAGGTGACCGGCTCACAGAGACGGGACTGCCCGGACAGCACCTCGGCCCGGGCAAAAGCCGGGAGGGCGAGGATGTCGTGGAGAGAGGGCAGGCTCACGAGGCCGCCACCGACGCGGCTACGTGCCCGCCTCTTCCTCGGGGCCGGGCAGTTCGCCCGGCTGCTCGCCGGTCTGCCTCGGGGTCTCCTCGGTGAAGCACACGGTTTCCAGGCACAGCCTTCTCCGCACCGGGAACAGGTCGACGGCCCGCTTGCGGACGAGCGTTCCCCACAACCCCCGCTGGGCGAACACGACCACCCCGGCAGCGAGAGCACCGATGAGGATCAGATACCAGGTGCCGTAGTCGGCCAGCACCGTCTGCAGTACGAAGAAGATGACCGCGCCGATGATGGGTCCCTCGATCGTGCCA
Organism: uncultured Gaiellales bacterium; assembly: GCA_964631965.1. Classification (GTDB taxonomy): domain Bacteria; phylum Actinomycetota; class Thermoleophilia; order RBG-16-64-13; family RBG-16-64-13; genus CAIQPS01. The sequence continues at coordinate 4,767 of CAZWAR010000134.1, forward strand.
AGACCGCCGATGACCACGGAGAAGATCATCAAGGCGCTCCACTGGAGGCTGAAGCCGGCTTCGGGCTGTACGCGGAGCAGGTTGAGGTAGATGACCGCGCCGGTCACGCCGGTGCCGGCCGCCGCGATGATGTAGACCCAGAGCTTCGACCGGGTGATGTTGACGCCCAGACCTCGCGCCCCGATATCGTTGTCGCGGATGGCGGTGAGAGCCAGGCCGCGCTTGGAGCGGAGCAGCAGATAGACCACGACGATAGAGCCCACCGCGACGCCGAGAGCGAGCCAGAAGATGACGGCCTCCCGAGTGCCCCGGGGGACGGCCCCGGCGCTCGTGATGCTCACACCGGAGCCTCCGCCGAGCCACCTGATCTGGGTGACGAGCAGACGGTAGACCTCAGCGATCACCCAGGTGCCCACGGCGAAGTAGCCACCACGCAGCCTGAAGGCCAGGCCGGCGGTGGGGATGGCGAACAGGCCGGCGAAGATACCGGCGAAGATCACGCTGACGAAGGGGTTGATGTGGAACTTGTCGGCGAACACCCACAGCGTGTAGGCACCGATGCCCACGAAGGCCTGCTGCCCCACGGACACCAGGCCGGCGTACCCCGCGAGCAGATTCCACATCTGGGCCAGGGCGATGAGGGTGAGAAGGGTGACCGACTGCTTCATCATCGCAGAGGAGCCCCAAACCGGGATCGTGGCCGCGGCCACGATGATGAGCGCCGCTGCCGGCAGAGCCACGCGGCTCGTGCGCGTGTAGCGTTCCACTTTCACCGGTTGGGCAGGCTGAGGCCTTGCCGCGCGTTCGGCCATCACTGCACCTGCCTTGAGAAGAGGCCCTGAGGCCTGAACGCCAGGATCGCGAGGAACACCAGATGCCCGACGAGGATACCCCAGCCCTGATGCAGGTGGTCACCCATCACCTGAGCTATGCCGAGCACGATACCGCCGACGAGGGTGCCCCACAGGGAGCCGAGCCCACCGATGATGACCGCCTCATAGGCGAAGATCAGCCGGATCGGACCGGCGCTCGGGGAGAAGGTGGTCCGAATGCCCAGGAACACGCCTCCGATGGCCACGATAGCCAGGGCGACCGCCATGGCCATGCCGTACAGATGGCGGTTGTCGATACCCATGAGCTGGGCGGCCCGCTGATTGTCTGCCGTCGCCCGGAAAGCCCGGCCCATGCGCGTGCGGCCGAGGAACCACTGCAAGAGCAGAAGTACCACCACCGACACGATGAGGGTGGTGAGCGGGAACCAGCCGATGGCCACCTGTTTGCTGATGGTTATGACAGCGTTCTCGATACTCCCCGCATCCAGGCCTTTGCTGTTGGCTGTGAAGCCCTCCAGCAAGAGGTTCTGAATGATGATGGCGATCCCGAACGTGGCCAGGATGGCTTGCATCGGGCCCGCGTCCATGGCGAAGTTGAACAACCCGCGCTGGATGATGTACCCGAATATGCCCATGATGACGATGACGAGGATGAGTGTGATGAAAGGGTTCACGTTCAGCAGACCCACGAACATCAAGGCCAGGTAGGCCGCCATGATGCTGAAGTCGCCGTGAGCCAGGTTCACCAGCTTCATGACGCCGAAGACGAGGGCCAAGCCGGCCGCGAACAGGGCGTAGAACCCGCCCAGAAGGATCCCTTGGATGATGTCGTTTACCCAGACCACCGATCACACTCCGAAGTAGGCGGCGAAGATGGCTTCCTGGCTGATCTCGCCGGGGGCCCCTTCGAGGGCGAGCCGGCCCTCGAGCAAGCAGGTGACCCGGTCGGCGAACTTCATCGCCTGGCCCACATCCTGCTCGACCAGCAAGACTGTGGTACCGGAGCCGACGATGGCCGGCATGGCTTCGTAGATCTTCTCGACGACGACAGGAGCGAGCCCGAGCGAGACCTCGTCGAGCAGCAGAAGCCGAGGATTCGACATGAGGCCGCGGCCGATCGAAAGCGCCTGCTGCTCACCGCCCGAGAG
>CAZWAR010000135.1:0-6710 GCA_964631965.1 uncultured Gaiellales bacterium
CCCTCCGACGGCATCACGTTCGTGCGCCAGCTGAAGGAACAGGGCTGGGCGCCGAAGTTCATGTTCGGGTACAAGGGCTTCTGGCCGGTGGACTTCATGAAGGCTCTTGGGGCGGACTCCCAGTACATCGGCCACGACGGCTTCTGGTCGAAGGACCTGCCGTTCCCCTACTGCCAGGAGCTCGGCGCAGCGTTTGAGGCGTCCCACGACGGCGCTACCTCGAACAGCGTCGGTCTGTCCTACGCGGCTGCGCAGGTACTGCTCAGGGCCATCGAGAACGCCGGCGTGTTCGAGGCCGGCGCCGTGCGCGACCAAGTCTTCGGTCACACCTTCACAGGCACGACCATCGGCGACATCGTCTACGGGAGCGTCTATCCGGACGATCCGGGCATCGCCTACTGGGCGCTCCTCGGCTTCCAGTGGATCGACGGCAAGCGCGTCATCACGGCCCCGCCTGAGTATGCGATGGGCAAAACCCAGACCATGCTTCCGTGGGACCAGAGGAGCTAATGTTCACCTGCTCGTAGCGGAAACGGCGAGGCCTTTCTCGTCGTCGCCTTTGCAGATCGAGATAGAACCCCCTCCCCGCGTGTCGGGGAGGGGGTTTCTCATATGTTCGCGGCCTCGCCGATGCGGGCGCCGAAGCTGAAGGGAGAAGGGCGTGGAAGAGAGCGAATACGCGAAGTACTTCATCACCAACACCCCCCGGCATCCGGACCATCCGCAAAGCCGGGACCGGGACAGTAACATCCCCTGGTGCGACACCCTCTACATCTCGAACGAACTCGAGGGGACGGTGCCGGGCGCCTTCTACCTCGAGACCTGCATGATGCTCCGCACGGGCTCCACCCCCGACCTGCTCGAGCCGCACAGTCACGACTTCGACGAGTACCTCATCTTCCTGGGCACCGACCCTGACGACCACTTCGATCTGCACGGCGAGGTGGAACTCTGGGTGGGCGACGAGAAGCGCCTGCTCACGAGGTCCTGCGCGGTGTTCGTGCCGGCCGGCGTCCCCCACTGTCCACTGGTCGTCCACCGGGTCGACCGGCCCTTCATGTTCATCACCACCGGGAACGGAGCGGCCTACGACCGGGAATGAGTAGGGGCCTCGACCGGCCACGGTCGCTCAGCGGGCCTTTTCGGCAAGCCTTCTCGGCAAGCTTTCTCGGTCGACGCCTGCGACGCCGGCGCCCAGCGAAGCGATCGCCTGACAGCCCCGTGTCCTACTCGGCCGGCGCCTCCGCCGACCCGGCACACAACGCCTGCAGCACGCGGTAGCGCCGATCCACTTGGTCCTGCAGCACGGCCAGCTCGCCGGACTTCATGTGACGGAACTTGCCCAGCGTCGAAGTGAGGTCGCCCACCGGCTTCGCCTCCTTGACCTTCTGGGTGATGCGGTAGACGCCGTCCTCCATCTCCCACAGCGGAAAGTAGTTGGTCCTGACGGCATCGCGACACACCTGGATGGAGGAGTCCACCGGGATCCTCCAGCCGACGACGCATGGGCAGAACACATGGACGTAGGCGAAGCCGCGCTTCGCGACTTCCTTGGCCTTCACCAGCTTCTTGGCGTAGTCCTCGAGGTGGCTGAGGGTGGCCGTTGCCACGTAGGGGATATCGTGCATGGCCATCACCAGCGGCAGGTTCTTCGACCCGGTCGTCTTGCCCTGACTCGCCCGTCCGGCGGGTGTTGTGCTCGTGGAGGCTCCGAAGGGCGTCGCACTGCTCTGCTGGATGCCCGTGTTCATGTAGCCTTCGTTGTCGTACGTGATGTAGATCATCTTCTCGTTCCGCTCAGCGGCCCCGCTGAGCGTCTGGAAACCCACGTCCTGGGAGCAGCCGTCACCCGTGTGACAGACGACGGTGGCGTCGATGCCGGCCTTCTGGTAGTAGCGGGTGAGTCCCGTCGCGCTGGAGGCGACCCCGGTCATGGTGCAGGCGTAGTACGGGTGCCGGTGCCAGGCCATGGTGTTCTGGCCGTGGAGTACCGGCGCCGAGCACGATGGGGTGCCCACGAAGATGATGTCTCTTCCCAGGACCCGCGATATGAACCTCAGGTTGAGCTCGAGGGCGCAGCCGGCGCAGAAGGCGACGCCCGGGGAGAAGTTGTCCTCGCCCACGTAGTAATCGCAGACCCTGGGTTGTCTCTTGCGTTGCTCTGCCATGTCAGACCCTCGCTTGCAGCGCGGCCGGCGCAGCTGCCGCGCCCGCGCTCCTCGGTTCCCTTGCGGATTTCGCCGTGCCGCTCACGGAAGCCACGTCACTTGCTGATAGGCGCGGCCGGAGGCCGCCGCCTGGATGTCGTCGATCATGCCTGCTATGTGCTCCTGAGTAATGTCCATGTTGGCCAGACCGTCGATGAAGCTGAGCATCGGGACGACCCCGGTGTCGGGCGTGACCGCCCTGGTCTCCATGTACAGAGGGCCGCAATCCCACCCGAAGCAGATGCTGCGGTCGAGCACGCCCACAGCCTTCCTGCCCTTCAGCGCCGCCGCCAGCCGTTCCTTGGGGAAGGGCCGGTAGAGGCGGATCTTCACCAACCCCACCTTGATCCCCTCGGCCCGTTTGGCGTCCACCACCGTGCGGGCCGTTCCCACAGCGCTGCCGCTCGTCACCAGGACGATGTCGGCATCCTCGCAGCGGTACTCCTCCAACTGGCCGCCATAGGAGCGGCCGAAGGCTTGGGCGAACTCGTCCTCGATCTCCTCGAGCTTGGGCTTCACCCGCTCCATGGCCGCCATGTGCTTCTTGCGCAGTTCCACGTAGCCCATGCCGATGCCGTGGCTGCCGCAGCCCAGATACGAGCCGGGCAGCAGCTGCGGCCTCGGCGGTTGGCTCTTCAGCGCGGCCAAGTAGTCATCGACCTCGGTTATGGCCGGTATCCGAACCGATTCGGCCAGGAACGACAGGTAGTAGCCGTCGTAGTTCACGATCACCGGCAACTGTACGTCGTGGTCCTCAGCCAGCCGGAACGCCATGATGGTCGTGTCCATGATCTCCTGACAGTTCTCCACGATGAGCTGCACCCACCCGCTGTCCCGCACCGAGATCATGTCCTGCTGCCCCGAGCACACCGCGTGGATGCCCGGTGGTTCCCGGTTGACGTTGATCATCACGACCGGGGCGCGGTAGCCGGCGGTATTGAACATGGCGTCGTACATGTAGACGAGGCCGTAGGACGAGGTGGCGGTGAAGGCCCGTCCCCCGGCCATGCTGGCTCCGCAGACCACGTTCTGCGCGGAGTTCTCCCCCTCCACGGTCACGTACTCGCAGTCGAGGACCCCATCGGCGTGGAACTTGGCCAGCTGCTCCACCACCTCGCTCTGGGGAGTGATGGGATAGGCGGACACCACGTCGGGGCGGCACAGCATGGCCGCCCAGGCGGCGGCGCCGTTCCCGGTGACGACCTTGGTCTGCGGCTCGGCGACGATGGCCGGCACCGGCAGGGAGGCGGTCTCGGCCGTTCGGCCCGGCGCCGGGGCGGCGGCAGCCCCGCCTGTGCGCTCAGTGGCACTCATCGAAGCCTCCTTCCGGCGTCATCACGATGGCACCCGTCGGGCACTCCCTGGCGCACACTCCACAGCCCTTGCAATATTCCATGTCGGCCGCGTAGTGGACACCGTCCTCATCGTCGCCGATGCACTGTATGGGACAGAAGATGTAGCAGAACCCGCAGGCGTTGCACTTCTCCTTGATGAAGACAGGCCGCTCGGTCCGCCAATCCCCGGTATGCAGGCAAAGCAACTCATTATTCGAGACGGACCAGCTCGCTTCAGTCTCAAAGATCTCCTCGGTCTGTTTCACCCGGCTGTCGGGGGCGTGCCCTCCGGGCGCCTTGCCGCCGGCCGCGCGGGTGGAGCCCCCCGCGCCTTCCCGCCTCGCACCGGCCGCCGTGCCGCCGTCCTCTACCATGTCATCACCTGCACTTCCTCATAGCCGCGCTCGGCGTTCCGGATGTTCTTCTTGAGGATGTCGCCGTCCAGATGGTCGGCCAGGCCCTGCAGCACCGATTCCAGTCTCACCCACCCGGTAGCACGAGCCAGAGCCCCGATCAGGCAGGTGTTGGGGATGTCCCGGCCGATCTCGCAGAGCGCCACAGCGGTGGCGTTGATCACCGCGGCCCGCTTCACGCTGGGATGCGGCGGTTCGGAGACGTCCTTGGGGCTGTTGAGCACCAGGATGCCATCGGGCTTGAGACCCTCGAACAGGGTCTTGATGTTCAACAGGGTCGGGTCGATCACCACCAGGCAGTCCGGCGTGTAGATCTGCGTCTTCTCCCTGATGGGCTCCTCGTCGAACCGGGTGAACGCCACCACCGGCATCCCTCGCCGCTCGAAGCCGTACATGGGGAAGCTGGCCACGCACTTGCCCTCGGCCGCGCAGGCCGAAGCCAGCATCCTTGCCGCCAGTACCGCGCCCTGGCCTCCCCGGCCGTGGAATCTGATCTCTTTCGCCGCCATCTCTCTCCTTGTCGCTCTCCCACCCGGCCCCGCGCCCCGGACGGTCTATCGCTCCCGGCCGGCCGCCGTTGCCGTCGCGGTGGGCCTATCCCTCGGCCTGCCGGGCAGCCGCCTCGGCCTCCAACTTCCTGCGGATATCTTCCCTCAGCGCCGCCTTGTCCAGCTTCTGCGCCGCCGTGAAAGGCATCGTCTCCACGAACTCGATCCGCTCGGGAAGGGCCTGCACGGAGGCCTTCTCGCCTTTCAGAAAGGCGATGACCATCTCGAAGTTCAGGGTACACCCCGCCACCGGCTGGACATAGGCGCAGACCCTTTCCCCCATCACCGGGTCGGGCATGGGCACGACGGCGACCATGGCCACATCCGGGTGCTTGTTGATAAAGCCCTCGATCATGGTGGAGCTGATGCTCTCGCCCCCTCGGTTGATCATCTCCTTCAGCCGGCCGGTGAGCCTGATGTAACCGTCCTCGTCGATGACCGCCAGGTCCCCCGTCTTGAAGAAGCCGTCCTTGTCGAAGACCAGGGCGTTCTCTGCAGGGTTCTTGTAGTAGCCGGCGAACACCGACGGTCCTTTGAGCAGCAGTTCGCCCTGGCTGCCGGGGGGCAGTGTGTTGCCGTCGAGATCGACCACTTTGTAGATGTCGCGGGGGCACGTGGGGCGGCCCACCGTGCCGCACACCGTCTCGATGTCATCCTCGGCCGTGGTGATGCAGGTCATGCCCTCGGTGGCCCCGTAGCCGTTGTGGAAGCGCATGTTCAGGCGCCCGAAGACCTCGCGGACCAATTCGGGGAACGCCGCACCCCCGGCGCTGTGCATCTTCTTCAGGCAGGAAAGGTCGTACCTGCCCACGTCCTCGTATTGCAGCAGCCGCTGGGCCAGGGTCGGCACCCAGATGACCGAGGTGATCCGCTCGCGCTCGATGATCTCGCAGATGGTCTGGGCGTCGGTGGAGTCGAGCATGAACAGCGTCCCCATAGTGATGACGCTGCCCAGGAAGCCCTTGGTGAACGACAGATCGTGACCGATAGAGCCCACGATGAGGTTGTAGTCCTCGCAGTGCTGATCCCAGGCCCTGGAGCAGTACTCAACCGCGCAGCCCAAGGCGTTATGCGTCCGGGGCACCATCTTGGGTTCACCGGTGGTGCCACCCGTGGGACCCATGTGGGCCACCTGGCGGGCGTCCGGAGCCCGCTCGGCCAGCCGGGCCAGGTTCGCCGGTGTCCGCTCGTTCCCGGCTATCAGGCGTTCCATGCTCACATAGGCGGGCTTGTCCACCGCGCCCCGCACCGTAATCACGTTCCGGATGTTCGGGCACTGCTCCATCACGTCGTCCACGATAGGCACGAAATCCGTCTTTCCATACCGGGGGGGCACCACCCACGCCACGGCTCCGGAGATGTCGGCGAGCCGCTGCACCTCGTGCTGCCGGTACCGGTCGATGAGCATCACTGTGATCGCGCCGATCTTCTGGCAGGCGAAGTACATCACCACGAACTCGGTCCAGTTGGGCAGCTGGATCATCACCCGGTCGAGCGGCTTGATGCCCAGATCCATGAGCCCGATGGCCAGGCGCTCGGCCTGGTCGCGCGCCTCAGCGTAGGTCAGCCGGTTCCAGCGGTCGACGAACGCCACCTTGCGCGGGTGGATGGCTGCCGCCCGGTCGAGAAGATCACCGAAGTTGAGGCCGCTCCACCAGCGGCCGCGCAGATAGTCGGCCGCGTCGTCCTCGCGATATGCCGGCGTGCCCGGCAATAGATCGAACATCCTACGTCCCCCATGTCTTTCCGTTCGCCGGCCGGCGGCCGACACCCATCAGACGGCGCAGCCCGCGAGTATCCCCTCTCGCACGGCATCCGCCATGAGCCCCGGTTCCCGGGCGCTCCCCGCGACGTGTATCTCGTTCACCTCTTTCGAGAGTTCCTCGCGCAGGGCGGTGTTGGCCGCCCAATCCTGCGTGTTGATGACGTTCTCACCCGGCAGGACGAAGGAACGCCTATCGGGCTGCCGGACCTTGAGCCCGTCTCCGGTGACCTCCAGATACTCGGCGTCCGGCCATAGCGACACGTACTTCTGCTTGAACCACGGCCAGAGATTGGCGAGATCGTCGCGACCCATCTCGTCACCCAGTTCGGACGCCGATCCGTCGTGCGCGATGATGACCTTGCGGTGCCTTTTCACCAGGAACTCGCCCAGCTCGCAACCATGGAGCGTCCCCCCCATGATAACCACCCGCCGGCCCACGGGCA
>CAZWAR010000136.1:0-6671 GCA_964631965.1 uncultured Gaiellales bacterium
GACAGCACCGGTCAGGCCGAAGAAGAGAGCATACATAACCAGTCGGTCTTGCGCGGTGAACAGCCGTTGTTGCACGGCGAGCAGGGCGGTGACCATGAGAGCTCCTGCCACCAGGGCGGCTCTGCCCGTTGAGGTCGAAGGTTGTATTTCCGGCCCGAGTTCTGTCAGTTGGCGCATCGAAGGATGCACGGCCGTCGCGCCTGCTCCCAGGAACGCTAGGGCGTACGGGAGATCGAGGAACTGCGTTGGGAGGTTCACCAGGTGGATTTCGGCGAACATGTAGATCCCGTCTCCCACCAACATGAAGACCATGGCGCCCACGCAGAGCCAGAGCGCCGGAGCCCGTTTCCCATCCGCGTTGAAGACGATGCGAAGCGTGACTACCACTAAAAAGATGGACAAGGACGGGTAGGCGGTGAGTACTATCTTGACCAGGCCAGGCGCTTGCTGGTGAAGGAGGAGTGGTTGGACCGCAAAGGCCCAGGCAAGAGACGCGAGGGCGAGGGCAGCAATGAGACCGTCCAACACGACGCTGCTACGTGCGTCACCTCGGACTCTGCTTCGAGAGAAGCCCACGAGACCTACCGCCAGCAGCAGATAGCCAGGTAGGGCGATCATGTCCGGAACCAGGGACCGACTCGCGCTCAGGTCACCGAGAGGCTCAAACGTGCTCTTGGCCACAGCGTTGGCGAGGAAGATCACGAATGCGAAGACAAGGCAAACCCACGGCCATACAAGCGACGGCCGCCGGATGCGGACCGACGCGACGACTGCCACGGTTGTCGCGATCCCCAAGACAAGGCTGATTACCGGTTCCATCTGCGGGAACAGCAAACCGGCAAGTATGGCCAGGCCCCCAAGGGACAGGTAGCAGAGCGTTAAGTGCTGCCTTGCAAAGGCTGTCCAGCCGGCCGGTGAGTCGGAAGACACGCCGATGAGGCGCTTGAGTGTTGCAATCGTCTCCAAGAAATCCCTATGCGGATAGACCAGGCCCGATGAAGCTCCCGACTCGGTAGATGACACTGGTGTTGGCTCTTCACAGATTGAATCGGTTCTCAGATAGATACCCTTGAGCGACCTATGAACGAAGCGGGATCTCGGCCAGACAGTACATGTGGCACGATAGTCGTCGTTTAGCTTGACGGAATTCCCCGCAATCGGTCCACCCAGAGATTGCGGTTTCGGACCGATACAGGAAGAAGCAGGGGAATAGGGTCAGGTTATTCCTCTGTGCTCGCATGGCGCAACGCTTCCGCCGCGGAGGCAAATACCCGGAAGCGGGGAGCATCGAGCAGCCCGGTGACCTCGAGAATCCTGTGGATGTGCGCGCTGGGGGCCGCGAAGGCGATGAGCCCCGGGCCGTCGAGAGTCGTGCCCACCTGCAGGAAGACCGCGAGCACCGAGGAGTCGATGAAAGTGCAGGGCTCCATATCGAAGATGAAGCTCGGCCGGCCGGTGACAAGTTCCCTGTCTACGAGCTCCTCGAGGAGGTCGACGTTCGTGCGCTCGACCTCCCCTAAGAGGCGGATGACCGGGAGCTCACCGATTGCTCGTCTCTCAACGCTCATGTGGGTGCTCTCCCTGTATCTCCCATTCCACTGGTCCACGGCCAGGGACGTGCATCGTGCCAGTGAGACCGGCGAAAGACAAGCACGGTGTAGAGGAAATGGGCGGTAACGTGCCGAAGAATCAAGTCCGGGCGGACACGAACATGCGGGGATTGCACATCTATGCATAACCGCACGACCGTCGTTCTACTCTCTCCGGCAGGTGAGAGGCTCCACGTACCGATGCTCGCTGCCTGGCGACGCATAGGCGAAACGGATGACGCTCGCAAAGAGAGGAGGAAGAAGTGGCTTCAGAGAGTACCGGCGCCCAGGTACGGATTCGGACCGAGAGGTTCCTGATCGAGGGCAGCGTCTACGTGGCCGGCAACGGCCCCGGTCACCGGCGGCGCCTCTCGGACATGCTGAACGAACCTGCGGAGTTCCTCGTTATGACGGACGCGCAGGTTCAAGAAGTCGATTCTCCCGAGCAGAAGCATCCGGAGCACCACGAGACCTTCATGCTCAGATAAGCGGAGATAGCGTTCGGCCTGCCGTTCGACTGAAAAAGAAGCTCCTCGCTCACGAGAAGGGCCCCCCATCCCCGGACGAAGTGTCCAGGGACGGGGCACAAAAACAGGAGGGCGGCGACAAGTCGCTCTCTTTCTTCATCGGCCCGTACGGGCCAAGACCTTAACGCATGCGAAAAGCCCACCCTAGCTGGAGCCAGAGGCGTAGGCGCAGCAAAGAGGGATTGGGGCTCAGAGCGGGTTGAGCGTCAACAGATGGAGGATCACCTCCCCCGATCAGGGCTTCCCCGGGGTCTTCACCACGGCTAAGCGATCCCCCATAGGCTCGCTCAGATCTCCTTCCGGTAGGCGAAGACCCGGTGGACTGAGAAGGCGGGGCGCCCGAGGGAAACACCGCGACCAATTGCGAACACTGAGTGTTCGGTATATGGTGTCGTTATGCGCGCGTACTCCGTTGGCCCGAGGCGAGGAGCAGCCAACCGTGATTCCGATTGTCGTAACGATTGCCGGCTTCTTGGTGGGCTCGGTGCCCTTCGCCTTCTGTCTTGGTCGTCTCCTTATGCGGGTGGACGTCCGCCGCTGGGGCGACGGGAACCCGGGGGCGGGCAACGCCTGGCGGGCGGGCGGCTGGAGACTGGGGGTGCCGGGGGCCATTCTCGACTACGGCAAGGGCGCCGCACCGGTGGCCGTGGCCCACTACGTCCTGGGGGTTTCTGGCTGGTTCCTCGTGCCGGTGGCCCTAGCCCCTGTACTGGGCCACGCCTTCTCTCCCCTTCTTCGTGGTCGGGGAGGGAAGGCCGTCGCGGTCACCTTCGGGATCTGGAGCGCGCTCGCCCTGCTCCCGGGATTTCTCACGCTCGGAGTAACAATGGGGATCGTCTGGCGATTGCAGAGAGCCGATGGCTGGTCGGCGGTCGCCGGTTTTGTGGGGCTGCTCGCCTACCTCCTTATCTTCAACCCGCATGTCTATCTGCTCGCCCTCTGGGCCCTCAACGCCGCCGTGGTCATGTGGAAGATCCGCCGGGACCTGAGGGAGCCCATGCGGCTGCGGGCCTCCCCGCTGCCGGATAGAGCAGCTTAGCTCGCGGCGAGCCACTACCGACCAGGAGACTCAGGTGCCGCTTCTCTATCTCATCAATCCGGCCAATCCACTCGCCAGCATGTCCTTCAACCGGGACAGCTATTGGAATCGCTTTCGCCTCTGGAAACCCCTGGGCCTTCTGGAGATCGCCGGGCTCACCCCCTCCGACTGGGAAGTGGCCGTTTTCGACGAGAACCTGGGACCTATCGAGTACGGCGCCTTGCGGCGTCCGGACGTCGTCGGCATCACGGCGTTCACGTCCCAGGCTCCACGGGCCTACGAGGTGGCCTCCTGGTTTCGGGCCCATTCTGTCCCGGTTATCATGGGCGGCATCCACGCGACGATGTGCCGCGCGGAAGCCAGCCGGTATGTGAACTCAGTGGTCACCGGTGAGGCCGAATCGGTCTGGGCACAGGTATTGAAAGACGTGCGGACCGGGAGTCTCAAGCTGCACTACGACGGCGGCCTTGCTGAGATGGAACGGATCGCCCCCGCCCGGCACGATCTCCTCCCCCAGGGCTACGCCTTCGGCTCCATTCAGACCACCCGGGGTTGCCCGCTGAGCTGCAAGTTCTGCAGTGTCACCGCCTTCAACGGATCTCGCTATCGGGAGAGGCCCGTGGCCGACGTGGTCCAGGAGTTCGCGGCGATCCCCGAAAGTCGGGTGCTTATCGTCGACGACAATCTCATCGGCCGGAGCCAGGAACACGTGGAGCGGGCCAAAGAGCTCTTCCGGGCCTTGGCGGCGGCCGGCACGGGCAAGACGTGGATCGGGCAGACGACGGTCAACATCGCCGACGACGAGGAGCTGCTCGACTTGGCCGAGAAGGCGGGTTGCATGGGCGTGTTCATCGGGTTCGAGGCGGTGACGGCGGAGGGTCTCCCGGAACTGGGGAGGAAAGCGGACATGCTCTGCCGGCGGGACATTCGTGCTTCGATGGACCGGATCCGCCGGCACAACATCGTCGTCGTCGGCTCGTTCATCATGGGGCTCGACTCCGATCGTCCGGGGATCGGGAGGCTGATCGCCGAGGCGGCCGGCCGGTATGGGGTGGACAATATGAACGTCCTGTTCCTCACTCCACTGCCCGGGACCCGCTTGTGGCGGCAACTAAAGGCAGAGGGGAGAATTGTGATGAACGCCTTCCCCGACGACTGGAAGTACTACACGCTCAACTACCCGGTCGCCCGCTACAAACACCTGAGTCGAGATGTCGTCGTGCGGGAGATGATCGAATGCAATCGAACCTTCTACTCCCTCCCGAACATCCTCGCCCGGGCGAGCGCCAGTCTGCTCGCCGGACGCAACCCGCTGTTCATTCTCGTCAGCAACCTCGGCTCGCGCCGGAACTCCGCCCTACACGCCGAAGCCTACCGGGCGCTGTGGCCGGCTCCGGCGGAGAGCGGTGTTTTCGATGCAGTTCCGGGCCCCGGAACGCTCCTCGATGGATGGGAGACGGCCATGTCCAGACTCGGCCAACTGGCCGCCTACCTTAAGCTGCAGATGGCTTGGCTCTTTCGCCACTCGTAGATCTCGGGAGGTCGTCTGTTCACCCGGTTGCGGGACGCATCATCCGCGTCTGCAAATCCGGCGCCTCCCCAATGGCGTATCATCCATTCCCCGGGACAGCCTCGCCTGGACGGGAGATTCCTCGGTCCGCCGACCCTTGGCATCCTTAGCCGCGTGGTCTAGTCTTCTCCATGGCCGATATTCGGGAGCTTACAGAGATCGTCGAGCAGGTGTCCACTGCGCGCACCTTCGACCAGGCGGCACGCATTCTTGTCGACTGGGCTCAGGCGCTGGCCGGCTGTGAAGCCGCCATGCTCAGAATGGTGCAGCCCGGGGGACCCACCGGTGGCTGGATCCCCACCGCCATTCATCGTGGCGTGGGTGCCCGTTTTCTTCAGGATGAAGCCTTAATCGGTGCCGGCGAATGTCTGTGCGGACAGGTCTGCTCCGGTCGCCCTGACCCGTCTCTCCCATTCTTCACTGCGGGCGGCTCTTTCCTCTGCGGGAGCGTCCAATCCATGGGCAAGGAGTTGCCTGCGGAGGCCTTGGGAGAGCTGAGAGGGCGTTGCATTCTCGATGGCTACGACTCCATAGCCATCTTCCCGCTCCTCGATCAAGACACCATAATGGGTTCCCTCCACCTGGCCGACCACGCTCACGAGAAGTTCAGCGGCCACGCGAACATCATCGAGGCTGCCTGCCGGGAATGCGGCCGCCTTCTGTCCGCCCACTATTCCCGCGAGCGCCAAGCGGCCGCGCTCCAGGCGGTGCAAGCCGCCCTCGTGCCCCAGGCCCTGCCCGAGATACCCGGCCTTGAACTGACGGTCGCCTTCCGTTCGGCCACGGATATGGCGGACGTAGGAGGGGACTTCTATGACGCGGTGGCGCTCGAGTCCGGCGACGTGCTCGTCCTCGTGGGAGACTACTGCGGCCACGGCATCGAAGCCGCCGGCATGGCCGCCCGGGCTCGCTCCGCCATCAGCCGGCTCGCCCGCGTATATGGCGATCCCGAGGAACTGCTTACCCGTGCGAACGAGGCTCTTTCCCACATCCTTCCCACCGGGCGCTTCGTGACCCTGACCGTCTGCCGGTATAGCGGAGAGGGCAAGCTGCTCGCCGCCGTGGCCGGTCATCCTCGCCCACTACACCTGGAGCGTGGAGAAGCGCCAGCCGAGATCCGACTTCCGCCCAACGTGCCGCTCGGCCTTGATCTCAAAGGGCCGTTTCTCGCCGCGTCCACCCTTCTATCGCATGCCCCGGCCTTGCTTCTCTATACCGACGGGGTGACCGACTCGCGCCGCGAAGGTGAATTCTTCGGGCTCGAGGGCATAGCGCGAGTTTGGAAAGACTCTTCCAGTCGCCCGGTCTGTGAGTTCCCCGATGCCTTGTGCCGGGAGAGTGAATGCTTCCACGACATCCGGGGCGCGCAGGACGATCGCTTGGTCCTGCTGGCGCGATTCACGGTCTGAGCCTGCGGACCCGCTCGGGCTACCGGACGGAACTCGTCCAACATCACGATGTGCCCGTGGAGCGGGTCCGAGTGTTCGCTGGGCACTGCAGCTCTGCGCATTGACACATGCGGCGAGCGGCGGCGCTCGTCGTGCCCTCTATGCTGAGAATGGGGGAATGCCCAAGCTCATCAACTGTCGGTTCAACTCACGGATGTACTTCGTCTGCCGATCCACTTCCGGAAGTTGGCGAGAGTCAAGCAGGGTCTGCACCACTGAGCAGGCTTGGGCGAGAACCCAGAACGCGCAGTCAAGTGGGCTGAGCGAGCCGGGGTCTGCCCTCGGGTAGTAGTGGGCTCGATTCGTGCGCCTCTTCGGTTGGCCGCTACCAGGCAGTGTGTCAATGGTCGCCGAGGCGCT
The DNA here is from genome assembly GCA_964631965.1 of uncultured Gaiellales bacterium. Lineage (GTDB taxonomy): Bacteria > Actinomycetota > Thermoleophilia > RBG-16-64-13 > RBG-16-64-13 > CAIQPS01. The sequence goes on from CAZWAR010000136.1 coordinate 6,534, forward strand.
CATCAACCTCGGTCCCATTTGCCCCACTTTCATCGCCACGCAGATCCCATCCCCCCGGGCCGGTGTGAGAAGACGGCCGATGCTGGACATAGGTATCAACCGGCGGCAAACGCAGCCTAAGTGGAGGGAGGTCCCATG
>CAZWAR010000137.1:0-6625 GCA_964631965.1 uncultured Gaiellales bacterium
CCTGATCACCATGGTGATGGGGATCGAGTAGAACGGGTTGAAGTTGAGAGCGTTGACGACCATGAGGGCGACGTATGCCGGAAGGATGGTCAAGTCGCCATGGGCCAGGTTCACGAGACGCATGGTCCCGAAGACCAACGAGAGGCCTACGGCGAACAGGGCATACAGGCCGCCGAGAAGGATCCCTTGAACAGCAGCGTTTAACCAGTCCATTGCTACACCCCGAAGTAGGCCGCGGTTATCTGTTCGTTGGTAAGCTCACTCGGCTTACCTTGGAGCGCGATACGTCCCTCGAGGAAGCAGGCCACGTGGCTCGCCACCGTCATCACGTGCTGCACGTCCTGCTCGACCACCAGGATCGTGGTCCCGTTCTCAAGCAGGGTGGGGAATGCGTCGTAGATGCGTTTGATGACCACGGGCGCCAGACCCAGCGAGACCTCGTCCATGAGGATGAGGCGTGGGTTGGCCATGAGAGCCCGGCCGATGGCCAAGGCCTGCTGTTCGCCGCCGGACAGCCCGGCCGCCTGCCGCTTCTTGAGCGGCACGAGCAGCGGGAAGAGTTCGTAGATCGTGTCGGTGTTCCAGGGGCCCTTGCGGTTCCGGTATCCACCGATCAGCAGGTTCTCGTGTACCGTGAGGCTGGGGAACACCCGGCGGCCCTCCGGCACGCTGGAGATACCGATCTCGACCCGCTTGTGGGTGGGCATGTGGTCGACCGGCTGACCGTCGAAGAGGATGCGACCCCGGCGGGGGATGAGAGCCCCGGCCACGGTCTTGAGCATGGTGGACTTGCCCGCCCCGTTCGCGCCGATGCAGGCGAAGATCTCCCCTTCCTCCACGGTGATGCTGAGGTCGTAGAGGGCCTGGAAGTCCTCGTAGTAGACAGAGAGGTCCTGGATTTCGAGAAGGCTCATGCCGGCGTCCCTCCCATGTAGCAGGCTTGGACCTCCGCACTGTTCATGACTTCGTGCGGGTCGCCTTCGCAGAGCTTGGCCCCGAACTGGATGACGGTGATGCGGTCCACGATGGCGAGGAGCGCGTGCACGATGTGCTCGATCCAGACGATGGTGATCCCGGTCTGGCGAAGCTTGCGGATCTCCTCGAGCAGGTCGAGGACCTCGGCTTCCGTGAGACCGCCGGCGATCTCGTCTAAGAGAAGTATCTTGGGATCGGTGGCGAGGGCTCGAGCCAACTCGAGGCGCTTGCGGTCGAGCAGGGTGAGGGAGCCCGCGAGAACGTTCGCCTTATCCTCCAGGCCGGTGGCCTCGAGGATGTCCACGCAATGTTCGTACGACTGGCGCTCGCCCATGCGACGTCCGTGGGTCGCGCCTACGAGGGTGTTCTCGAACACGGTCATGCCCGAGAACGGCTTGGGGATCTGGAAGGTTCTGCCGATGCCCTCCCGGCAGCGGTCGTGCCGGCGCAGATGCGTGATGTCCCTGCCGCCGAAGACGACCTTGCCGGCATCCGCGGTGTAGGTACCGGTGATCAGGTTGAACCAGGTGGTCTTGCCAGCCCCGTTGGGACCCACGATGCCGAGCGCTTCGCCTTCATCGACGCTGATACTCAGGTCGTCGATCACCAAGACCCCTCCGAACGACTTTCGAAGGCCTTGGGTTTCTAGAGCTACCGTCAAGTCGATCCACCTCCATGCTTCATTCCAGTCCCCCTTACTTGCCTGTGCGCTTGTGCTTCGCAGGGCCCGTCCCGGAATGGTCCCAGCATGCAGTGACACAGAATGTCACACAAGCCGGTGCCAGGTCAAGGAACGGCAGCCCGGAAACGTGCCAGAAATAGCCGTTCTGGCTTGAAAGAGGGGGCTGTCGCGCGGGCCTCCGCGCGACAGCCCCCCTGCTCATCTCGTGGACTCGGTGCGCCGGCTCTACACGAGCGGTTGAACCTTGTCCTGCACGTCGATGCCGGCACCCGGTGCGCCGGCGTTGCTCACGATGGCCAATTCGAACGGATACTCCGTTCCTTTGCGCCACTAGCCGCCGACCAGCGGGGTCTTGTACACGTTCTCGACCATATGGCAGGGACCGACCTTGAACGGCGGGCCGGGTGCTTCGACCGGCGCTGTGAAGTCGATGAGACCGCCGATGGTGTCCAGTTTGGTGCTCTTGACAGCCGCCAGGATCGCTTCCTTGTCGTCGACGCTCGTGGACCGCTTCAGCGTGTCGAGGGCCATCTCAAAGACGATGAAGTGCAGGAGCGGCTGGGTCCACTGACCATTGCCCCGCTTGGTGTACTCGTCGGCGAACTGCTGGCAGGTCTCGTTCAGAAGAGCCGAGGTGAAGGGATGCGCCGCGGTCCACCAGACTTCGGTCGTGAGCCCGTCGCCCACGTCCCCAAGGGCCTCCAGGGCCCCCGGGAAGAGAAGAGCCTTGGCGTAGGTGCCCACTTTGGGCTTCCAGCCCTGCTGGGACGCCTGTTTCCAGAAGTTGGTGAAGTCCGGCGGCAGGAACACGCCCATGCCGATCTCACACCCGTTGTTCTTGAACTGGGAGATCTGGGCCGTGTAGTCCTCGGTGAAGTTCTGGTAGAGCCCCGGGTCGATGGGCTTCAGACCGTTGGGCTCCCAGACAGGCTCCCAGCCCGGCTGCCACGCGTTGCCGTCGGCGTCATTCGGGAACATGGCAGCCACGGTCTTGTTGGTATCGAGCTGGCCCCACATGTCCAGGAAGTTGGCCTGGACGCCCTCGAGACCCCAGAAGGTGTGGTAGGTCCACTTGAACGTGGCGGTGAGGTCGCCGGCCGCGCGGGAGCCGATATACGGCTGCCAGGGGCAGTCGTTGGTGATGCACGGGGTCCCGAGGGCTTCGGCCTGGTCGGCGACCGGAGCCACGGTGTCCGGCGTGGACGCCGCCGTCATGATGTCGACCGAGTCGTTGTTGATGAGGTCGCCGGTGACCTGGGCGGCGCGGTTGGAATCGGACTGGCTGTCCATGGTGATTATCTTCACCGGGTGCTTCATGCCGTCGCCGCACACGATCCCATCCCCGACGGCCTCAGTGGCACGTTCGACACAGTACTTGTCCGGAACGCCGAAGAGCGAGATCGCGCCCGTCAGCGGAGTGACGAAGCCTATCTTGACCTCGCGGCCCATCTCCACGCCTGCGCTGGCGCTCGTCGTGGTCGCGCCGCCGGGAGCGGCCGTCGTCGCGACGCCCCCCGCAGTCGTCGTGGTCGGCGCCGCCGTAGTGGTGGTCGCTTCCTCGCTGCCACAGGCGGCCAACAACCCCCCCAAGGCCGGCGCCGGCGCCGACGGTCGCCCCGGCGACCCCGGCCAGCTTGAGAAAGTCGCGGCGACTGACGTTCGACCTCACAAGCCCTTCATCCTTCTCCGACATATCCCCTCCTCATCGTGGATCGTTGCACTAACGAAACAAGCGAACGGTCTCTGCCTTGACGCAGCCTCTTGGTGCTCCCCCCTGCTCGGAACCACCCCGACTACCTACCTCCCGGTAGTTTGCTCATGATATGACGAACCACCCGCCCGAGGCAACCTGGTTTCTACCTGGCGGGATTCCAGCCTTCGCAGGCTGACTTTCACTCCACCGGAAGATTGAAGAAGTCTTTGGGGTTCTGGTAGCAGACCTTGTCGATGGTGGCCGCATCCAGACCGAACAGCTTCATGGCCAGGATGACCCGGGGCACCATGAAGTAGTCGTTGCCCTCGCCCCCCAGTTCCGAGTTGATGATGATCTTGTCCCGGAGCTCGGGGTGATCGATGACGTAATGGGCCGCCGGTTCCGGGGGCATCTTGTCCCAGCAGATGGAGAGGCCGATCATGCCCCCGGTCTTGGCCCGGTAGGCGAGGGTCTCCTCGCCGGCGTGGTCGAAGACGCAGCGCTCCAGGGGAAAGCCCTCTTCTTTGATGATGTCGGCCACCTGGGGGAGCACCGTTTTGCCCTGCGGAGCCAGGCGGATGGGGGTATGAAGGATGACGGGCAGGTCGTGCGCTTTCGCGATGCGCAGATGCTCACGGAACAAGTCCTTCTCGTAGTCGGTGCCGGTGTCCAAGCCGATCTCCCCCAGGGCCACCACCCGGTCGCTCTCCAGGTAGTCGGGCAGCCTCTTAAGACAGGTCTCGGTGTCGGCCCGGTTCACCCCGAAGAAGGGCACCGACAGGCTGGTGAAGACCTCGAAGCCGAGGGTCTTGGCCGTGGTGGTCTCCATGCCCAGGAAGCGCTCCCACAGGAGCTCGACGGCGTCGGCGTCCCGTTGACCGAGGAACATGTGGGGGCTGGGCACGACGGCGGCCTCCATGCCCATCATCACCAGCTTCTGCAGCTGCTTGTCCTCGATCATGTCGGTGTGCAGGTGGGCGTCGATGAAGCGCATGTCTGATACTCCTTATTCGTCCACGACGGCGATCGCGTCGATCTCGACCAGACAGCGCGGGTCGGTGGCCAGACGCTGCACCTGCACTGTGGTGGTGGTTGGCTTGTAGGCACCCATGTACTCGTTCCACACCTTGTTGAGGTCGTCCTGGAGATCGAGGTTGGTGAGATACCGCTTGCAGTGCACTACATTCTGCAGTGTACCCCCCGCCGCTTGCACAGACTTCTTGAGGTTCTCCATGCACATGCGGGCCTGCGTGGCCATGTCGGGCGGGATGTTGTCGAACTCCGCCGGAACATGGGGATGGCTATGGTAGACGGGAGCCGCGGTCACTCCGGCGAAGAACATCATGCTCCCCCCGGTGACTTTGATGGCCGGTGCATACGGCATCATGACGTCGGGCCTCTCCGGCCATTCGATATGCTCGATCTTCGCACTCATGCCGGTTCCCCCTTGGCGCGGACGTTGTGTTTCGAGACAGCGAGCCGGGGCCCGCCCCGGATGGGGCGGGCCCCGGCCTCTGCCAGGTCTTACGGGTTAGTTGTCTCAGTCATGAAGGGCGGACGGGTCTCACGCCTTCCACATGGCGATGTCACCGACATTCATGTCCTTCTTGGTGACATCGACCGGGCCGACCTTCTGAGCCAGGTAGCCTGACTTCTCGATGCGCAGGGTATAGCTGCCGTTCCTGAGGTCCTTGAGCCAGAAGTCGCCGTAGCTGTCGGTGGTCGCGGAGCACGTCTCGCCGGTCGCGTTGTTGGTGGCCGTCACCGTGACCTCGCCCAAGCATTCGTCGGCTTCCTGGTCGTAGACCGCACCGGCGATGAACTTCTTGGGTTTGCCGATGTAGAACACCCGCGGCTTCGTGTCGAGCTCGGGCTTGAGCGGTTCGGCCTTGCTCAGCAGCTCCTTGATCTTCGGGTCGTTTTCGTCACCGAAGGTGAAGGCGCCGGTCGGGCAGGCGTCCACGCAGCGGGGCTCTTCCCAGCCGTCGTCCAGGAGATGAGCGCAGAACGTGCACTTCTGGGCGATCTGCAGGGCATCGTTGTAGTAGATGATGTTCTCGTACGGGCAGGCCGCTGCGCACATCTGGTTGTATCGGCACTTGTCGGGGTCGATGATGACCGCGCCATCCTTCTCCCGCCGGTAGATGGCCTTGGACGGGCAGGCATCGATGCACGGTGCATTCTCGCAATGCTGACAGATGCTGTGCTCGTAGGTGACCTTCACCTTGGGCACCTGGCCGCGAACGTTGTCGTAGACCTTGTTCCAGAACTGGCCGGTGTCGGGCTGCGGCTTGGCGATGGGCGACCAGTCGTTGGCCACGTGCTCGTCTTTGCACGCTATCTGGCAGTTGTAGCAACCGTTGCAGATGTCGTAGTTGACCACGAGGACCTTACCCATCATTCACCTCCGATCAGGACACAGGCGTCTATGCCCGGACCCGCGCAGGGGTGGAAGGGCCGCGCGAACGCTTCGGGATACTTCTTCTTGAGAGCTTCGAGATCGGTCTTCTCGATGTCGGCCAGGAAACCGCTGACCGCGTGGCCCACGGCGTTCTTGGACGTTGTCTTGGCCGGTACGATGGTGTTGATCGCGCCGCCCCGGTCGATGACACCCGGATCGATGGGGTCCCACTTGGCCCCATGGTCCATATAGATCACGCCGGGCATGATGCGCTCGGTCACGTAGGCGCCGCCGAGGACGCTGCCGCGCTCGTTGAAGATCGACACCACGTCGCCGTCTTCGATGCCTCGTTCGGCGGCCGTCGACGGGTGCAGCCAGACCGGATGGTACTGATATCCGTCGGGGCCGGTGATCTTGCAGGTACCGATCTCACGGAGCCAGGTGATGTCCTCGTGCTGCGAGTGGACACTCCACCGCGGGTGGTTGGAGCAGACCAGCAGCGGGTATTTCTTGGCCCGGTCGGTGCCCAGGGTCTCTTCGTGGCTGATGCCCTTGGCGACCCATTTGGGTACCGGCGGTCGCTCCTTGTCGTCCGGGAAGTTCTCCTTGAGACCGGTTGCCTCGAACTCGAGAAGGCCGGTCGGCGTGGTCAGGGGGTTCTTCTTCGGATCCTCGTAGAAGCGCTGGAAGCCGGCCGGTTCGTCTTCCCATTTGTCCGCCGTGGGGATAACCAGGTAGCCCTTGTCGTTCAGGTCTTCCCAGCTGATGAGGTCGGAGCACCGGGAGGTTTCGTACCCGTACTTGATGAGGTCCGGGATGCTCTTGCCGCCCGTGTACTCCTCCAGCAAACCGAGGCGCTCGGCCAGCATGACCA
>CAZWAR010000138.1:0-6496 GCA_964631965.1 uncultured Gaiellales bacterium
AGACCAGTTGTCGATGAGTGCCGAGATCTCAGCGGGGACAGCGGTAGGGTCGATTTCCGTCGGTGATGCAGCGGACGAGGCCGACCCGTCGTCGGACGAACATCCAACGAGCAGCAGCATCACTGCGCCTGCAACAACAAGTAGGAGTCGTCTTGCGTCCATGTTCGGTCGCCTTCTGTGGGTACACTGCCGACGTCCGACGTCTCTCTTGCTGCTCGCTGAGAGCGTCAGCCACCGGTTGACTGCACCTCTGGACATGAATCTGGCCTTCACGACGCACTCCTTTCCTCGCTTGAGCGGGCGCGTGGAACATCACATCAGCGCCCAACCTACTTAAGCGCGTAGAGATAGCCGTCGTTACCGCTGAAGTAGACCACTCCGCCGGAGATGGCCGGTGAAGAGCTAGCAGTGTAACGGCCTGAGCCGCGACTGGTTACCCAAGTCCACAGCTCTTCCCCGATCGTAGCATCGAGCGCGTAGAGGCGGCCGTCTTCAGAGGCAGTACCGAAATAGACCACCTCCCCGGAGATACTAGGGGAGGAGCGTATCTCAACCCCCCAGCCAGAATCGTTGGCCGCCGGGAACTGCCACAACTCCCTACCGCTGGTGGCATCAACCGCGACTGCGAGGACACCCTCACTGAATACGCCCCAGCGGGCTAACTCACCGACGTCGTAGAGGAAATACACCACTCCGCCGGAGACAGCCGGGGAGGACCTAATCACTCCGTCCGCCTTGTACATCCACTTCTCTTCCCCCGTCTGGGCGTCCAACGCGTGAAGATAGCCGTAATTGGAGGGAGCGCCATATGGGTGCTGGGGCCCCACGTTGGCGAAATAGACCACCCCGTCGGAGACGGCCGGGGAGCCCCAACACCAGGAGCCAGACACGTCGCCCGGCCCGAAGCTCCACATCTCCTGTCCGGTTTGGGCATCGAGCGCGTAGAGATTGCCTTGTGTATCGCCGAAGTAGACCACCCCCTCCGAGATGGCCGGGGAAGAGCTAACCGCATGGTAGCCCTCCCCATCGCCAGCCCGGAACTTCCACCTCAGTTGCCCGCTCACGGCTTCCAACGCGTAGAGATGGCTGTCATCACTGCCGAAGTAGACCACTCCGTCGGAGACAGCCGGAGAGGATTCGATGTGGTCGCCCGTCTGGAATCTCCACATCTCCTGCCCGCTCGCAGCGTCCAGCGCGGAGAGATAGCCACCACCATAACTTCCGATGTATACCACCCCCTCGGAGAAGGTCGGACAAAAAGCCAAACCCCAGTAGGCGGACCAGGGAGACTTCCACTTCTCCTCGCCGCTTTGAGCGTCAAGAGCGTAGAGGTATTCGTAGCCACCACCCACATAGACCACCCCGTCCGAGACCACGGGGGAAGAACCTTCCCCCCCGCCGGTCTTGAACTTCCACAGAAGCTCGGGCTGGTCAGTCGGTCCACCACCTGGATAGACCCCGGTCCGGGCTGCGTTGCCCCCGAACATTGCCGCCGACGGCTCACTGGTCGAGGTCTGGGTGTCCCGGCCCGTCGAACCCGGAGTGATTCCAGTGGGGTCATCGCTGATGACGAGGATGGACTGGTCTTTGCCCAGGTGCTTGATCGCCTCCAGGCTCCCTACTGTCATGGCGGCTATGACGACGACAGCAAGGAAAACGTAAAGCGCGATGCGCAGGTTGGGCTTTCTAGGCCGGGTCGGCGCTCCATCCTCCGCGGCAGCGCCACCACGATCACCGATGGCCCAGGGATCCCCCCCGGCGCGCGCTTGGATTTTGGCCCACACTTCGCTGCGCTCCACCGGCCCGACAAGCCGTCTCAGGGTTTCTTCGAATTCCCAGTCCTCACTCATGGCATGTTTCCTTGTAGGCTTCCTTCAGAGTCTCCCGGGCGCGGTGAAGGTGCTGCTTCACCGTGCCCTCCGACACGCGCATTACGTCTGCTACTTCCCGGGTCGTGAGATGGTTCATGTAGTAGAGGGCGAGAGCGGTGCGCTGTTTGCGAGGCAGCGCCCTCAGCCGTCCCCATAGTGGTTCGTCCGTGATCGAGGCTTCCCGCGGAGCTTGGTCTTCACGTTCCATCTTGAGCAGAAGTCTTGCCTGCCTCCAGACCGAACGATGGTGATCCCGGATCTGGTTGAGAGCCACTCTTCGCACCCAGCCAGCCGGATCTTCGTAGGTGGACAAACGGTCCCAGCCGCGGACCAGGCGGACGAATGCTTCCTGAACTGCGTCGGCGGCTGCCTCCTTGTCACCGGCCACAAGGGTTAGTGCCTGCACCAAGCGCTCGTAGTCGTGCTCGAACACCTCTTCGGGAGAGAGGTAGCGGGCGTGCTCCTGGAGGGTGCCTCTGTCTATCGACCAGTCGCTCAAGCCGGTCACGCTCCCGGATTTCGAGACCGTTGTCCAATCCGTTGGCACCGAGCCGGTCCTACCTCTCCGATTGTCCTACTTTCGAGGTAGACACGCACGGGAGGGCCAATTGGTTGACACGGGAGGAGAGAAATCGCTAGCGTTCAGCGCGAGGGCTCAGCTGTTGCTTCAAGGGTTCACCGTCCATCTTGTCCACCGAATACCACTGAATATCATCGGGGTAGGGGTAACCGTTGGTTCAAGGGACTTGCAGGTTGAGAGGGGGAGGGGGAGAGAGAAATTTGTGGTGGATCCGCGTGGTCCCTCTACCGTCAATGTCGTCCAGCGGAGTGAGGACGGAGCGTACAGCGTTTCGCGGTCTCTGGCCGCACTTGGGAAGACGTTGCCGGTGCGTTGACGGACACCTGGGTGATGCGCATGGTTCCGGATCCAGCGCCGAGCGGGGCTCTATACGCAGTGGGACAGACCGGGATCTTCCGGTGGATTGAGTCCGGCTAAGGAGAGACGAAGGGTTATTCCCCCAGGGGGCTCCCTCCTGGTAGGCATAGGTCCTTTCCTTGTCGGTCATGGGCCGACAGAACCAGCCGAGGGGGCCTTCCTCCCCCGCCGGCCAGGACGGCCGCGACTCGACTATGAGACGATGATAGTCCCCTTGATGCGCGGATCGAGCGCGTCGTGGAACGAGTAGGTTCCCGCGCTCTCGAAGGTCACAGAATAAGCCTCGCCCGGACTCAGGACGCCGGTGTCGAAGCTGCCATCGTCCGCCACGATGCGATGATCCACGGTGTTGTCGTCCTCACCGTTGTGGAAGGTGACAGGCTGCCCGACGTTGACCCGGGTCGTCGTTGCACTGAGGCCCTCGTTGCTGACGGTTATGAAGGGCCCGGTCGGCGGAAGGACCGTCCCGTAGGCTATATTCCCGCTGATGACTATCTCCCCCGTGATGTCGGGATGCAGCGAGTCATGGTAAGTGACGGTCCCCTGCCCCCCGAAGATGACGAAGTACTGACTGCCTGGGTCGAGCACCCCAGTGTCGAAACTGCCGTCATTGGCGACCAGTTCATGTTGTATGGTGTTGTCGTCCTCGGCATTGACGAAGAGCACCCCCGACCCGGCGGGCACGTTCAGCGTCGCGGGATTCACCTTGCCCTGGGTGACAGAGACCGTGTAGTTCGTCCCGCCGTACGGGATCGGGCCAGGGGTCAACTCCCCGCTCGCAATGATGGTCGTCGTAGCACCAACCACGGTGGATCCAGGCGTAGCTGTGCCCGAGCCGCATCCCGCCAGCGTAAGAACCAGGCCGGTGGCGGTCGCGAATACCACCACGAGACTGCGCCGCATGATTCGAGCACGCGCATCGGCCCTGTGAGCTATGTCCGTGACCATATCCGTTCCTCTCACGCCGCACTTTCACCCGGCCAGTCGGTTTCGTCCGCTGGACATGTGTTCCCACATGCGCCCGCGAGTACGCACGCCTGACTACGCCGTGAGCTGGACCTTGAGCCGCTTGCCCACCGCGCTCGCGGCGCGTTCGAGCGTTTGAAGCGTGACCGAGGGGTTGGTCGGATCAAGCAGACGTTCGACGGCCGAGCGGCTCGTGTTCATCCGACGTGCAAGCTCCGACTGGGAGATATGTGCCCTCTCCATCTCGCGGGCAATCTGGAAGGCGATCACACGCTTGGTCGCGACGGCTTCGGCGTCATCGAGGATGCCCTCCTCCCGCAGGAAGTCGTCGAAGTCACTACCGATGTGCTTGTTGGTCATTTCTTTCACCTCTCCTTGAGGTCGGCCATGCGCTGCTTGGCCGTCTTCATATCTATCGCCGGCGTCTTCTGGGATTTCTTCAGGAAGCCGTGCAGTAGCACCATAGTGTCGCCCATCACGGTGAACAGCACCCGGGCGATGCCGTCGCCGATATGGGATCTGATCTCCCACAAACCCGGCTCGAGCTTTCGGATGAGCGGCATCCCGATCGGCCAGCCATACTGCGCGGTCTTGATGTCGAGCCCGACCGTGCGTCGGCCATCACGCGACAACCCCAACAACCAATCGCGAACCGGTTCGTTGCCTGTCGAGGTTGCGTAGAAGACTACGGACAGGATGGGCTTGCGGTGGTCGGTCTCACTCACGCAAGTAGTGTACCACAATTGGTACATGCCGACGCGCGCTTCTCGCTCACTTGTCGGGAAGTCGACGGCAAGGGTGGAACTTGTCTGAAGCGAGTAGTGCCCCCGGTAGGACTCGAACCTACGCACGAGGTTTAGGAAGCCGGCCCGGAGCAGTTCATCCGGTATCAATGCGTATCACAGAGTCTAGAACTCGCCGGTCTCCGAGTTCATATCGTCCATAGCGTACCAACGCGTATCATCCTCTTAGGGGTACGCGAAGGGGTACGGGACAGACTGGAAGGCAGGACAACCTCAGCACGCGCGCCCGCGCGCTCGAGCCCCACACACCCGGAGCCAGCTGCACGCCCTATTCCACCGGCCAGTACCAGGGCTCTGACCCAGATCGGCCGTCCTCGTTGTAGGCGACGACCCGCAGCCAAGTGGCGGAGAGATCAGGAGGAAGATCGAACGACTCGACATCGGCTGAGGTACGGCCGATTTCTTGCCAGTCAAAGTGCACGTAGTCTCCACCCCAGTCCGACGCGTAGATGATAAATCCCGTCTCGTCGTCGGAGTTGTCGGTCCAGTCGATGGTGAAGTGGTCGGCGTTGGTGACCGTGGGCGGCACGGGGGGCGGGCCGGTGATCTCTCCCCAGATATCGAAGGCATCAAGGATAAGGTACTCCGTGGCCAGGCTGGACTCGCTGCGCCTCAGTTCCACCGTGTGGGCCTCGTCGGCGATGGTGCCGGTCGACCAAACGACCACGTCGTAGGCGGCCGGGGAGGACTCAAGATCGATGGTGGTCTGATATACATCGTCTAAGTAGACGTCGACGATTCCCGGGGTGCTCCCGGTCATGGCGATCCAGTCGAGGCGGGTGCCTTCGAAGCAGACGGTGACCGAGGCGTGCGGGGTGAGTGAGCGCCCGTAGCTGTTGCCGGAGGCCGCGCTCTTCGCGAAGTCGTGCCACTCCCCGGTCTTCATGAAGTGGTCGTTGTCCTGCTCGTAGCGGGTGGGCCCGGGAGGCGGGTCGGCGATGGTGCCCCAGACATCGACGGCATCGAGGGTCACGTACTTGGTGCTCGTGTTCACGATCGTGAAGCTGTGGAGTCCCTCGGAAAGGATGCCGCTCGACCACACGGCCACATCGTAGAAGGCCGGGGAGCTGTAGAGGTCGATAGTCTCCTGGAACTCCTCATCTAGGTAGACGTCCACCTTGCCCGGGGTGCTTCCGGTCATGGCAATCCAGTCGATCTGGGTGCCCGTGAACCACACGGTCGCCGAAGCCCCACTCGTCGCGGAGCGGCCGTAAGTGTCTGCGGAGGCAAGACCCAGTTTCTCGAAGTCATACCAGGCGCCGGTCTTCTGGATGTGCGGGTCGTCTTGTTCGTAACGAATGGGTCCGACGCCGGGCTCGAGGTAGGTGAAGGCGCCGGTGGCGGTGGCCGTGCCCGCCGGAGCGGTAACCACCACATCGACGGTCCCGACCGCATGGGCGGGGGTGAGGCAGGTGAGGCTGGTGCCAGCGATGTTCACGTCGATAGCAGTAGCGGCACTACCTCCGAAAGTGACCGCGGTGGCGCCGGAGAGGCTGGTGCCGGTGATGGTGACGGTGGTGCCGCCGGCCGTGGCGCCGGAGGCCGGGCTGACAGCGGTGATGGCAGCAGGCGCAGGCGGAGCGCTCGTGATGGTGCCCACGATGTCGACCGCATCGAGAGTCAGGTATTCGGAGGCCAGGCTGTCGTCACTTCGCTTGAGCTCCAGCTTGTGGTCGCCGGCGGCGAGGGGGCCGCTCGACCACACCTTCTCATCGTACTTCGCCGGGGAGGAATAGAGATCGACGGTGATCTTCTTCTCATCGTCTAGGTAGATATCGACCAGCCCGGGGGTGCTCCCGGTCATGGCGAGATAGTCGATCTGGCTACCTTCGAAGTAGATGGTGGCTGAAGCACCAGGGGTACTGGAGCGACCGTAACTATCCCCGGAGGCAAGACCCAGTTTCTCGAAGTCATACCAG
>CAZWAR010000139.1:0-6367 GCA_964631965.1 uncultured Gaiellales bacterium
GGCCAAGCAACGCTTGGCGGAAATGCGCGCACAAGCAAGCGAGATGTTCGCCGAGAAGTTCGTCACCGGCACCGAGATCACGATCGGGATAGTGGAGCGCGACCGAACGGTTGAAGCTCTGCCCATCCTGCAACTCGTCCCGAAGAACGAGTTCTACGACTACGAGGCCAAGTACACCGAGGGCATGACGGAGTTCATCCTTCCCGCCCGGCTGCGGCCTGCTGTGTACGCGCGGGCCCAGGAGGAGGCAGTGGCGGTGTTTGGAGCTATCGGTTGCCGAGGTTACTCGCGCATTGACATGATGGTCGACGCCGACGGCACCCCCTGGTTCGTGGAGGTGAACACCCTTCCCGGCATGACTGAGCTCTCCGACCTGCCTGCGCAGGCGCGCGAGGCCGGCATCTCCTATGAGGACCTGGTGGAGATCATCCTCCTAACGGCCGCCGTCTGACCGGCGTATGAGTGGGACCCGCATGGAGGGTTCGGACCCGCAACCGGATGCCGGAGTGCCTGCCGTCACGAAACGCTGCCAGCCGCGCGGCCTCGCAGCGGAGGCCGACCCTACCGGCGCACGAGTCGTCGACGCGCATGTCCACATCTTCCCTCCGCAGATGATTGCCGAGCGGAACTCCTACCTTTCCCGCGACGACCGCTTCGCGGCACTGTACGCCGACCCTCGAGCCCGCATGGCCACCGCTGAGGAGGTCGTGGCTGAGATGGACCGGACCGGCGTGGCGACCTCGGTGGTGTTCGGATTCGCCTTCAAGGACCAGGGTCTGTGCCGCGAGGTGAACGACTACGTTCTGGCCTCGACTCGGACTCACAAGGGACGGCTCGCAGGCCTCGCCTGCACCTCGCCGGGCACGCCGGGATCCGTCCGCGAGGTCGTCCGCTGCCTCGATGCGGGCATGCGTGGGTGTGGCGAGCTGACGCCGGGGGCCACGGCGGCGGATCTCGAGGAACTGACGGAGATCGCCGGATTGCTGCGAGAACGAGAGCTTCCGTTGCTCGTTCATGCCAACGAGCCTGTGGGGCACGATTATCCCGGCAAGAGCGGGTTCGGCCCGGAGGCGTGCGTGGCCTGCGCACAGGCCTATCCGGGGCTCTCGCTTGTGTTCGCCCATCTCGGCGGGGGAGCCTTCCTCTACGAGGCGATGCCAGAACTCCGGCACACCCTCGCGGACGTGTACTACGACACATCTGCAGTGCCGTACCTGTATGACCCAGGCATCTACCATGCGGCAGCCGCCACCGCCGGCATTCGGAAGGTGCTTTTCGGCAGTGACTATCCGCTGCTCTCGCCCGCCCGATACCGAGAGGGGCTGAGCGGCCTCTCCTCCGAAGCGCGGACAGTCATCCTCGGCGACAACGCACGAAAGGTCTTCAGGCTATGAGTCAGGATGCGCGAAGCGATGCGGGCCGCCACGACCTCCGCCGCGACGAGGCCGCCCGCGACGAGGCCGGCCATCAACCCGATCTGCGGGGCATTCTGAACGCACTGCTTTCGGGCGAGCTGAGCCTGGAGGACGCGCTGCAGAAGCTGCGTCTGCTCCAGGTGACCCGGCTCGGAGAGTTTGCCCGTCTCGACGTGAACCGGGATCTCCGCAAAGGGGTGCCGGAGGTGGTCTATGCACCGCGGAAGCAGGATGCCGATCTTGAGACCATCGTCCGCCGGTTCCTCGCAGATCGTGGTCTGGCCTTGGTGAGCCGGCTGCCCGCGGACCGGGCGGAGCGGCTGCAGGCCGCGTTGGAGGCAGCGACCCTGGGGACGGCGCCGGGCGTCACAGCGACAGGGCCCGAGGCTTCCGGTGGCACAGCCGGTGGTGCGATCGAAGGCCTGGTCTGGGACTACAGGTCCGGTGCCGAGGTCTTGGCCGTTTACACCTCCCGCTACCGGCCCTTACAGCCGGAAGGTTGCGTGGGACTGCTCACAGCCGGCACGTCGGACATCCCCGTGGCGGAGGAAGCGGCACTGGTGATAGAGCACATGGGATGCCGGGTGGAGCGGGGCTACGACACCGGCGTGGCGGGAGTGCACCGCTTGGTGGAGCCCCTCACCCGGATGATCGAGGCAGGAGCCGGTGCGCTGGTAGTGGTGGCAGGGATGGAGGGGGCACTCCCATCGGTGGTGGCCGGCCTCGTGGACGTGCCCGTGATCGGGGTGCCCACTTCCACCGGCTATGGCCTCGGCGGAGACGGCACTGCCGCTCTCTACTCGATCCTTCAGAGTGGCAGCCGGGGTCTGGCCGCCTGGAACATCCACACGGGGGGGGGAGCGGGCGCCGCCGCCGCGCTCATCGCGCGGCGGCGGCGCGACTAGGGTCTACCCAGAGCCGTAGGACGGTCAAGCCGCTCGGGGGGCCGCTTCGCCAGTGGGGCGTCGCTTCCGGCGCCCGCTCACAGGGCCGCCCCGGCCCCGAAGGGGGCGGGCGGCTCGGAGCGTAGGCCGAAATGGAACTCGAGGTGGTCGGCGATGCGCTCGGCTGCGCGCCCATCGCCATAGGGGTTGATGGCGCGGGCCATGCGTTCGTAGACGGAACGGTCGGTCAGAAGCGTCAGCAGTCCGGTGGCGATGGCTCCGGTCTCAGTCCCCACAAGGAGAGCTGTCCCCGCCGCGATCCCCTCCGGCCGCTCAGTCGTGTCTCTCATGACCAGTACCGGCTTGCCCAGCGAGGGCGCCTCCTCCTGAAGACCTCCGGAGTCGGTGATAACCACGTCGACGGCCTTCATCAGGTGTATGAACGTGCGGTAACCGAGCGGCTCACAGAAGACCACCTGCGGCAGCCGCTCCAGGACCGTCTTGAAGGTGTTCCTCACCACCGGGTTCAGATGGATGGGGAAGATGAACGTGACGTTGGGCCGATCCGCGGCGACCCGTTCGATGGCATGTGCCACCTGCTCCATGGGTACGCCCCAACTCTCCCGTCTGTGCACCGTCACCATCACCTTCGATCCGGGCCGTGCCAAGGCTTCGTCGAGGGCGGGCCCCAGGTCCGGGGCCGGCATGTCCGCGGCGGCAAGCAAGGCGTCGATGACGGTGTTGCCTGTCACAAGGAGATCGGCGCCTGATACGCCTTCTGCCGCAAGGGCATGGGCTGCGGCGGGAGTTGGAGGATAGTGGATGCACGCGAGCCGGTCGGCGAGGCGCCGGTTCATCTCCTCCGGATACGGGCTGTACACGTCGGTGGTCCGCAACCCGGCCTCGACGTGGGCCACCGGGATCTTCCGGTAGTAGGCGGCAAGCGCGCCGGCGAAGGTGGTGGTGGTGTCCCCATGCACCAGGACGATATCCGGCTGTTTCGTTTGGAGGAGCGGGTCCATCCCCCCGAGGACGGCCGACGTGATGTGACCCAGCGTCTGCGCCTCCTGCATTATGCGGAGATCATGACCCACGGGCAGGGAGAACTCCTCAACCACCTGGTCCAACATCTCGCGGTGCTGGCCGGTCAGGCACACGAATACTTCCACCACCCCGCGGCGCTCGAGCTCCAGCACGACGGGAGCCATCTTGATGGCCTCCGGTCTGGTGCCGAAGGTGATGAACACCATGGGGCGGGACAACGCTGGGCGGCGCTCCTTGCGTGGGCGGTCTCCTGACCCGACTCTAGCCGAGCATCGGCCGAAAGGCAAACCTCAGGTTATTCGGATAAACTTCCGGGATACTGGCCAGATCAAAGGGCTAGAAAGAAGGATGGCGCCTTGACTCGTGTTGTCGATGACCGGGGCCGGCTGTTCGGTAAGGTCAACATCGTAGATATCCTCGTCCTGCTGGTGATACTGGCCGTTGTCGTGTTCGCCGCAGTGCGGCTTGCCGGAGCGGATAGCGTTTCGGCCACAGTTCCGGTGCAGGTCAGCTTCCTCAACAAAGCGGTCGACCGTGCCCTGCTCGAGGGTCTCCCTTCGGAGGGGACCGTTCGAGACAGCGCAGGGAACGTCATCGGTGAGCTCCAGAGCGTGGAAGTGACTCCAACGGTCCAAGAGATGCTCACCGGAGACGGCCAGTACAAGACCTTCTCCTCCTCCACCCACAGCGACGTCACCTTCGTGGTCATGTGCCAGGGGACGGTGTTGGACTCGAGTGCTCACATCGGCGGTCTTACCGCCAGGGTGGGGGCGGACGTGAGGATCGTTGCCCCCGGGTATGAGGCGCAGACTGTGATCAGCAGGGTCGTCTGGGGCTCCGACGCGCTCCAGTAGCGCCCCGATCTCCGCAGCGCGTGTCCGTGATGGAGCACCGGCATGAAAGCCGTTGAGAGTTCGCTTTCTTATGAGGCAGTACGGACGGCCTATCGCTGGGTCGGGCGATGCGCCGCCTCGTCGCTGGTAGGACGCGCCTGTCTCCAGGTGGGCCGGAGTTCCCGACCCGCGCTTGCCGGAAGCCGCTCTCTGGGAACGGGCCGGGTCCGCTCGGCCCCTCTCGTCGACGCTCTGACCGCCCGCCCTGTACTCGTTTTCCAGGGGGCATTGGCCGGAGGCGCAGCCGGGCGAGGTCTGCGGACGCTGGCGCGGGCCGTCCCCTTCTCCGGTCTTGCGGAGGGCAACTGGGCGCGGGTGCTTGGTGCCGCGGCGATCGGGCTGGGCGCGGGGCTCCTGTCCGGGCGGGTAGTCCTCGGGGCCGTTCTGCTGATTCTGGGCTTGGTGGGGGCAGTAGCCGGCCCGAGGCTGCTGGAGGCCATGCCCGCTAGTCTCTCAGCTCGGTTCCTCCGTTCGGTCCCGTCCGCGGTCGGTGGTGCGGAACGTTCCCGGAGGTGGAGCGTCGCCGCCATCGGCGCCTCCACCTGGGCGGCGATGCTCTTGGCTCTAGTTGCGGGTGTGCTCGCCGCGGCAGGGTCGGAAACCGGGAAGGTCGTGGGCATCACAGTCGCCGTCGCCCTGGCGGTGGCTGCGATGCTGCGTCCTCAGCTCGTTCTCCTCGCCGTGGCGGCATTCCCGTGGCTGGATTGGGCCGCTCGCAGCACTCTAGGGAGCCTCGGTCCCCTCTGGGATGACACGCTCCTTGTGGCGTCCGTGGCCTTGATCGTCTGGGCGGTGCTGGTGCTCGGCCGGGACGTCCCCCGGTCGGTTCCCATCACTTTTCCCGCTGTGCTGATGGTGGTCCTGGCCGCGGCCTCGATTGTCGTGAACCGCGTTCCCGACGCTGTGGCCTTCTACGCGCTCCGGGTCCTGTTCGAGCCCATCCTCTTTTACTTCGTGGGCTTTCTCATACCGAAAGAGCGGGCCTGGGTGCGCTTGGCGGTGGGCATCTTTGTCGCAAGCGCCACTCTCCTCGCCCTCCACGGACTGTATCAGTATTTGACTCACACCCCCACCGGCCAACTGGGTGGACGTCGCTGAGACCGGCATCACGACCAGGGCGTATTCGGTCGTTCAGAATCCGAACGTGCTCGGCGGCATTCTGGCGATGGGCGGACTCCTGTCCTTGAGTCTTGCCCTGTCCCGCGCCGTCACGGGAGTCCGCCGGATAGCTGTCGCCATGGTCTGTGTCATCCAGTTGGGCGGTCTGGCCGTGACCTTCAGCCGAGGGGCCTGGATAGGCTTCGCCATCGGGCTCGTGGCCATGATCGTGCTGGCCTACCGCCGGTATGTTCTGGCGGTCGCCGCAGCGGTGGTCGTTGGCTGGTTCGCGGCACCGCAGGTGTTCATCCAGAGACTCCTGTTTAGCTTCAGTAGCACGTATGCCGCGAAGAGCTCCACCGGGCAGGGCAGGCTGTGGCGCTGGGATGCCGCCCTGCAGCACATCGCCGACAAGCCGCTGCTCGGCGTGGGCCTCGGGACCTTCGGCGGAACGACTGCCTATATGTTCGGCTACTGGTCGATCTGGGTGGACAACTTCTACTTGCAGATGGCCGCCGAAGGAGGACTGCTGCTCCTTGCCTCCTTCCTCTGGCTCCTGCTGCGCGGTGTGAAGGGCTTGGTCCGAGCACATGCATCGAACGACCCCTACCTCAAGGCGCTCTCGGCCGGGGTCTTTGGTGCGTTCTTGGCCGTGGCCGTCGCCAACGTCTTTGAGGCCGACTGGGAGACTCTCTCCGTTGGTGTAGGGTTCTGGTTCCTCGCCGGACTGGCCACCTCCGCCGTCTTGGCTGAGCCCACGGCGGTGGAGGTGGCATCACGGACGCCGGACGCCGTCGCGACGTCTGGGGCGGATACCGGGGGGCCGCCGGCGGTGTCCGGGGCCGCGACGGTGGAAGCTGGCGTTGAGGGAAGCGAGCCACTCCAGTGACCGGTATCCGGGCACTCCACGTCATCGGCGGGGACGACACCGGAGGGGCGATGAGCTACCTGCTGCCGCTGCTGGTTGCTCTTGGTCAAAAGGGATGTAAAGCTCATCTCCTCTGTTTGGGCGGCGGCGGGCTGGCCGAGGCTG
>CAZWAR010000140.1:0-6319 GCA_964631965.1 uncultured Gaiellales bacterium
AGCTGCCGCCGGCCTCGCAGCTCATCCACGGGAGCAGCAGCACCACGACGAGCGCCCCGCCGGCCGGCCGTCCCGGTGCGGCCGGCTCCAACGGTGTCCGGGAGACGATCACCACCATTCCGGGGGCCGCCGCCTCTCCAGGGGCGGCCACCACAGTTCCGGAGGCAGTGAACGTTGGGTAAGCCCGACTCCACCTTCCCGGCGGAAGTCCAGCACGAGGTGGACCTCACCTATCGCCAGGCCGGCGTGGACATCGAAGCGGGCGAGGAAGCGGTGCGGCTCATCAGGGCCGACGCTGAGAGTACCTACATCCCCGGAGTGCTTGGCTCCATCGGGGGCTTCGCCGGGATGTTCCAGCTTCCCGCCGGACTGGAGGATCCGGTGCTGGTCACCTCCACCGACGGCGTGGGGACCAAGCTGCTCCTTGCCCAGGAGACCGGCCGGGTGGACACCGTGGGCATAGACCTGGTGGCCATGTCGGTCAACGACGTGCTCACCGTCGGCGCTCGGCCCATCCTGTTCCTCGACTACGTGGCAGTCGGCAGGCTGCTCCCCGGCGAGGTGGCGCAGATCGTCGGCGGGGTGGCGGAGGGATGCCGCCAGGCGGGCTGCGCCCTCGTGGGCGGCGAGATGGCCGAGATGCCCGGGCTCTACTCTCCCGGCGAGTTCGACCTGGCCGGCTTCTGCGTGGGCCTGGCCGAACGGGCCAAGATCGTGGACGGGAGCGCCGTTCAGGAGGGAGACGTCGTTCTCGGCCTGGCCTCCAGTGGCTTCCACTCCAACGGCTACTCGCTGGTGCGGAAGGTCCTGGAGTTGAACAAGGTGGACCTGAGCAGTACGTTGTCGGGCATGACCGAGACGGTGGCGGACGCGGTACTGCGGCCCACCCGCATCTATGTCAGGAGCATCCTTGGCCTCCTCGATGAAGGCGTGGCGGTGCGGTCGATGGCGCACGTGACCGGGGGCGGGATGATCGGCAACTTCTCCCGGGTGGTGCCCGGTGGTCTTTCGGCCCGGCTACATTTTGAGGAATGGACCGTACCGCCTCTGTTCAGGGCCATACAGACTTTGGGCGGCATCGCCGAGATGGAGATGTTCACCGCTTTCAACATGGGGATCGGCTACGTGCTCGTGGTACCCCGGAGAGAGGTGACCCGTGCGCGCGATCTGCTGACGGCGTCGGGCGAGGAAGTCTTCGAGCTCGGGACGGTGGTCACCGGGTCGGAGAAGGTCACGCTGCGGGGGGTGTCGTGATGGAGAGCCAAGGACGATCCCCAGCCGCCGCCCAGCCGGATGTCTTTCGTGTAGCAGTGCTGGCCTCGGGGAGCGGCTCTAACCTGCAGGCGATCATCGACCGACTACATAGGCCGCGTTTCCAACTGATGGACGTCGATGACTACGCGGCAACGGCCGGCGAGGCGCCCGCCGCGCCTGATCCGGCCCCGGGAACCGCCGCCTCCGCTGCGGTCGTCGGCACCGTCAACATGGCGGCTGCCGCAGAGTTGGATGGTACCTCGGCCACCTCGACCGCCATGGGGCCGGTCCAGGAAGGCGGTGCCTCCCAACCGCGCATCGAGGTGGTCCTCGTCATCAGCGATGTCCCCGGCGCCGGCGCGCTCGATCGAGCCGTGCGGGCGGGCATCCGCACGGCCACCATCCCCGTGTCCGACTATCGCGATCGGGAGCAGCACGACCTCGCCATCGCCACCAAGCTGGTGGAAGTGGAGCCCGACCTGGTGGTGCTGGCCGGCTACATGCGCATTGTGGCGCCGTCGTTGCTCAAGGCGTTCCCGTGGCGGGTGATAAACCTGCATCCGGCTCTGCTGCCGGCGTTTCCCGGCACTCACTCCATTGCCGACGCCGTGCGGTACGGGGTCAAGGTGACCGGGGTGACGGTGCACTTCGTCGACCCTGGCGTCGATACGGGTCCCGTTATCGCCCAGGAGGCCGTCCTCGTGAGTGATGACGACACTGCCGAGACGTTGGCCGCCCGGATCCATGCGGTCGAGCACCGGCTACTGCCGGAGGTCGTCCGGTTGATCGCGGCCGGTCGCGTGAGGCCACCGCTTCCGGGAAGCCGGGTCGTGCGGGTAGACTGGGGAGGCGACGACTGAGGTACCGGTCCGGCCGGTATCTCGAAGCAAAGGGAGAATGGCAAGCGAGGCCGGGACACGATACCGGCGAGGGGAGGAGACTGTGAAAGTCGCACGGGCGCTGGTTTCGGTATCCGACAAAAAGGATCTCGAGCCCTTTGTGCGAGGTCTGACCGACATGGGGATCGAGGTGATCTCTACCGGTGGGACCGCTCGATTCCTGAAAGACGCCGGCCTGCCGATCACCGGCATCTCCGAGGTCACCGGATTCCCCGAGATCATGGACGGCCGGGTGAAGACTCTGCACCCCGCCATCCACGGCGGCATCCTGGCCGACCGTAGCAAGCCGGCCCACCTCCAAGCCATTGCCGAACTGGGCATCGAACCCATCGACCTGGTCGTCGTTAACCTGTATCCCTTCGAGGCCACGGTGGCGCTGCGTGGTGTGAGCGAAGAGGACGCTATCGAGAACATCGACATCGGCGGTCCCACCATGGTGCGGGCGGCGGCCAAGAACTTCTCGGGCGTGGCCATCGTTACCGACCCGGCCGATTACACGCCGATTCTCGACGAACTGGAGGCGAACGCGGGTGAGCTCTCCTACGAGACCCGGCGCGAGCTTGCGGCCAAGGCCTTCCAGCATACCGCCCACTACGATTCGGCCATCTCCAACTGGTTCAGCCAGGCCGAGGGCGACTTTCCCCAGCACATCATGCTCGACCTGGGCAAGGTCCAAGACCTGCGCTACGGCGAGAACCCGCACCAGCGAGCGGCGTGGTATTCCACCGTCTCCGCCGGGGACCCGGCCTCCTCCCTGCAGCAGCTCCACGGGCAGGCGATGTCGTTCAACAATCTCCTCGACCTCGATGCCTGCCGCCGTTGTCTCGATGAGTTCACGCTTCCCTGCTCGGTAATCGTCAAGCACAACAACCCCTGCGGGGTGGCGGTGGCCGAGCACGCCTCCGTCGCCTACGAAAAGGCGCTGTCGTGCGACCCGGTGTCGGCTTTCGGAGGCGTCATCGCCATCAACCGGACGGTCGACGAAGAACTCGCCCGGCTGCTCTCCACCAACTTCGTCGAGGTGCTGTGGGCTCCGGCCTACACCGAGGAAGCTCTGGAGATCCTGACCGTGAAGAAGGACATCCGTGTCCTCACCGGCCAGGCCAACCGCGATGTCTGTGGCTCCATGGATATGAAGCGGGTCTACAACGGGATGCTCGTGCAGGATTGGGACTGCGAAGTTGACCAGCGGGACAACATGGAGGTGGTCACCACCCGGCACCCGACCGAAGAGGAGTGGGGCGACCTGCTGTTCGCCTGGCGTGTGGCCAAGCACACCAAGTCCAACGCCATCATCCTGGCGAAAGACCTCATGACCATCGGCGTGGGTGCCGGCCAGATGAGCCGGGTCGATTCCGCCAACCTGGCCGTCAGCCGGTCCCGTTTCCCGCTGGACGGCTCGGTGGTGGCCTCGGACGCGTTCTTCCCCTTCCCGGACGCCTTGGAGGTGGCTGCGAACGCCGGAGCGACGGCGGTCATCCACCCCGGAGGTTCCAAGCGCGACGACCAGGCACGGGGACTCGCAGAATCGCGGGGTATGGCGATGGTCATCACCGGACGCCGGCACTTCCGGCACTAGTTCGGCAGCCATATCGAACGACGCGGGGCGGGCACGACAGCGTGCCCGCCCCGCGTCGCCAGGTCTTTCCTCGCTACAGGCTCATCCCGATCGCCGTCGCCGTGCCCCGATACAACCGCTCCCGCTCGGTATCGGTCAGGGGCTGCTCGTCCAGGAAACGTGTGCACGAGTCCATGTCTTCGAAGGGATAGTCGCTGCCGATGACCATCCGGTCAATGCCGAGCGCCGTCCGAGTGCATTCGAAGGCGGCCGCGGAGTAGTTGCCGCTCGTGGAGGCCATGAAGTTGTCGCGCAGATAGGCGCTGGGGAGGCGTTTGAGCGTGGGGGCGACCGCCGGGTCGGGCTGGACATGGCCCTGGAGGTAGGGGCGATCCACCCGGTCCAGCATGAAAGGCAGGCCTTCGGCGTAGTGACCGAGGATGATCTGCAGCTTCGGGAAGGCATCGAACACCCCGGCGGTGATGAGGCGCATGGCCACCAGGGCCGTCTCGGCGCCGAACCCGAAGGTGGGGCCACCGAGCGCCATGCCGTAGGTCTGGAACTCCTTGATGATGGGCCAACTCGGATGCAGATACACCGGCACGCCCAGCTCCTCCGCCTTGGCGAGCACCGGCCAGTAGCGCTTCTCGTCGATGAACGAGTCGCCGAAGTTGGAGTGGGTGTTCCACCCGCGGAAGCCCAGCTCTTTCACGCAGCGTTCCAGCTCTTTGCAGGCCGCGTCGGCGTCTTTGGGGGCCAGGGTGGCGTAGCCGAGGTAGCGGTCGGGATGGCGGGCGACGGCCTCGGCGAGGGCATCGTTCGTCTCCCGGGCGATCTTCGTGCCCAGGCCCGGCTCGAACGGCTCGGTGCCCGGCGCGGCCAGCGAGAGCACGGCCACGTCGATGCCCGCTTCATCCAAGAGCTGGAGGCGGCCCTCGTCGAAGTCAAGGAGCTTGTCGAGCAGTCGGTACGGCAACCAGGCACCGGAGGTCGGCTGCATCCGATATTTGAACTGTGGGTCGTCTGTCAGCCGGGGATAGCCGGCATTCGTGCGAAGAGCTTCTACCCACGCCTCGGAAGCAAAGTGGTTCTCGATATCGATCCTGGTGGTCACGGAAGGCCCCCCTGTTGTGTGGAACGCTGACTTCCCGAGCATATCAGACCGTGGCCGCACCCTTGCGCCGGCGCAGACTCGGCTCGACCTATCGCATGACCATGCGGTCGAGCAGGCCGAAGAGCATCTCCGCACAGGCCTCGAACGGCGCATCGGGAGCCAGAAGGTCGTCGACGGGGGACACCCAGGGACCGAGGACCGCCCCGGGTATCGTGCAGGTCTCGCCCTTGCTGCGGGCGACTTCGACCAGCTCACCGAGCGTCTCCCGGGTCTCCTCCAGGTGGAACTGCAGCCCAATGACCCGCTCGTCGTCGTAGGAGAAGGCCTGGTTGGGCGTGGCTTCGGAGAAGGCGGCGTGTTCGGCCCCCGGCGGGATGGAGAAGGTGTCGCCGTGCCACTGCAGGGTGGTGAAGCGGTCGGGGAAGTGGGCGAACACCTCCATCTGTCGTCCGGCCTCGGTCAGCTCCACCTGATACCAGCCGATCTCCTCGAACGGCGCTCGGGTGACGGCGCCGCCGAGCACGTCGGCGACGAGTTGGCCGCCCAGGCAGATCCCCAGTACCGCCTTCCCGGCGTCGACGCAGGCGCGGATGAACCGCTTCTCTGGCACCAGCCACGGATGCGCGTCGTGTTGGTAGATGTTCATGGGCCCGCCCATGACCACGAGGAAATCGATACCCTCCGGGTCGGGCAGGGCCCCGGCCCCGGAGGGCTCTTCATAGAGCAGCGTCCCGGCGATCTCGTGACCGCGGCTTTCCGCCCAGTCCTGGATCCAGCCTACGCGCTCGTATGGGACGTGCTGCAGATAGTGGACTCTCACCCGGCGGGTCTACTCTACCTCGAGGTCGAAGGGACTCCTGGGACGTACCCATTCGCCAGGTTCTGCACTCGGCCGGGGCATGGCCGACTGCGACTGAGCCTGCCAGACGGGCACCTCCCGCCGGGCGCGGGCGGCCGCCGGCCCGGCCGCCACTCGGCTGCTGCGCGCCGCTTCGCGGGAGGCCCTGCGGGCTTCGCGCTGGGCGCGCCGCGCTTCCCTGGCCTCGGCCACGAGCCGACCGTCCTCGACGTCGAACTCCCGGTGGGTGGCCCGCAGCAGGCGCCACTTCGCCCGGGCGTTCTTGAGGATGCCTTTGTAGTACTTGAAGTGCCAGCTCATGTGGAAGAGGGAGATGAAGGTCATGACGATTCCGGCTTCTACGTGCCAGAAGAGCAGGTTGACCGGCCAGGTATAGGCGGGAGCGTAGTCCAGTTGGATGGCCAGGATGGTGCCGAAGATACCGGTGATGAGGAAGCTTGCGAGCAGCAGCACGTTCCAGACCTTGCGGTGCGTGGCCATTTTGATCCGCTTGGCTCGGTACAGGAAAAAGCTGACCCCGTAGATCAGGAGGAAACCGAGGGCTATGGGGCTGACCAGGTAGTGGGTGAGGAAGCCCAGGTTCGAGGCGGAGACGGCGCCGGTGCGCCGGAATATCAAGGGCATCGGCAAGATCG
>CAZWAR010000141.1:0-6251 GCA_964631965.1 uncultured Gaiellales bacterium
GATGTCCGTAGATAGCAAACGTCCGGGTCCCGCCATCTTGCGCAGTTTTTTGCCTGCCAATGGGCAATTTTTCCGCCGCTGACCCCGGTTTGAACCGGGGACGCAGAAATGCGCTATCAGCGGAGGCGCATTTACTTCAGTTCCAAGCCAGTTATGCACCAGCGCGACCAGCGGGGTCCGGACGGCAGGCAGCACGAGACGTGGTCGCTGCGAGCGCGTCTGAGTGAAAGTGCGCTGCGCGAGGAAGCGCGAGCGCTAGAGAGGTTGAGGTTGGCCAGGCTTGGCGCAGGTGAGGACCAGAGCCAACCGTTGACCCACCCGGCGCTGCCGCCGGCCATATTGCGCACGAAGTCGACGTCGAGTGCGATGAGAGGGTCGTTCGGGGGGAGATCGGCGACTGTTATGTCGCCGGTCGTGTTCTCTAGCGGGAGCGCCAGCGGGGAGTTGTCCTTGATGAGGCCGGTTACTGTCGGGGTCATGCCATAGAGGTAGCGCAGGGTCACGGTGTGACCCGCTGCTACCGTGCTCGCCAGCGTCAGCAGAACCTCATCGGGGCTATGGCGCACGGCCGACTCGATGGTCACGGTCGAGCCGTTGTCGAGCACCGAGAAGCCGGTGATCCCCGTTGCCGGTGTTATGTCGGTACCGCCCCGGTGATTGACGGTCACGATCACCTGATTGCGGTTCCCATCGCCGAAAAAGGCTGAACTGATCGATGGTCCGCGGTAGTAAGGGGATTGGCCATAGTAGTATGTGATGGCATTGGCCAGGCGGCCGCCGAGTACCGTAAGCGCCGGGGTGGTGTAGTGCCAGGTATCCATTCGCGGCAAGTCCATCGCGGTAGCGCTCATGAAGATGTTCGTCCCATTGTCTAGATCGTGCTGGGCGTTGCGGATACCGGTAACCCCACTGTTCGTTCCACTGCCCACCGTTCCGAGCTGGCAGATGAAGATCGGGATATTGGTGTAGAGATCTTCGCGATAGTGGCCGATCATGGTGGCGAAATCAGCCTCGTAGTTCGCTTCGGTGCGGCCGTCGCTCAGATCTTGCTCGCCCTGGTGCATGATGATCAACTCGACGCCGCCCACGCTTTGCGCCTTGGTTATTGATTGGCCATAGAGGGTGGAGGTGTCGAAGTGGTTTGCCGGGTTGCGATAGGCCCATCCGTAGCTGGACCCGTTGACCCAGAGGTTCGACCCGCCTTTCGACGCCGGCACGAACGCAATCGGGAAGTCAAAGGTCTGGAGAAGGGAATTGGCGATACCCGGGATCATCGATCCGGCGGCTTTCGCGTTGTCATCGTCGACCGCGCCGGCCGGGCTTTCATCGTCGTAAGGATCGGCTAGGTGCTCCCATCTTCCGGCGTTGCTGTAGTTGACTGCCAGATCGGAAGTCGCGACGGCATAGGGGGTCTGGCCGCGGCCCGACATGTTCGACTGGCCGATAACGAGGATGATCATGCCCACGCCCCACTTGTTGGTGCCGCGGTCGGAGCCGAGCACGGAGCCCGCACCGTCCAGGGCGCGTACCTCGACGCTGTACCAGCCGCCTTGCGGAACAGCGAGGTTGCCGGCGAATGTCCCGCCCCCGGGCGTCGAGTCGATGGTCGTCCATTCAACAGCTATGGTGCCGGTGCCGTCCTGCAGGACCCGGGCCTCCACGCGATTCCAGTTCATAGTCGAGTAGGTTCCGCTCACGGTCACGCTCCTGGACGTGCCGCCGATGTCGCGCTGGAATACCTGGTAGTTGGCGAAGTCGCTGACCGCGATGGTGGCGGTGACGTCTATGTAGGTATAGTCGTCGGCGGAGGTGTCCGCTGAGGTGCCGGAGGCGGTGGTGACCGAGATGCTGACGGTGCCGGCAGTGTGGGCGGGAACGCTCGGAATGGTGATCTGGGTGTCGGAATCGACGGCATAGCCTGAGGCGGGGAGAGTGGCGCCGCCGAAGCTCACTTCCGTCACTTCCATGAAGGCGGCGCCGCTGACGACCACCGCGGTGCCCCCGGAGGTCGGGCCGGAGGTGACACTGAGGGAGCTGACGGTGGGGGCAGGAGGTGAGAGGGCAACCCGCTCTCCCTCTTCTCCTCTCACCCAGGCGCCTTGACCGGGGGCCAGGATCAAGGTGGAGACGTAGATCTGGGCGCTGGCGTCATAGGAGAAGGCCACCCGCCCAAGGGGGAGAGTGAGCGTGGCCGGGTAGCTCATGGGGTTGCCGATCAGGTTCCAGCCCGCGGCGAGAGAAGTGTCATGGGGACCGTAGACCGCGGCCAGACTCACCGACTCCTGGTCAGAGACTCTGCACCAATAGCCTTGCCAGGCCACCGGAGTAGTGGTGCTCGCATACGAAGAACCATCCCAGCCGAACAGCACGCTGGGAAAGACGGTCTCCGGACCGGCGGCCACCAGGTTCCAGCCGGGCTGAAGTGCGAGAGAAGAGGACGAGGCCAGGGCGGAGCTGGGGGGAAGGAAGACGAGAAGAAGAAGCGCTAGGACGAGGGCGGCAGGCGCTACAGCTCGGAGCCTTCGACTGATCTTCATGCCAATCTCCCGGGCGCGGGTGCGTCCTCGTTCAGAACCCTTCTCAGGCGGCTTTTCCAACTGCAGATCGGGAGAGTTGGTCACTGCCTGCGTATTCCGAGAATAGGCCTTTTCTACCCTGCGTCAACAAGGAACCTGGCATGCCGCATCGGCTCGATTGGTGTCGAAATGCGAAGTGAGGCCGCTGATGCCCGATCAATGGCCGCCGCCTGCGAGTGGCGGCGCTTTCGTTGTTCCACAGGAGCACGAGCACGAACGCGATATCCGCATGTAGTAGGCGTCCGGGTCCCGGCCTGAACCGGGGACAGCTGCCAGTCGGAAGGCTCGCCTCTCCCTTTGTGATCTCTCGGCCCCATGTTGGGCCAATTACCTCCGTGCAACCAGCCGGAGCAGCCCCTCATGCCGGTGCATTCAGTGGGCCGTCGTGGTCGTGGTCACGTCCAGTCCGGCGAGCAGCCGGCCGATGTTGTCGGTCGCGAGCGGAAGATGGTCCGTAACGAGCAGCACCTCTCTGTCAAACTCGGTCTGTGAGAATAGGCCAGCCTGAGCCTTGTCCGCTGCCCCCTTCAGTCTTTCCACCAAACGCAAGAGTTGGCCGGCCAGCTGATTCGTGCGCTCGGTCGGCGCTTCCATCCCCGAGAGATTGGCGCGGATCGTGGTGAGTTGGTCAGAGATGTCATCGATGTTCTGGAGGGAACCTTGGCTACGGCACGCGTCGAGCGTCTGGCCGAAGAGGATCGCCTGCTTGTGCAACTCCTCCACGAAGACCTCTTCCGCTCCGGTGCTCACCACCTCCCCGAAGTAGTTCCGCACCTCCTTGGGTGCGTCCATGTTCTTGAGCGCGATAGCCGCCTGTTCAGAGTCATCGAGAGGCAGCGAGCCCGCGAAGAACCACGCGCCGTTCCTCTTCTCGAAAACCACTCCCCGCCCGATGTCGCCGTCCTGGTTGACAAATGCGTCCGAGTAGGCTCGAGCAACCGCCCAGTCTCCGAGGTTCCTGTAGTCGCGCACGATCCACTCGTCCGGTTGCATCGACCCGGCGGTTCGGGCCAACAACTCTTTGATCTGTTCAGGTGCGATGCCTCCCGCGGTCGCGGGGACCGATGGCGGGGTCGTCGAGGTGGTGGTGGGATGGGGCACCGCCGTGTCAGGCGAGCTACCGAGCGTCACCGTGCAGCCGGCAAGCACCAAGGCGGCCGAGAGAAGCACCCCGCCAGCAATAAGAGAGATTGCGCCTAGCCTACCGAAATGCCGCACACCCATGCTCGCCCCCTCATCTCTGCCAAAGCTTGACGACGCCGGCACGTGACTGCGCATCGCCCCTTCTGAGACATGAGGGT
This sequence comes from uncultured Gaiellales bacterium, assembly GCA_964631965.1. Taxonomy (GTDB): domain Bacteria; phylum Actinomycetota; class Thermoleophilia; order RBG-16-64-13; family RBG-16-64-13; genus CAIQPS01. The sequence continues at coordinate 3,878 of CAZWAR010000141.1, forward strand.
CGAATAGGCGGGTTCCGGAATGGATGCTACTGGGCTATGCTCGAGCATCTTGACGAGGTCGCCTCGCCTCTGTGACCATCCGCCGCGCTGATGGCGCGATGCGGTCAGAGATGCATTGTTTGAGGTTGATATACTGACCTGGCATGAGTGCCGATAAGCCCAGTCGCTCGGACAGCCGGGAACTACCTCCGCCTCAACGTGGCCGCTCGCACCGTCGCAGAGCGATCGTCCTGGCGCTGGCGATAGCGGTCGTCGTGATCGTGGTAGTTGTGATCTTCCTACGCTATTACGTCGACTGGCTCTGGTTCGGCGAAGTGGCCCTGCGGACGGTCTTCTGGAGGCGAATCGTCACCGGCCTGATCGTCGGAGTGGTTTTTGCGGTCGTCTTCTTCGGCATCGTGTACGGCAATGTGGAGATAGCTCGCCGGTTGGCCCCCAAACACCGTCTCGTAGCGGGTGCCGATGTCGTCGAGCCGGTCGATGGGAAGACACTGCGGCGGGTCCGGCAAGTGGGGCTCGCTCTCTCGATTGTGGTCGCCGCCGCCGTCGGGTTCTCTACGGCTGGTTCGTGGCTGAAATTCTCCCAAGCATTCAATGCCGTCCCCTTTGGGGTCGACGACCCCATCTTCCATCATGACTTGTCGTTTTACATTCTTGTGGTGCCGGCCTGGCAGTACGTTTACTCGGTGCTGTTCGCCTCTCTGATCGTGGCCCTGGTCGCGGTAGCCGCCGCGCATTACCTGCTCGGGAGTGTGCAGGTGGACCAGCGCCCCGTGGACGGGTCCAGAGCGGCGGCGCGGGAGCAGGACGCGGTCAAAATGGCACGCGGTGCAGTGCAGGTAGCCAGGGCGCGCATCGATCGCCGGGCGGTGGCCCATATCTCGGGACTTCTCGGGGCACTGTTCATCCTGGCTGGGGCGGGCTATCTGCTCAAGGCCTGGAACCTCCTCTATTCCACCTCGGGTGCTGTTTTCGGTGCCGGCTACACCGACGTCCACGTCCGCCTGCCCCTCATCCGCGCGCTCATGGTGCTGGCATTCCTGCTCGGCGCGGTGCTTATCTACAATGCCGTGCGCAGCCGGCGAAAGCTCTGGCCTCCGCTGGCTATCGGCGTGTGGGTTCTCGCCTTGATCATTCTTCTCGCCATCGTGCCGGCGGTTTGGCAGGCGCTCACGGTCAACCCGAACCAGCTCACGAAGGAGACCCCTTACATCGCCAATGACATCGCCGCTACCCGCTCCGCCTACAACCTGACGGCGATCAGTGAGACTCCTTACTCGCTGCAGGGCGATCTGACCGCCGCCGAGCTCCAGGTCAACAAGGTGACCGTCGACAACGTCCGCCTGTGGGACCCGGAGGTCCTCCTGACCAGTTACGGGCAGCTTCAAGAGCTCCGCCCCTACTACTCGTTCAGCGGCGTCAGTGTCGATCGCTACCTCGTCGACGGCGTCTACACTCAGACGATGCTCGCTCCCCGCGAGCTGCGCGTCTCGGGTCTTCCGGCCCAGGCCCAGACATGGGTGAACCAACACATCACGTACACGCATGGTTACGGGGTAACGGTGTCGGCGGTGAACCAGGTCGCCTCCGGCGGGTCCCCCGACTTTCTCGTCCAGGATGTGCCGTTGGTCTCGTCGACCCCGGCTCTGGCAGTGACCGAGCCGCGCATCTATTACGGTCGCGTAGGCACAGACTACCTCCTTGTCAAGACCAAGGAGCAGGAGTTCGACTACCCCGGTCCCGATGGCGATGTCTATACCACCTACACCGGCACCGGCGGCATCCCCGTGGGTTCGTTTGTGAACAAGCTTGCCTTCATGGTGCGCTTCGGCAGCCTCAAGTTCTTCACCACATCCGCAATCACGGGCGACAGCCGCGTGATCATCAGGAACCAGATCGCCGACCGCCTGACCGCAGCGGCACCGTTCCTCAAGTTCGACAAGAACCCCTATATGGTGATCGCCGACGGTAGGCTCTACTGGATCGCCGACGCCTACACGACGACCAGTCGCTACCCCTACTCGCAGCCGGACGGTGATCTCAACTACATCCGCAATTCGGTGAAAGTGGTCATCGACGCCTACAACGGCGCCATGAGCTTCTACGTCTTTGACCCCAGCGACCCTCTCATCCAGACCTACGAGAAGATTTTTCCCGGCATGTTCAAAGCTGAGGCCGAGATGCCGGCGAGCCTCACCGAGCACGTGCGCTATCCCGAGGACTACTTTTTGGCGCAGGCTCGGATGTTCACCACCTATCACGTGAGCGATCCCGCCGTGCTCTATAGCAAGGGCGACCAATGGGAGATACCGAGCAACCTGTCAATCACCGAGGGGGCTCCCATGAGCCCCTACTACATCATCATGCGGCTGCC
>CAZWAR010000142.1:0-6180 GCA_964631965.1 uncultured Gaiellales bacterium
GATCTTCCTGCGGTCGCTTGCGCGGACCTCGTCCTCCTCCTCGTAGGTGGAGTAGTAGTAGGGGGTGTAGGCCTCGAACTCCCCGCCGCAGGTGTCCACCATCTTGTAGATCGCCCCGACGCCGGCCCGCTCGCGGCCCCGGCGGACCTGTTCCTCGGTCCGCGCGGTCAGGTGGGCGATCTGGATGTCGGAGAAGCCGTACTGCTTGGCCTCTCGCAGGAGGTCCTTGCCCGGACCCTCCTTCGATTTCCCCGCGCGGGCGACGCGCTTTTCCATGTCGAGGATCTGCTTCATGTTGTCGAGGAACCACCGGTCGATCTTCGTCGCGGCGAAGATCTCCTCGATGTCCATGCCGGCCAGGAACGCGTCGCGGATGCGGAAGATCCGGTCGGGGTTGGGGACGCGGAGTTTCTCGAGCAGGGAATCCCGCGACAGGCGCGGCAGTTCCCTGCCGTCGCCGCCCCATCCGAACCGCCCGGTCTCCATGGAGCGCAGGGCCTTCTGGAAGGCCTCCTTGAACGTGCGCCCGATGGCCATGTTCTCCCCCACGCTCTTCATATGGGTGGTGAGGGTGGGATCGGCCATGGGGAACTTCTCGAAAGCCCACCGCGGCGTCTTGACCACCACATAGTCGATGGTGGGCTCGAAGCAGGCGGGAGTCTTGCGGGTTATGTCGTTCGCGATCTCGTCGAGCGTATAGCCCACGGCCAACTTGGCAGCGATCTTGGCGATGGGAAAGCCGGTGGCCTTCGAGGCCAGAGCAGAGCTGCGGCTCACCCTCGGGTTCATCTCTATGACCACGAGTTCGTCGGTCTCAGGGCTGAAGGCGAACTGGATGTTGGATCCACCCGTCTCCACCCCGATCGCCCGAATGATATCGAGCGAGGCGTCGCGCAGGCGCTGATACTGGGTGTCGGTGAGAGTCTGTTGTGGAGCCACGGTGATGGAGTCGCCGGTGTGGACCCCCATCGGATCGATGTTCTCTATGGAGCAGACGATGACAACGTTGTCCTTGAGGTCGCGCATGACCTCGAGTTCGAACTCTTTCCACCCGATGACGCTCTCCTCGAGGAGAACCTGGTGGGTGGGCGAGGCGTCGAGACCGGCCTGCACGACTGCGTCGAACTCCTCTTCGGTCGCCGCCACGCCGCCCCCGTGCCCGCCCAACGTGAAGCTGGGCCTGATGATGAGGGGCAGGTTCAGACCGTCCTCGAGCGCCGCATGAGCCTCATTGAGGTTCCTCACCACGGCACTGTCCGGAACCCGCAGGCCGATAGACGCCATGGTCTCTCGAAATTCGTCGCGCGCTTCGGCCCGGCGGATCGCCGCATAGTTCGCACCGATGAGCTCCACTCCGAACTTGTCGAGCGTGCCGTCCTCAGATAGCGCTACCGCCAGGTTGAGGGCGGTCTGGCCGCCAAGGGTGGGTAGCAGAGCGTCGGGCCGTTCGACCTCTATGATCTTCGCCACCACCTGAGGCACGAGGGGTTCGATGTACGTGCGGTGGGAGAATGCGGGATCGGTCATGATGGTGGCGGGGTTCGAGTTGACCAGGACGACCTCGAAACCCTCTTCCATCAAGACCTTGCAGGCCTGCGTACCGGAATAGTCGAACTCACATGCCTGCCCTATCACGATAGGGCCAGAACCAAGCAGCAGAATCTTCCGGATATCGGTACGGCGGGGCATGCGTAACCACTCTTCCTTTCGGCCTCACGGGGCACGATTAAAGGTCATCTAATCGTACCGTATCGCCGCTACCGAGGGAAGCGACGAGAGTGGTGCTGATCTGAGGCGAGGTGGGTGGGCTCTCATTCCTCCTGGTCGTACCGAAGCAGGAGATTGGCCATGTCGAGCCGCTCTTCCCAGCCGCGCTCCGTATAGAAGCCTCGTATATACGACTCCCGGGGTTTCACCGCCTTGAGCATGAGGCGGCTGTAACCGCGCTCTCGGCCCTCCTGGACGACGGCGGCCAGCAAGGCGCTACCTACGCCTGATCCCCTGTGCGGGTCGCCTCAGGGCCCTCAGCCTCGAAGCGCTCGAACCCCAGGCCGCGGAGAAGCCCTGCTCGCGCCCGGGCTCGGCGCGGGCGGAGCGGGCCGCCTCATCCCAACCGGTCCCCCACTTTGAGCCCGGCGGCGACCGCAAATTCGCCGGCGGGCACCTTGCCAGAACCGCTCGGTTGCACCCGCTTCACGAACACGCTGCCCCCGCAGCCGAGCACCAGGAAGCCATCGGCTGTCACATCGAGAACGGTCCCCGGTGCCTGCGATCCGCTCTCGAACCTACGCTCGCAATCGAACACCTTGAGTTCTTGGTTGTCGTAGGTCGTGACCGCGCCCGGCGAAGAGTTGCAGCCTCGAATGACGTTGTAGACGACGCCAATGGGATAACTCCAGTCGATCACCATCCGCTTGCACACGGGCTCGTACTCGCCCTGGCAGAGATCCTGGACGATCCTTGGGGCCGTGCCGGCCTTCACCATCTGCACCGCTTCGAGCATGGCCTCGACCCCGAGATCGAACAGTTTCTTGAAGTAGACGGTGCCGAGAGTGTCGTCGGGCTCGATGCCGACCTCTCTCTGGAGGAGGATCGGTCCCGTGTCCAGCCCTTCGTCCGGCCAGAAGATCGTGAGCCCCGTCTTCGGCTCGCCGTTGATGATCGCCCAATTTATGGCGCTGGCCCCGCGGTGCCGGGGCAGGAGCGAAGGGTGGTACTGGATGGTGCCGAGCGGTGGATGCCCGAGGATGGTGAGGGGAACGATATCGGTTACGAACGCCATGACGTTGAGGTCTGCGGCGAAGGTCAGGTACTCATCAAATACCTCGGGGTCGCGCATCCGTGCCGGCTGGCGCACGGCGATCCCTCGGCCTTCCGCCGCCTCCCGGAACGGATTGGGCCTGCCACCATCCGGAGGCATATACGCAACCGTCACTTCTTCTCCGGCATCAGCCAAAGCACTGAGCACCCTCTCCCCGAAGGCCGCCTGTCCGATCAGTGCGATCCTCATACCGCCCTCCCACTGCGGGCCCCTCGAGACCCCGTTGGATCCTCGTGACCTCCAGATTCTAACCCGGCCGAAGCTTCCAGAGTGCCCGATGCCGCCGTCCGCGGCGACATCCGGGCCACCAGTACCCCGGCAGCCACCACGGCCGCACCACCCACGGCAGTCGCCCAACCGAGCGGCTCGGACAGGAAGACAGCTGCAAAGACCACCCCCGTCACGGGCTCGGCATACATGAAGACGGCGGCGTGGTCGGCCCGCACCTGCTTGAGACCGGAGAAGAAAAGCAGAGTGGCTAGTGTCGTGTGCACGATCCCGAGGGTGACCAGAGCACCCCACTCCCGGCCGCCTGCAGGGCCGGTGAGCAGCAGCGCCGCCGGCAACAAGAGCAGGGAGGCCACGACGTACTCTCCGAAGACGATGACCGAGGCCTCCAGACTATGTATCAAACGCTTGCCGGTGAGCATCAGACCGGCATAGGTTATGGCTGAACAGAAAGCCATGATGGCCCCCAGCAGGCTTCGTCCGCCTCCCAGGGTCAGCCCTCCCAGCCCGAGGATCACCGCCGTCCCGCCCAGGGCGAGTACCAGAGGAAGCATGATACGACGATCGAACGGCTCCCGACCGATGAGCGGCGCCAAAGCGACCACGAACACAGGCCCTGTATAACCGAGCAGTTCGGCCACTGCCACCCTCGTCATGGCTATTGCGCCCAGGAACAGGACCCAGTTGGCCGCCAGGAGCACCCCGACGGCGACGAGGGCGAGAACGCCCCGCCGGTCGAGCCGCCGCAGCGCGCCGAGTTTCCGCGTAGCCAACAGGTAGACCAGGGCCACCGCTCCTCCGAACACCACTCGCCAGAAGACGATGACGAACGGCGAGACATCCACCATGCGGATGAACACCGGGATGGACCCCCAGACGATCCCGGCGAGGCCTATGCGGAGCAGCCCGAACGAGTACTTCATCCGGCGGCTTCGAGAGCCTTCACCCGCTCCAGCGTCGGAGGATGCGAGTAGTTGAGGAAGACGTACACAGGGTGGGGCGTGAGATCGCTCAGATTGTCCCTCGCGAGACGCTTGAGTCCAGAAACCAGGAGGTCCCCGCGGCCTGTGGTGATAAGAGCGAAGTGGTCGGCCTGCCGCTCGTGCCGTCGCGACAACGCCGCGCCGCCCACCGACAGGACCAGCTCCAGGGGCTGAAGGAGGAGGGCAACGAACACCACCGCCGTCCACACCCCGGGTGCATCGACCCCGAAGGCGGCAAACAGGCCCGGCTGGTCGAGGAACAGCGCGAAAAGGCCGAGGAACAGGCCCGTTTCGAGCGCCGAGACGATGGTGCCGATGAGGACGTGGCGCTTCTTGTAGTGGCCCACCTCATGCGCGAGTACGGCCACGAGTTCGTCTGTCGAGTGCCGCTCGATAAGGGTATCGAACAGCGCGATCCGCTTGCGCTTGCCGAAACCTGTGAAGAAGGCGTTCCCTTTGCTGGAACGCCGGGAGGCATCGATGGAGAACACTCCCTCCAGGGGGAAGTCGACACGCCGCGCGTACGTGACGATGGCGTCCTTGAGTTCACCATCGGGCAGGGGAGTGAACTTGTTGAAGAGAGGCATGATGAGCGCAGGCGCGACGATCTGCATGACGAACGAGAAGGCGACGACGGCCGCCCACGCATAGAGCCAGGCGAATTCTCCGCCATAGATGAAGAGCGCGAGAAACCCGGCCATCAGGGGAAGCCCGATGATCGCACCCACGAGAAGACTCTTGAGCAGGTCGAAGATGAAGGTCTTCCGAGTGGTCCGGTTGAAACCGAAGCGCTCCTCGATCACGAAAACCCCGTAGATGCTGAAGGGCAGCCCCAGTACTCCCCGAGCCGCGACCAGGATGATCAGGAAGATGAGGCCCGTTGCTACCGGGTTCAGAGCCCAGCCGCGGACGAGCCCGTCCAGCCAACCGAAACCGCCGGCCAGCCAGAACGCGAGAAGCACTGCGAGGTCGAACAGGCTCTCGATCAAATGGAAGCCTGTATTCACCCTGGTGTACTCCTGGGACCGCCGATAAGCCTCAGCATCGTAGACGTCGGCGAACTCTGAGGGAAGCTCGGGATCGAGAGCCCGGAGATTGAGGAGGCGGGCCGTCAGGCCGATAGCCTCCACCACGAGCAACCCTGCAAGGGCTGCGATGAAATAGCCGTTCGTCACGCTAGCCGTCGAAGAGTGTGGGCCAGTACTCGATGCCGGTGAACTCCGTCGAGATGAGAGTACCCGCCCGGCCCTGAACGATAGCCTGGGCATCGCCCAACGCCCCGATGCCCGCCTGCCCACCCGTCGCTCGGGCAAACTCGCAGGCAGCCTCGACCTTCGGGCCCATGGAGCCGGAGGCGAAATCGAGCCTCCCGAGAACTTCCGGCGACGCCCGGCGGATCGCCCGGGCGCGTTCGGTCCCCCAGCCCTCCCAAACGGCGGAGGCGTCGGTAAGCATGAGAAAGATGCCTGCGCCGAGTGAGCGAGCCAATAGGGAACCGGCGTGGTCCTTGTCGATGACGGCCTCCACCCCCATGAGCACACCGTCCGGGGTCAGCCGGGTGGGGATGCCGCCTCCCCCATTGCAGATAACCACCACGCCCCGCTCCACGAGCCAATCGATCACGCGCAGCTCGAAGATGCGCAGAGGTCGGGGCGACGCCACCAGGCGGCGCCACCTGTCGCCGTCAGGGCCGACCGTCCAGCCATGTTCCCGGGCCAGGCGTTCAGCTTCCTCCCGGCTGTATACGGGACCGATGGGTTTGCTCGGCTGTTGGAAGGCCGGGTCGGCAGGGTCGACCTCCACCTGGGTGAGGATGGTGGCGAACGGAACGTCCTCCGGTAGGACATTTCCCAGTTCCTGCTCGATCATGTAGCCGATCATGCCCTCGGACTCAGCGCTGAGCACGTCGAGCGTGAACGGCTCGACCCCGGCCACCGCCGCCGCTTCGAGGGCGAGCAGACCCACCTGGGGACCATTGCCGTGAGTGACGATGAGCCTATTGCCACAGGCGAGCGGAGCGAGAGCCCTGGCCGCCACCTGGACGTTCTCTCGCTGGTTCTGAACGGTGAGGGGCTCTCCGCGTTTGAGAAGGGCATTGCCACCCAGCGCCACCACGATCCGCACGCCGCCTCCCCTCCTCGACCCTAG
>CAZWAR010000143.1:0-6146 GCA_964631965.1 uncultured Gaiellales bacterium
CTCCCTCGACCGCAATCGCCGGTCCCATCTTGTTGTCGACTATGACGATCTCGAAGGGCCACTTGCCGGTCCCCTTGACCCACTGGCCGCCGACGAGCGGGGTCCTGTAGACGTTCGGGACCGGGTGCAGCGAGTTCGGGTCCACCGGCGCGGTGAAGTCGATGGGGACGGCGATGGTGTCCAACTTGGTGGTGCTGATGGCCTTGACGACGGCCTCCTTGTCGTCTATGTTCGCGCACCTCTTGAGCGCATCGACGACCACCTCGAACACCCCGTAGTGCAGCAGAGGCTGAGTCCATTGGAGGCCGGTGCGCGATTCGAAGTCATCCGCGAACTGCTGGCACGTCTCTCCAGTGAGTGAGGACTTGAAGGGATGCCTCGGCGTCCACCAGACCTCGGTCGACAGCCCGTACCCGGTGGGCCCGATGGCTTCCAGCGCGAGCGGGAACAGAAGCGCCTTGCCCACCGAAGCGATCGGAGGCTTGTACCCTTGCTGCAGCATCTGGTTCCACATCACAGGGAAGTCGGGAGGTAAGGGAACGCCCGTGAGGATCTCGCAACCCGCCTTCTTGACATCGGTGATGATGGAGGTGTAGTCCTCCGTGCCGTTCTGATACCCGCCGGCGTAGACGACCTCGTATCCCATCCCCGGGAGAACCCCAGGAAACCCCATCTTGGGATCCGCCCACGCGTTGCCATCCGCATCGTTGGGCCACATGCCGGCGACCTTCTTGTTGGTCTGCATGCTCTGCCACATGCTGGTGAACGTCCCGATGATGTCCTCGAGCCCCCAGAAAGCGTGCCAGGTCCATTTGAAACCTTCGGCCGGCGGGTTCCGGCTGAAGTAGTACGCCTGCCAGGGCGCGTCGTTGGAGAACATGGGACATCCCATGGCCTCCGCCTGCCCGGCGACCGGCGTGACCGTATCGTTGGTGGAGGCCGCCATGATGACGTCCACGCCGTCGTTGGCGATCAGGTCGCCTCCCACTTGCGCCGCCCGGTTACTGTCGGACTGGCTGTCCCTGAGCAGGATGGATACCGGATGGTTCTTTCCGTCCCCGCACACAAGCCCGTCCTTGACAGCTTCTTCCCAACGGCCCGCACAGTACTGGTCGGGCACCCCGAACAGGGCGATGGCACCGGTGATCGGGGCGACAAAGCCCACTTTGATCCCACGGCCGGTCTCGACGCCGGCGCTGGTCGTGGGAGCGGAACTGGTCGACGTGGGCGATGCGGTGGTGGACGTCGCGGCTGTTGTGGCAGTTGATGCTGCGGTAGTGGTCGTTGAGCCGGCTTCGTCGCCGCAGGCGGCGAGTAGCCCCCCCAGACCGGCACTCACCGTGATCGCCGCACCGGAAAGGCCGGCGATGCGCAGGAAATCACGACGGCTGACCGCCGTCGCCTCGGGAACATGGTTCTCTCCCTTACCGCCGGGAGACTGTTTCGTGTGCGGCATGATCCCCCCCAAAGGACGCGAACACTGAAGACAGGACTAGAGCGTGGTAGAAGTGGGCGTCCAAACGTGAATCGGACTCGACTGCGCGAAGCAGCTGCCCTGAGTGTCGAGCAGCCTGACCTCCGTTTCCCCAGGAGCACTGGATGTCCGCTGTCTGTCGACTTCCCGATGACTCGCTGAATGCGACATGACTTACGATACTACCGACCGCTAGGTAGGCGCAACGAGATGCCCGGCCGGCTGCCATCCTCGAGCGGCCGCAGGCATGCCCTGGGCCGCTCCCCCGTGAGTGGCTACCGAAGACTCGGGTTACGGCGTATCGACCGGCCGCGATCGAGGCGGAAAAGCCCTCCTAGCCGCTCTTGACCTGTTCGTACGCCCAGTCGAGCCAGGGGAAGAGGGCTTCCAGGTCTTCCCGCCGCACGGTTGCGCCTCCCCAGACACGCAACCCTGCGGGAGCCTCTCGATACGAGGCGACATCGTAGGCCGCTCCCTCGGTCTCCAGTAGCGACGCGATCTGCTTCACGAGCTTCGCCTGGTCCTCGTCGGGCAGAGCCGTGAACGACGGGTCCACGATCTTCAGGCAGATGGACGTGCTGGACCGGATCTCCGCATCTGCGGCCAGGAAGTCCACCCAGGACGTGCGGGCCACCCAGTCGGCGACAGCAGCCAGATTGGCCTCGCTCCTCTTGATCAACTCTGGAAGTCCGCCGATCTCCTCCGCCCACTTGAGGCCGTCGAGGGCATCCTCCACGCACAGCATCGAGGGCGTATTGATGATGTCGGCCTTGAAAATCCCTTCGTTCAGCTTGCCGCTCTTCGTCATCCTGAAGATCTTCGGGAGCGGCCACGGGGGCGCGTAGCTTTCCAAGCGCTCGACCGCGCGGGGGCTGAGGATCAGAACCCCGTGCTGGGCTTCGCCTCCCAGTACCTTCTGCCAGGAGTACGTCACCACGTCCAGCTTGGAGATGGGAACATCCATGGCGAAGACGGCCGAGGTGGCATCGCAGATGAAGAGACCCTTGTGTGGAGCGGGTATCCAGTCACCGTCCGGTACCCGGACCCCCGAGGTCGTTCCGTTCCAGGCGAAGACGACGTCGCGGTCGGGGTCGACAACCGATAGGTCGGCGATCTTCCCGTAGTCGGCGGAGAGCACCCGTACATCGGGGAGCTTGAGTTGCTTGACGATGTCGGTCACCCATCCCTGGCCGAAGCTCTCCCAGGCGAGCGCGTCCACTCCGAGCGGCCCGAGCAACGACCACAGGGCCATCTCTACCGCCCCCGTGTCGGAAGCCGGTACGATGCCGATGCGGTAGTCGTCCGGCACTCCCAGAAGAGCGCGGGAACGATCGAGCACTTCCTGTATCCGGGCCCGCCCGCCCTTGGAGCGGTGAGAGCGACCGACCAGCGCCGATTCCAGAGCGGATACGCTCCACCCCGGGCGCTTGGCGCAGGGACCCGACGAGAAGCAGGGATTGCCGGGGCGAACAGCCGGTTTCATGAGAAAGATGCTCCTTTCGCCGAGATCGTTTGCTCGGTCATCCGAGATTCGGTCGGGCAGCCACCGGAAGCTCCACGGCGCGGACACCGTCGACGCCGGAAATCTTGCGGACTTCGTCCAGGATGGCGGAGGGCAGGGGATCGTCCAGGGCCAGACCCATCACCGCTTTTCCCTCCACCTTCTTGCGTCCCACGTTCATGAAGGCGATATTGATGCCGCTCCCCCCGATGATCGTGCCGACGCGGCCGATCATGCCGGGCACATCCTCGTAGCGCATGAAGACCATATGTTCCGAAGGCTCGATGTCGATGTCGTGCCGGTAGACCTGAACCAGGCGCATCCGGTCTCGGGGCCCGAAAACGGTGCCGGCCGTGCTCAGTTCGCCCTGCTTGTCGACAGCGTTCAGAGTTATGAGATTGGTGTAGTCAGGGGAAAGCCGGTCGATAGCCTCGGAGACCTGGAGTCCCCGTTCGGCCGCAATGAGCGGCGCGTTGACGTAATTGACCGCCTCATCCGAGCCCCACTCCACCAAGCCCTTGGTGACAGCCAAGGAAAGGAGCTTGGTGTCGTGGTCGGCGAGCGCGCCCTCGTAGTGAACGGTCACCTTGGAGAGCGGACCTTCCGCGATCGCCGACATGAGATGCCCCAGAGTCTCGCACAAGGGAAGGAACGGTCCGATGGCGCGCATCGCTTCCTCGGAGACCGAGGGGATGTTCACCGCGTACGTCACCACTCCGCCGGTGAGCCCCGCGACGATCTGCTCGGCCACGACCACGCCGGCACGATCTTGCCCCTCGGTGGTGGAGGCTCCGAGATGCGGGGTCATGATCACGTTGTCGAACTTCGCCAGAGGAAAATCGGCGGGCACGGGCTCCTTCGAGAAAACGTCCAGCCCAGCCGAGGCGACTTGACCCGATTCGAGGGCGCGCATCAGCGCTTCCTCGTCCACGATCCCTCCCCGAGCCGAGTTGATGATGCGCACGCCCTTCTTCATCTTGGCGAAGGCCCCGTCATCGATCATCCCCACGGTTTCGGCTGTCTTGGGCAGGTGTACGCTGATGAAGTCCGAGACGGCGTAAAGGGCTTCGGGCGTCTCCGCCCTCTCGATACCGAGGTCACCGAAGCGGTCGACGGAAACGTAGGGGTCGTAGGCCACGACCTGCATGTGCAATCCCTTGGCCCGCTGGGCCACCAGAATCCCGATCTTGCCCAGGCCCATGATGCCCAGCACCTTGTCGGTGATCTCCATGCCCTTGAACTTGGATTTCTCCCACTGCCCGGCGTGCATGGAAGCGTTGGCGTTCGGAATCTGCCGGACCTGGGCGAGCAGGAGCCCCAGAGCGTGTTCTGCCACCGACAGGCTGTTCGAGCCCGGGGCGTTGGCGACCACGATCCCTTTCTGGGTAGCGGCCTTGACGTCGATGTTGTCCACCCCCACGCCGGCCCGCCCGATCATCTTCGGGCGTGTGGCGTTTCTGAGGACATCCGCCGAGATCTGGCTCGCGGAGCGAACGATGATCGCATCGTAGTCGTTGATCCGCTCGGTGAGCTCCTCGTCGGTCATGTCGGTACGCACTTCGACGTCGAAGTGCTCCTTCAGGATATCGATGCCCGCTTGGGCGATCTTTTCCTTGACCAGGACCTTCACCTTGTCGCCTGCCTGCCCTGTCGTGCCGTCTGCCATCTGACCCCACGTCCCCTCATGCGATGGTTTCCTGCGGTGGGTGCCCGCCGGACGAGCCGGTACCCGAATCCCGATCGAGCCCATGATAGCAACGAGGGCGCCGAGCGCGCATCGGGCGCTTCGAGAAACCGGTGCCCTCACAATGAGCGAGAGCGGGATCGACCTTGGAGCGGCAGGGATAGGCCGGGGTGGGCGCGGCATCGCCGATGCACAGTTGTCGGGCCCCGCGCGCCGCATAGGCAGGCCGTGACCGAAGACGTTGACAAGGTGTTGCTGTATTCCAGCCGTTATACTGCCCATCTGGACGGCTCGCGAGGAGCCGGACGGACGCACACGAGGAGGGACGGTGGCCGGCAAGCGCAGGCGCTCCTGGAAGAAGATCGTGCTGTGGGTGATCGTCGGGCTGGTGGTGGTGTTCGCCGTCATGCAGGCCGTCCCATATGGCCGGAGCTCCCACACCAACCCCCCCGTCGCCAACGCCTTCGTATGGGTGGATTCACAGGCCGAAGCCATCGCCAAGAAGTCCTGCTACGACTGCCACAGCAACGAGACGAACTGGTGGTGGGCCACCTACATCGCCCCCTTCTCTTGGCTGGTACAACACGACGTGGATGCAGGACGCGCCCGCCTCAACTTCTCCGACTACCAGGGGCGTCCGTCCGTGGAAGGGTTCCAGCACGGGGTCGATGAGATGCCCCCGTGGCAGTACACGATCATCCACCCCGGCACCAAGCTGAGTGACGCCCAGAGGCAGACACTGGCCCAGGGCTACTCCGAAAGCCTGGCCGCCAACCAGGGCACCTCGGGCGGCTCCCAGGGACAGCCGGGCGGATCGACGTCAACCACCGTTCCCTCGGATGCCGAGGCTCAAGCTTTGGCGATCATCGACCAGGCATGCAGCGGCTGCCACTCGACCGACCTGGCTCTGAACTATCGCGCGAGCAGCGCCGACCAAGCGCAAGCGCTCATCGACGACATGGTGAGACGCGGCGCCCAGTTGACCGCCGAGCAGGAGCAGGTGCTGATCCAGTACTTCACCCGGTGACGGCACCGAGGGCCGACGCGATAACCGTCCGTCCTTAGGCATCGATATAGCCCCATTCGCCGTCCACCTGGACAGCCGCCCGTCCCGCAGCTCTTGGCCGCAGACCGGCAGATTATTGAGGCTGGTCTCCCTGGACTCCCACGTCGCCTAATCCAGCGACTTATCGATAGGCTATTCGCAAGGAGATCAGCACGGACAGGACGAAGGTGATGGTCAGGCTGGTGACGGCCATGACCAGGGAGGAATGGGTGGCCAGTCCGGCCAGCACGGCTCCGATCAAAGACACCCCCCAGGAAAAGCAGAGAACCAGAATGCCCAGAAACACCAGGCCACCTGCGATGCATAGTTTGCAGACCAGATCGCAAGCCTTGGTCTTCATCACACGCCTCCTCCTGGTTCCCTCTTCCTCCTATGGGACTTGACGGACAGAACCTCTTGTAGAAATCGAACTCACCACTAG
>CAZWAR010000144.1:0-6139 GCA_964631965.1 uncultured Gaiellales bacterium
CGGGTATCGCGGACAGCCGCCCCAGGACCTCCACCACCTTCTTGAATATCTCCCCGCCTACGATCAGCGCCGACAGGAAGTACTCCTTGCGTTCGTACCGCTCCCCTACCGTTTGTAGAGCCGCCGTCGCAGCCTGCAGGATGGCCGACCGGCTGGCCCCCGCATCGACCATCTCGACGACGAGCCGCACGGCCGAATCTTCATCCATCTCGACTATGGCCTGGGTGAGAGCCCTAGCTCGGTCCATCGTCACCGTCCCCTTCATACTGGTCTAGGCCGCCTACCGCCGTTTCCAGCCAGAAACAATCGGCCTTGCAGAGGAAACAACCCCAGCTGATGGGTTTGCCGGTGGCGTCGGTGAAGACGTGTTCCAAGCGAAGGGCCGCCGCCCCGTTGGGCAGGTCGAGCAGTTTCGCCTCTTCGTCCGTCAGAGTGCACGCTGTTATCTTGAGTCGCCCCGCCGACATCGCCGGACCAGGCGCCGATCGCAGCAGCCCTTCGAGCGATGTGATCCGAAGTTGGGTCTCCACAAGAGGTCGCCGCGGGTCGAAAAGGACGTGCTCCCAGTTATACGTGATCGGCACACCGTCTCGCAGCACGAGACGCCGCAAGAAGAGTGTCCTCGCCCCCAACTCGCAGCGCAGCACGCGCGCAACCGACTCGCTGGCCGGCCTGCTCGAGGCCTCGAGCAGTTTGACCTGGGTGGTCACATGACTCCACTGCTCGCTCCATTGATGGAGACCGAACACTGCCTGCCCCAATTCGAACGAGCGGACAAAGGTTCCCCGCCCCTGCTGCGAGGACGTAAGTCCCCGTTCGGCCAAGACTTGGATGGCCCGCCTCAAGGTCATGAGGCTCACCTCGAATTCCTTGGCGAGTTGTCTCTCGTTGGGGAGTTGTTCGCCCGGTTGATATTCGCCGCGATGGATCCGCTCGGTGATGGTGCGGGCGATCCGCATGTATGCAGCTTCAGCCTTGCGAGGCTTCTCTTCGCCCTCCTCGCCGGCCTGGTATGCCGGACGGGCGATCATTCGGGGGTGTGGTTGCCGGGGCTGGGTCGCTCGGGAGCGGAGGTCGCGTTATCCCCGGTCCCGGGCTCCAGCGAGCAGGCCGCAGCTGGAGCCCTGTTGGCACCGAACATCTGCCTCAACTGAGCGAGCCGCCCCGCACGAGAGGCCTGGAGACCACCCGCCAGAACGGACATGAGAAGAATGACGCCTGTGACCACGTACTGCCAGTCGCTACCGACACCGGCCAGGTTGAGCCCGTTCTGAAGGATCCCGATGAAGAGACAGCCGAAGGCAGTCCCCACCACGCTCCCAGAGCCACCTGTAAGAAGCGTCCCCCCGATGAGGACCGCAGCCACGGCCTGCAGGGCCAGCCCGTTGTCGACGACCGGCGTGGCCGCCCCCACCCTACCGAGTGCGATCACGCCGCCGAGGCCGGCACACGCCCCGGCCACCGCGTACACCATGATCAGCGTCCGTTCCGTCCGGATGCCGGACAGCCGGGCGGCAGTATAACTGCCCCCGGTCGCATAGATATCGCGGCCGAAGTAGGTGCGTGTCTGGACGAACAGAAAGATGAGGAACACCACCGCCATGATGTAGATGGGTACCTGGATACCACCCAGCCGAGAGACGGCGAGGTGTCCGGCGATGGGATTGTTGACGTAGATGGAGGCAGACTTGGTCCATACCAGAATGATGCCCGTCAAAATGGTCATCGAGGCGAGCGTGACGACGAAGACCGACAGCCGGAAGATACCAATGAAGATCCCGTTGAGCACCCCGCCGACGATGCCGCCGATCAGTACGGTGAGTATCACCGCCACCCACCCGGGCATGGACGAGTGCTCCAGGAGCGTACCGAGAAAGATGCCGCCGAACGTCGCGATGGCCCCGAGAGACAGGTCGAAGCCACCGCTGATGAGCACGAGGGTCATGCCCATCGAGACCAGCCACAGCACGGCGATGGAGGTGAAGATGTTCTGAATATTGAGGGACGTCCGGAAGGCTGGCAACCAGATTGAAAACAGAGCGACCAGCACGATCACCACGATGAGCACGGGCCGGAACGGCCGTGTCGCCCCCCAGAGTTTGGAAAGTCTCTTCATGAAGCTACCTCAGGTGTGCGGATCTCATCGTCTTGGCCTGCGCCTCCCGCGAGCGCAGCGACTCGTGTCTCGGTGGCCTCTTCCGGCAACAGATCGGCCACGATCCTTCCCCGGAACAACACAAGTATGCGATCGCACAGTTCCAACAACTCGTCGTATTCGGACGAGCTTACCAGCATGGCTATGCCTCGCTTGGCCGCCTCGCGCAGTTGGCGATGGATCTCGCCCTTGGCGGCCACGTCGACGCCCCGGGTGGGCTCGTCGAGCAGCAGCAGCCTGGGCGGTCGCACCATCCACTTGCCCAGGACGACTTTCTGCTGGTTTCCGCCGCTCAACGTCCGGGCGGGAGCGTCCAGCGCAGCCTTGATGCTGAGAAGCTTTGCCACCTCAGCGCTTTCCGAACGGACGGCTCCCCGATGGGGGTCGAGCAGACGGAATGCTTCGCTCGTCGCAGGCAGACCCAGGTTGTCCTGCACCGGAAGCGGGAGGATCACGCCTTCGACCTTGCGGTCCGGAGGCACGAAACCAATCCCCTGCCTGATGGCGTCTCTCGGCTTCTTCGCGCTGTATGGAGCCCCGGCGAGAGAGATGGATCCCGACGTGCGCGGCCGCAGTCCAAAAACGACCTCGATCAACTCACGTCGCCCGGAGCCCTCCAGGCCGGCCAGCCCCACGATCTCCCCCTCCTGCACCTCGAGGCACACGCCGGCCAGACTACCGGTGACGGCCAGGTCCTCCACCTCGAGGAGAGGCACTCCGGTGGCGGCCGTCCCGTCCGTGCGGACACCATGGGCTCGGGCCGACCCCACCATGGCGTCGACGATCGAAGTAGGTGTGTAGTCGGACATTGGACCCTCTTCAACGGTCGCGCCGTCGCGAAGCACCGTCACCTCGTCGCAGATCTCGAAGATCTCGGGAAGACGATGCGAGACGTAGAGAACACACACGTCGCGTTCCTTGAGACGTCGGATGGCCGCGAACAGCCATTGGACCTCTTCATCGGTGAGCGAACTGGTGGGTTCGTCGAGCACCAGGATCCTGACCTCAGTCGATAGGGCCCTGGCGATCTCCACCATCTGCTTCTGATCGGGACGGAGAGAGGCGACCTCCCACTCGGGATCGTAGTCCACTCCCAGATAACCGAGTATGTCCCTGGCCTTTGTCCGGCTCGCGGACCAATCGATACCGGTCGCGCCGTGAACCAGCCTGCGTCCGAGCAGGATGTTCTCGGCTATCGACAGGTGGTCGGCGAGAGCCGTCTCCTGGGACACCATCGCGATGCCTTCGGCGAGAGCGTCGGGCGGGCTGCGGAACAATACCGCCCGACCGTCCAGCTCGATGGTTCCGCTATCCGGCCGCAACTGGCCGGAGAGGACGTTGAGCATGGTCGACTTGCCCGAGCCGTTCTGCCCCATCAAAGCGTGAACCACCCCCGGCTTCTGGATGGTCATGTGGGCATCGTCGAGCGCATGGACCCCTCCGAACCACTTGTGCAAGTTCGCCATGCGCAAAAGAGGTGCGCATCCGACTGTATCTGCCGTACTCAATCCTCCGCTTCCTTTTGCGGGCTCTCCCGGACACAACGTCCGGGAGAGCCCGAGCACCAGAATGAGTCAAGAACCATTCAGTGGCTATTGTACGAACGTGACCGAATCAACGTTGGCCTTCGTGGCCAACGGGCCCGTCACCATGACGCGCTCCGGCAGGTTGCCCTGCCCGGTGATGACGTCATAGGCCGCGATCGCAGCCTGCTGGCCGAGTTTCACGTATTGCCCCGCCCAGACACAGACCACAGACCCGTCTTTGATGAGTGGGACACTGATGGCGTCGCCACCGTTGGGAGTCGCGACCTTGATCGTGGTGTTGCCCGCGGCGCTCAGCACTTTGGCGGTAGCATTGGCCGAAACGTCGTTGAAAGTGACGATGTAGTCGGCATCCGGGTGTTTGGCCAGGATCGACTGCGCAGCATCGCTCGCGGCGGCCGGACTCGGGTTGATGGCAGAGACTTCATCCGGGAGGACGTCGAGCCCGAACTGCGTGGCCCAGTAGTGTGCCTGACCCATGATGTACACGATGGCTTCATTCGGCAGGCCGTAGTTCATGAAGGCCACCTTGGCCCCGGGAGTCTGCTCGGAAAGGTACTTCATGGTGTCGTAGCAGCCCAAGTCGTGAGCCAGGGTGACGAGAGAGACGGCCCCGGCGTTCAACGGAGTCTCGGGGTTGGTCGGCACCTCGACCTGGATCACCGGGATGCCGGCGTTGGCAGCCGATTGGATCCCCTGGGTGAGGGTAGCGTCGGTGATCGAATATGCCAGGATGGCATCGACTTTCTGACTGATCAGCTGGTCCATCTGGCTGACCTGCTTCTGAGCATCGGTGGCTGCATCATAACCGATGAATTTGCCGCCCATGGATTCGACCTGGGCCTGGGCCGCCTTCTCGATGGCGACCAGCGTGCCGACGGCACCGTTGTTCAGCAGGAAGCCGACGGTGAACTGCTTACCGGCCTCCACAGTGGGCTCAGGCAATTCGGTGATGAACTGCTTGTCGGCGCCGTTATACTCGCCGAGGCCGGATGTTGTTTCGGTGCTGGGAGCAGTCGTCGTCTCCGTGGCCGGCGGAGCCGTGGTCTCGCTGCTCGCCGGAGTCGAAGCGGTAGTGGTGGGAGCCGCGGTCGTCGTCGGCGACTGGGTGGTCGAGGTTGTTCCTCCGCATGCAGCGGCGACCCCGACCACCATCATCAGCACGAGTGCCAGGATCGCGTATCTCATCAAGTGAGTGTGATTCTTCATTTGTCCCTCCTGCCGACGGCGACACGCCAACGGCCCATTCGAACGGATTGTCTCCCTAGGACGCCAGCCACATCAACATATGTCTTCCATTGCACCTCCCGCCCCGCTGCTGATGACAGCTCCTTCGCCGCGAGGAGAATCGTCCTCCATGACGAGATTCCCCGGTCAAAGAATCGTGAGTGAGGAAACCGCCCCCTATCCCCGGGTCCCCTCGCTCCGGGAACACCCGTCGCATATTGTAATGCTATAGAGCATTACAGAGCAACCCCGCGACTAATCTTATATGTCACTTGGTGTCCCGATCGACCGACGCACGACGAGAGTGCACAGCAGCGGCCGTCCTCACTCGTGCTGGGGCAGATCGGGGATCGGTCCCTTCCCCGGTTTGCCACGTGCATTGCGACACCGCCTTTGGCCCGAAGACCGGGCATGGCTTACGCCCCCGCTGGCACCGGTACTAGCCCGGTGCCCAATCCGGCAAGTGCCCGACGCGCCTAGTACCCGATTCGGCCACTTTCCAATCGAGGAATGGGAAAGGATTCGTGATTCTCGACGAGAGGGTCGGGCGCGTGGCTGCGGAGCACAACGGCGTCAATGTGTCGCATCTCGATGGCCTCGAGCTTTCACCATCTACTCGCCACCTCGCCACTAGGACGGGATCTTCAGAGCAAGCAAATGTCAAGTCCCGGTACCCGTGTTACATAGTGGCTCCGGTACCCTTGTTACAGTCACTCAGGCCTCGATCGGGTTTGTCGATTTCTCATGAGGCCTTCTTCTTCCGCAGTCTTCCCCCGGGAACCCCGAAGGCTCCGTGCAGTTTGCTCGGGTCGTGCTTGGCCCAGTGGGTGCGGATGAGGGTGCCGTCCAGATAGATCTCGACGATGTCCCCCGCCAGGCGCGCCTCCATGTCCTTGCGAGCGTGACGCCGCCCAACGGCGTACCGGGCGCCGGCGAAGCTCACGTCCCCGTGCCCGTCCACTTTGCGGATGACCGGCACTCCCACCACCTCTGGATTCGGCCTCAGCCGGGGCTGCCTCGGATGGCCGGACTTCTTCGCCCTTTCGCTCCCTGCAACAGGTGTCGCCTCAAGCGGGTGACGGCGGGCATGGGTTGCGACCAACACTCCGCGGTGGAAGACCTGCACCGAGCGGTCGTCGGTGACCACGTCCACCGTCTCCCCCGCGAGCCAGGCGCCCACGTGATAGGGGAAGGTGCACAGACTGATCCCTCC
>CAZWAR010000145.1:0-6138 GCA_964631965.1 uncultured Gaiellales bacterium
CTCCTTGTCGTCGGGGAAGTTCTCCTTGAGACCGGTGGCTTCGAACTCGAGAAGTCCGGTCGGCGTGGTCAGAGGGTTCTTCCGCGGGTCCTCATAGAAGCGCTGGAAGCCGGCGGGCTCGTCTTCCCAGTTGTCCGCCGTCGGAATAACCAGGTAGCCCTTGTCGTTCAGGTCCTCCCAGCTGATGAGGTCGGAGCACCGGGAGGTCTCGTAGCCGTATTTGATGAGTTCCGGGATGCTCTTGCCCCCCGTGTACTCTTCCAGCAGGCCCAAGCGATCGGCCAGCATGCAGACGATCTCGTAGTCGCTGTAGGACTCGCCCAGCGGCTCGATGCACTTGTGCTCGGGGAACAGCAGGTTGTACTGGCCGCTGAAGATGTCGCCGGCTATATCGTCCTCTTCCAGCTTGGTGTTCACCGGGAGGATGATGTCGGCGAGAAGAGCGTCGTTCTCGAGCCAGGGGTGCTGTGCCCACATGAACTCGATGTCCGGATGCTGCATGGCCCGTACGTAGTCGTTACCCGAGTTCCAGCAGGTGATCCAGGAGGGGGAGTCGGTCCACACGGCGTGGATCCTGGAGCATCCCTCCGCCGGATAGAACCGGTGGACGAACTGGTCCTCACGGGGCGCGGTCTCCGATTCGCATCCCCACCAGTCGCACTTGCCCTCGAGAATCGCCTTGGGCACGTACGTCTTGGGGAGCGATGGGTCATTCAGGTCGGAGGGGTGGCCGCCGGTGTACGCGGTGCGCAGGTTGGGCACACGGAACGGTTTCGGCTGGGCATACTGATCGGGGAAGTCGAACAGACCCCACTCGATCATCTTCACCTGGTTGATGCCCGGTTTGCCGAGGCCCTGCATGGCCAGGCAGATGTTCTGCAGGCGAGCCGGCTCGGTGGCGTACGGGCCGCGGATGCCGGGGCCGCCGTTGCCGATGACCACGCTGGTGCGCTTGGACGCCCATTCGGCCGCCAGAGCCCTGATGACACGGGCTTCGACGCCACAGATGGGGGCTGCCCATTCCGGGGTCTTGGGAACGCCGTCCTCCTCGCCCATGACGTAGGCTTCATACGCCTCGACGCCCACGGCGTGGGTCTTCAGATATTCCTTGTCGTAGGTGCCGTTCTTGAACCACTGGTACGTGATGGCCAGGTAGAGGGCGGCGTCCGTGTTCGGAAGCACCGGGATCCACCGGTCGGCGTGCACAGCCGCGGCGTAGTTGAGGTCCGGGCACACGTAGATCTGCTTGATGCCCAGCTCGGTATACCAGTAGCTGAGGCGGCTCGGGAGTTGGCCCTGCCAGCCCCACGGCGTGGTCTCCTGGTCGCAGCCCCAGAACAGCAGCAGTTCGCAGTTCTTGGCCACATCGTACAGCAGGTTGCTCTGCTTGCCCTGGCCCACCGGCTCGCAGCCCCAGAAGTGCTTGCTGCCCCACCACCAGCCTTCCCAGGAGTCGGGCTGGCGGATCTGGAGAGTGTAGCCGCCCCACAGCGGAAGCAGCTTGCGACCGGCGCCGTGGCAGGCCTGGACGACCTTGTTCTCGCCGTGCTGGTCGCACTGGTAGAGCAGGCAGGTCGGGCCGTACGTCTCCTTGAGCCGGTTCATCTCTTTGACGATGGTGTCGAGTGCTTCGTCCCAGGAGATGCGCTCGTATTTGCTTTTGCCCCGGTTCTGGGGGTTGCGTCCGCCCGGACCGGTGGAACCGGGGGCCCCGTTCGGATCCCAGTCCACGCGCTTCATGGGATAGCGAACCCGGGCCGGCGAGTAGACGCGCTTCTTGTAGGCGATGGAATACGGGGGGATGAGCGTCTTCATGCTCGGCTCGAACGTGCTGCCCCGCACTTCCATCTTCCAGGGATTCATGTGTTTCTCGGGGTCGTACTTCCAGTCGTAGTGCATCGGGCGGATGCGGATGATCTTTCCATCCTTCACGTCCACCATCGAGGCATTGGACCCGTTCTCGGGGACCCCGCAGAAGCTGATGTCCCGAATGAGCGTTTTCTCACCGGACTTGCTGCTCGGGGCTCGGTCTTCTGCCATCCTACCTCCTCTCCTTTCCCTGGCTATTCCGTTGAGAGGAATAGCTATTCCGACATCACCGATGACTCTAGTTTGGCACCCTCTGGGGCGCGAGTCAATGTGCTCCGGAAATGGGTGGTCATCTCCTCTGCCTTGGCCTTGACCGCCAGGGTGTTACGGGCCCGGCCCTCCGGACCGAACCGGTCTGACGGCGCTACGACCGTGAGCACGGCCAGCACGTCGCTACCCGGTCCGAAGACCGGCGCCGACACGGCACACACTCCCAGGTCCTGCTCTTCCAGGTCGTAGGCCACCCCGTCCTGGGCTGCACCTTTCAACATGGCCGCGAGTTCCGCCGGATCTGTGGTCGTATGCGGGGTGAACTTTATCTGCGGCTCGCGAAGCAGCCGCGTCCGTTCCTCCTCGGACCGCATCGCCACCCACATTCGCACGGCCGAGTTGGCCATGTTGCGGAGAATGCGGCCTGTCGGAAGATTCGGCTTGAAGGGGTGTGAGGTGGCCACTTGGTCCACCACCACGGCGCCCTGGGCACTCTCCACCGTCAACTCGACGGTCTCCCCCGTAGTCTTGGCCAGGTCCTCCAGGAAAGGATGGGTCGAGCGCACGAAACTCACCGAGGAAAGGCTCAGGTAGGCCCCGGGAATCATGGCCGGCCCCAGGTGATACCGCTCGGCCTCATGGTCGAAGGCGACGAATCCTTTCCACTCGAGGGTGCGGAGCATCCGGTAGGCCGTGGTCTTCGAGATACCCGTGCGGGAGCAGATGTCGCTCAAGCTCCACTCCGGGTGCTCGACGTCGAACAACGCCAGGATGGTGAGACCCCGGGCCAGAGCCTGGACATACAGTTCGCTCTCCTCTTCGGAAACACCTCCGAGCGAGCCTCGAGGACGTCCGCCGGCCCTAGGCATCCGTCTGCTCCATGAGAACCCCCGCTATGCAAGGACCGGCCGACTGGTGACACTCGCGAGCGAAAGCGGCCGGGTATTTCCGCCGCAAGCCTTCCAGGTCGGTCTTCTCGACTTCCGCCAAGAAGCCCGACACCACCATCCCGACGGCGTTCTTCGATGTCGTGTTGCGCGGCACGATGGTGTTGATGGCGCCGCCCCGGTCGAGTTCTCCAGGCACTATGGGATCGTACTTGGCTCCGTGGTCCATACCTACTACACCTGGCATGATGCGCTCGGTCACGTACGCCCCGGCCAGCACGCGGCCCCGCTCGTTGAAAATGGTGACGACATCGCCCTGTTGGATACCACGGGCCGCCGCATCAGCCGGGTTCATCCAGAGCGGGTGGTACTGATAGCCGTCGGACCCGCGGATCTTGCAGGTCTCGATCTCCCTCAGCCAGGTGACGTCGTCGTGTTGCGAATGGACACCCCACCGCGGATGGTTGCTCATCACCAGCAGCGGATATTTCTTGCTTCGGTCCGTTCCCAGGGTCTCCTCGTGGGTCGCGCCCTTGGTGATCCACCTGGGTACCGGACCCCGCTCGTCATCGCCAGGGAAGTGCTCCGCCAATCCCGTGGCATAGAACTCGATCTTGCCTGTGGGTGTGGAAAGCGGGTGATTCTCGGGGTCTTCGTAGAATTCGATGAGCCCCGCGGGAATCTTCTCCCAATCCGGGTCGGGCGGCACTACGTAGTAGCCCCTCTCGTTCAGCTCTTCCCAGCTGATCAGATGCGCCGCGCCCGAGCGCTCGTACCCGGCCCTGATCAGGTCGGGAATGGTCTTGCCTTCGGTGTAGTCTTCCAGCAGACCGAGCCGCTCTGCGATCTTGCACACGATTTCGTAGTCGCTGAACGACTCGCCCAACGGCGCCACACACCTGGTCTCCGGGAACAGCATGTTCATCTGGCCGCCGAAGACGTCGTTGGCGATGTCATCCTCCTCGAGTTTGGTGTTCGACGGAAGGAGCACGTCCGCGAACAACGCGTCGTTCTCCAGCCAGGGGTGTTGGCAGAAGATGAACTCGATGGATTCGTCCCGCAAGGCCTGGATGAAGTGGTTGCCGTCGTTCCAGCAGGTGATCCAGGAGGGAGAGTCGGTCCAGATCAGGTGGATGCGCGAGCAGCCCTCTCTCGGGTACTCGTAGTGGACGAACTGGTTCTCCCGGGGCGCGAACTCCTCCTCGGCGCCCCACCAGTCGACCGACCCCTCGAGAATGGCTCTGGGCACGAGGCTCTTGGGCACGAAATTGAAGTTGGTGTCGCCCGGAGTACCGCCCGTATAGCCGGCGAGCACGCTCGTGAACACCGAGGCGGCCGGCGGAGACACCGCGTCGTCGTCGTGGTGAAGTCCCCATTCGATCATCTTCGATTGGTTGCAGCCCGGCTTGCCCAGGCCCTGCATGGCCAGGCACAGCACCTGCAGCCGAGCGGGCTCCGTGGAGTACGGTCCGCGAATACCGGGGCCTCCGTTACCGATGAGCACTGAGGTCCGTTTTGCGGCCCATTCGGCGGCCAACGCTTTGGTGGTACGCGCTGGCACGCCGGTGATGGGCGCCGCCCACTCAGGTGTCTTCGGCACCCCGTCCTCGCGCCCCATGACGTACTCCTCGAACGTGTCCACCCCGTAGGCGTGGGTCGCGAGGTACTCCTTGTCGTACGTGCCGTTTGTGAACCACTCGTGGGCTATCGCCAGGTAGAGGGCGGCATCCGTGTTGGGCAGGATGGGGATCCATTTGTCGGCGTGCACCGCGCCGGCATAGTTGCAGTCGGGAGCGATGTAGATCTGCCGTATGCCCAACTCGCTCCACCAGTAGCTCAGCCGGCTGGGGAGCTGACCCTGCCATCCCCACGTGGTGGTCTCCTGGTCGCAGCCCCAGAACAGCAGCAGTTCGGAGTTCTTGGAGATGTCCCAGATGAGGTTCTTCTGTGGCATCTGCTGGCCCACGGGCTCGCAGCCCCATACGTGCTTGGCCCCCCACCACCAGCCTTCCCAGCTGTCCGGTTGACGCACCTGCAGAGTGTACCCGCCGAAAAGACGCAGCAGCTTGCGCCCGCAGCCATGCGGACCGTGCACCACCTTGTTCTCGCCGTGTTGGTCCGACTGGTAGAGGATGGCCTCCGGGCCGTACTGTTCCTTCATCCGAAGCATCTCGCTGGTGACTATGTCGAGCGCCTCATCCCACGAGATGCGGACGTACTTGCTGACCCCACGGTTCTGGATGTTGCGTCCCCCGGGACCGGTGGAACCAACTGACCCGCGATGGTCGAAGTCCACCCGCTTCATGGGGAAGCGGATGCGGGCCGGCGAGTAGACCCGCTTCTTGTAGGCGATGCTGAGTGGCGGGATAAGGCTCTTGTCGCTGGGCTCGAACGTCTTACCGCGGGCGTGCATCACCCACGGCTTGACTTCCTCGCGGGTGTAGCGCTCGTAGTAGCGTGCCGGCCGAATACGGAGGATCTTGCCATCCTTTGCATCCACCATGGCGGCGTTGGCGCCGGCGCCGACGCCGCACCAGCTGAGGTCGCGGACGGTAGTCCATTCCCTACCCTTGCGGTCCTTCCCGTTGCCGCCCATGTGACCCCCTTGGCGCGAGTGCGCCCGACGCGAAGTGGAATAGCTTTTCCGTTTTTGCCACTTCCACTATGGCGCGCGGTCGGCGGCGCTGTCAATCTCCCGCCCCCTTTTCCACCGGGAGGCGACTCAGCACCCTCCGATCGGAGGCGCGGTTCCCCACCCTACGCGCTGGCGGCCAACGCCTTCCCCGCTTCGTAGGCGCGGATCTTGAGCCCCGCATCCCTCTCCACGGCGGCCGGGTCCCACGCCTGAGTACACACGATGCTATCCACCAGCTCGAGTCCGAAGGCCGGAAACAGGGTGCCGGCCGTGTAGTCGAAGTACGACTGGTAGGTGGTGGGGTCCGGGTCACCCTGGCTGTACACGGTCAGCATCTTCTTGGGCGCGAACCGGGGTCTGTAAGTGATGTGGGGGTCGAAAGCGATATCGGCGAGAGGGAACAGTCTGTCGTAGAGGTTCTTCACCGGCCCGGTCATCTGCATGTGGTAGTTGGGCGAGCCCACGACAACCGCGTCGGCCTCGATGACCTTCTGCAGCGCTTCGCTCAGCTCGTCCTGGACCACGCAGGCGTTCTGC
>CAZWAR010000146.1:0-6000 GCA_964631965.1 uncultured Gaiellales bacterium
CTCGGCCACGCATCCCGCACCTGTCAGTGATTATGGCCGCGTTGCAGCATGTTTAGCCTGCGATGATGGAGGGCATCACGAGCCAGGTGAGAACGGGTAGGAGTGGCCGGGTGCGAATAAGCCGGAATGAAGATGGGCCCACCTCGACGGTCAAGGTCGAGGGCGCGATTGGCCACGACAACTCGGCTCCTTTCATCCAGGCGCTCTCCGGGTTTGCAGCCGACACCCGGCGCGTCGTCCTCGATTTTGCCGACTTGACCTACATCGACAGCGCAGGACTCTGTGCGATATACAACTTCGTTGACGGCCTCGACCATGCCGGCGAAGTTGAGATACGAGGCTTGTCTCCTCAGCTCAGGCGCGTCTTCTACCTCTCCGGCCTCACCGAACGGGAGGGCGTTCGAGTCGTACCGGAGGAGAGCCCGCCCAAGCCGCTCGAATTCGGCCAAAAGGGCGGACACGAACATCGAGTGGTCTCGCGTTCCTGGAAACGAACGTATCCTTCTGAGCTTGGTGAACTCGCGAATATCCGCGATTTCACCGAGTTGGTCGCCCAGCATCTCTCGTTGCCGGACGAGAGGATCTATGGACTGAAGGTGGCCGTGTCCGAGGCAGCGGCAAACGCGATAGAGCATGGCGGACCCGAGGGAACCCTCAGTATCGAGGCCAGGGTGTCGCCAAGTCGGCTGACGTTCGCCGTCTCTCACCCCGGGAGCTTCAAACCCCGGGGCGGGAACGAGCCTGAACGAGGCCACCGGGGCATGGGTCTTCCTCTCATGTGTGCGCTGGTAGACGAGGTCACGGTGACAAACAGGCGGGGCAGAGGCACACGAGTGGCACTGTCCTTGCACTTGGGCAAGGAGGCCGATCCTTCAGCCTCTCCGGAGATCTCTCGACAGACGTGAGCTAACGGTGCCGTTTGCCGTCGTCGGCCGCTGACCGGCGAACGCTGAGGATGGCGACATCGTCCTGCAATTCACCCCGGGAGAAATCCTGTGCCGCCTTGAGCAGGCCGTCTGATAGCTCTTGGACGTTCAGACCGTGCAGTTTCTCGACAGTGCGTAGCAGCCGTTCCTCGCCGAAGAGCTCGGCGTCCCGCCTGGCTTCCGTTAGCCCATCGGTGTAAAGGACGAGCGTCTCCTCGGGGGCGAGGGTGTGGTCATAGGTCTCGTAGGGCCGCGTGGCGAAACCGAGAGGAGCAGCAGGCGGAACCTCGAGCAGGCGGCATGCGCCACCACATACCAGAGCGGGCGGATGACCGGCCGAAGCTACCTCCAGGGCGCCCGTCTCCGGATCGAACGTAAGGAGTAGTGCGGTGGCCATGCGGGTCTGCGAGCCGCTCACATATAGGATCTCGTTGATACCATCCAGAATGAATCCCGGGGAGGGCTCGACCAACGCGAATGCCTTGGCCGACGTGACGATGACGTCGGTGAGTCCGGAGGCATCGAGTCCCTTCCCGGTCACGTCACCGACGAGGAGCATGGCCCTCCCGCTTCGCGTCGGGAGCACCAGGTAGAAGTCGCCTCCGACCCTCTCGATCTGTGTCGCCACCCGTATGGCTGCGGCTATCTCGAGGCCTGCTATATCCGGTACCGGAGGCGTAAGTCGCTCCCGGAGGTTTTCGGCCAATCGATGCTCGACTGCAAACAGGTGGGCATTCTCTGAGGCCAGAGATGCCCCGGAGGCAAGTTTGGCGACGAACGAGAACTCCTCGTCCGATAGTGGTGAGCTCTCGGCTGAGAATCCGAAGAGAAGCAGGCCGGTGACGGCGCGACCAAGAACAAGAGGTGCCAGAACGATGGAACTTACCCCCAGTTGTTTCAGGAACTCCCCATCCAGCCGGGGATCATCCATGGACGTGGCCAAGAGCGGAGAGACAGCGGACCGCTGTGGATCAAAAGCCCCGGCCTCCCTTTCTCCCCAGGAGCTGCCCACGATCGCGGCCGAAGTGCCGACGGCGTGGCAGACGGCCCATGCGCCGTCGACAGCGAGCGAGGCGAGCGCCACCTCGGCGCCCAGGGCGCTTGCCGCTCTTTCGAGAACCGCCTTGAGACTATCGGGAAAATCCTCCGCCCCGGCCAGCTGTCCCATCACCTCGGCGAGTGCCGCGTTGAGCTCTTGCGAGCGAAGGGCCTGGCTGAGGAGCCAGGCGTTCTCCAGGGCGAGCGCAATGGAGGCGGCCAAACTCACGGCGAAGTCGAGCTCGTTCTGCTCAAACGATGCTCTTTTTGGCCCCTTGTTGATGAGCAGTCCACCTACGGTCTCCCCTTTGGCGATGAGGGGCACAACGAGCTCCGAGCCGACTTCGACGCGAGCTCGGAAGTCCTCGGTGACGCGCGGATCGTGCTCAGCGTCGTCGATACTGACGGGCAGCCGCGAGGTGCGCACGAATTCCATCTGAGGCAACTGGGAGTCCGAAAAGCGCGTTCCCACGAGATCCGAAGGGACGCCGTCCACGTGGGAAATCACCCAGCCGCCGTTGGCGCGGCGCACGGTGATCGACGAATCTGCCCGAAGGCTCTTGGTGGCAACGACCATCACCCGGCGCATGATCTCGTCGAATTCCAGCGTCGAGCCGATCGCAGCGTTCGCCTCGTTGAGGGCGTCGGCCAGAGCCTTGGCCGCTTGGACTGCCCCCATGGCCCGCTTGAGCTCGCTCACGTCGAAGAAACTTAGGACCACCCCCTCGACGTGGTTCGTGGAGGTCTTGTAGGGCCGGGCCCGCATCGAGTACCAGCGACCGTCCTCGTCTTGGACCTCCTGCATTTTTGGAGCGAGCATCTCGATGGCATCCCTCAGAAACTGCTGTAGGTCGGGCACCATCACTTTCGGCTTGAGGTCCAGGATCGGCCGGCCCAGGTCGGAGGGAACGATCCCGAAGGCGGCCTCGATGCCCGGCGTGAACCGGCGGATCTTCAGATCCATGTCGAGCATCACGATCGGGATGGAGGCCGTCTGCAGAATGTTCAGAAGGTCGTCTTGCGCCCGGCTGAGGTCGAGGTTCCTCATCTCCAGCTCATCGTTGATAGTGGTCAGTTCCTCATTTATCGATTGGAGCTCTTCCTTGGCTGTCTCGAGTTCCTCGTTCGTGCTCTGCAGTTCCTCGTTACTCGACTGGACCTCCTCGAGGGCGGCCCGAAGCTCCTCCGTGCTCGTATCGCGTTCGGCGACGATCGCCTGCAGATGCTCCCTCGCGGCGTCGAGTTCCCTCTTGAGGAACCCGACTTCATCACCGGGCTCCCGCTCGGCGACCCGCGCGCGCGTTCTTGCCGCCCCGCCCCGTTTGGCCTCCCGTTCCTGGGGTTCAGCAAAGGAGACGACGAAGAACTGGCGATCGTCGCTTGACCTGAACGGGGTGACCAGGAGGTCGACGATGGTGTCGAACGTGTCCTCCTTGATGCGCAGCCCGGGCCTGGCGACCGGCCGCGAGGTCGTCGCCGCTTCTTCCAAGGCCCTCCGCGTCTCGAAGGCGAGACCTTCCCGAAGCATCCGAAACAGATCCATGGACGCCTTGCCGGTCGCGTGTTCCAGAAAAAGTCGGGTCCCACCCCGGAAGTGAAGGACCTCGTATTTTTCGTCCACGACCACGCTCGTCGGCGCCAGCGTGCGCGCCAGAGCGAGATCGGCTTCCCGCGGGATGTCGAGAGCGTCGAGAGGCTTCTCCGGTGCGCGGCCCCGCGGCTTGTCCTCTTGCGTCCCGAGCAGTCTGGTCTCCGGGGAACCGAGTTGCGAGAGCGGCAACTGGACTCGCACGGATTTTCTCGTGTAGATGTGGTGTTTGGGATCTAGCGGCCTGAACAGGGTCGAATGTCTGCCGACCTGCTCTGAGCGCCCGAGCACCAGAACCCCCTCGGGAACGAGTGCATAGTGGAAGATGGGGATCACCCGCTCCTGCAGCATCGTGTCGAAGTAGATGAGCACGTTGCGGCAACTGATGATATCCAGCCTGGAGAACGGGGGGTCACGAGTCAGATCATGCCGGGCGAAGGTGCACATCTCTCGCACCGCGCTGCTCACTCGATAAGCACCGTCGACCTCCCGGAAGAAGCGCCGAAGGCGCTCGGGTGACACTTGGGATTGGATGCTCTGCGGGTAATAGCCGGCGCGCGCCTTTTCGATATCCTTCTCGTTCACGTCGGTGCCGAATATCTGGATCGGAAACCGGCGAGAATCCCCGAAGTGCTCGAGCAAGGCGATCGCGAAGCTATACGCCTCTTCACCGCTCGAACAGCCGACTACCCATAGTCTTAGGGGGGATCCGGCATCCCTGCCATCGCGCAGGCGCGGGAACACCTCCCTCTTCAGGTATTCGAAGGTATCCGGATCGCGGAAGAACTCCGTGACCATGATGAGGACTTCCTCATAGAGAGCACTGACCTCCTCTGGGGCCCGACGAAGGAGTTGCACGTACTCTTCCAGATTCTCGGTCTTGGTGACCAGCATGCGTCGGGCGAGTCGGCGACCAAATGTGGCTCGCTTGTATCCGCTGAAATCGATCCCGATCCTCCGCCTGAGTGTCAGGAAGATCTCGCGAAGAAGAGCTTCGCGAATTTCCTCCGAGGACGGTTCGAAAGCCTCGTCCTGGTCTTTCAGGTATCGGTGGCTCCCGAGCCGCACGAGCTCTCGGGCGATTTCGTCGGGCGGCAGCACGTAATCGACCACGCCCGCGGCTATGGCGTTCTGCACCATGTCTCTCTGCACGGCAGTTGCAGGTTCTTGGGCGAACGTCACTCCTCCGGCCGCTTTCACGGCTCTGAGCCCGACGACCCCGTCGCTACCCGCCCCAGAAAGGACGACCCCGATAGCCCGCTGTCCTACCTCCTCGGCCAGATCCTTGAGGAAGTGGTCGATGGGCAGATGCGGGTGGGATTCACCTACGCGGGAGAGGAGCACCAACTTGCGGCCGACGAGTCCGAGATCGGACGAGGCGGGAATCACGTATATGCGGTTCGGCTGCAATTGTTGGCCGTTCGTAACTTCGACGACCGGCAGCGCGGTTCTGCGTGACAGTATCTCCGCCAGCATGCTCTTCGCATCTTTTTGCAGGTGGGAGATGAGTACGAAGGCCATGCTGCTATCTTGGGGCAGGTGCTCCAAGATCTGGCCGAAGGCTTCGAGACCACCGGCGCTCGCCCCGATGGCGACCACAGGGAAGATCTCTTCGGACGCCTTTTTTCTGGCGGTTCTCGGCACCGAGCCTCTCCCTGCTCGGGCCGGCCTCCCGAGCGATCAAACCGCGAAAAGTCTCACTGGGCGGTTCGCTGGTGGCCCGATGACGGGCTCAAAGCGTGTCCCATGTTTGAGCAGCGGCAGTTTCGGACACAATCGCCCAACGTCCTAACGATGTCCCAAAATGACCGGGTTGTCAAACGGAGAAGAGGCACATGACAAGCCTCCAGGAAGAAACCGGGGGCAAAGCCGACAGGATAGAATTCCAAAAGCAGGGCGCCCAGATCCAACTTGAGGCCAGCCACCTCTTTATGGAGGTCGGGCGGCTGTTGCGGAAGCTCCGCGACACCTCTGTCTGGACCGCCAAAGACAACACGGCCGCAGCGTCATGGCCCACCGAGTATCGGCGGCTTCTGGATGCGTGGGCGGCTCTGAACCCCCCCGACAAGCTCCGGCCCGATTGGCAGTCGGTGGCGCGGGCGGCCGAGGACCTTGGGCCCTTACTCCAGGACGTTGTCGCGCTAGGGGGCCAGACGCCCTTGGATCTCCCCCACAGAATAACGGAACTCCTGGGTGCGATCGGAAAACAGCTGGCAGTCATGAATCGACAAGAGGCAGCGCTCCTCGAGCATGAGAAGGCCCTCGCGGTGGAAGAGCGCCTCGCACAGAGGTGCACTGAACCAAACCCCTCGAGGAGCGGCCGATAGCCGCGGGCTCGCCGACCCCCGCGATCGAGATGACCACGCGGAAGTCTCCCCAATGGATCAGGTCGGAATAGAAACGCCGGCCCGAAGGCCGGCGTTTCCAGAATCCGTTTTCGCTCTGCTG
>CAZWAR010000147.1:0-5924 GCA_964631965.1 uncultured Gaiellales bacterium
GATTTGCCGGAGCCCGTCGGGATGGCCATACTGGCATCGTGAACGAACATGCCCACTCCTCCCCCGCCGCCTCCATCCGCCCCATCCGGGACGATGAGTACGACACCGTTCTGGCCATCGTCAACGAGGCCGCCCAGCGGTACAAAGGGGTGATTCCCGAGGACCGCTGGCATGACCCCTATTTCCCCGCTGAATATCTGACCAGCGAGATCGCCGCCGGCGTGCGCTTCTTCGGCCTCGACACCGACGGCGAGCTGCTTGGGGTGATGGGGGTCCAGGACGTGGATGATGTGACCCTCATCCGTCACGCGTACGTCTCACCGCGAGCACAGAGACAAGGCATCGGCGGGCGGTTGTTGAAAGCCCTCCTCGATACCACGCACAAACCGGTACTCATCGGCACCTGGGCGGCTGCAGATTGGGCCATCGCCTTCTACGAGAAGCACGGGTTCGAACGCGTGGGCTGGGAGGAGAAGACCCACCTGCTCCGTCGATACTGGGACATCCCCGAGCGGCAGGTGGAAACATCGGTGGTATTGGCTGAGCGGGCCTCCCGCCAGCGTACAGGCGAACGCCCGTTTGCTGTCGCCGCACCCGTGGAACCATCCTGCCGAGGAGGAGACCATGGTCGATGCGAGTCCGCTTGATACCAGTACGGTGAGATACCTGCGGCGCAACGGGGCCCGGATAGCCTACGAAGTCGCGGGCTCGGGCCCTTTGGTGGTATGCGTCCCTGGCATGGGGGATCTGCGCTCCGTGTATCGCTTCCTGACTCTTCATCTCGTTCGCGCCGGCTTCCGCGCGGTCGCCATGGACCTGCGCGGCCACGGAGACAGCGACACGTCGTTCGACTCGTTCGACGACGTCGCTGCCGGCGGGGATGTCGCGGCGCTGGTGGATGCGCTCGGTGGCCCCGCCATCGTCGTTGGGAACTCGATGGGCGCGGGGGCCGCGGTGTGGGCCGCTGCGGAATCGCCGGCCGGCGTGGCCGGCTTGGTCCTCATCGGGCCCTTCGTGCGCAACCCGCCCACGAGCCGCATGGCGGTGCTGGCGTTTCGCCTTGCTTTGCTCCGGCCCTGGGGGCGCCGCGCCTGGAAACTCTACTATGCTTCGCAGTATCCCGGCCGGAAGCCTCCCGATCTGGCCGACCACCAAGACCGTCTCGACGCCAACCTGCGCGGGGCCGGCCGCTGGCGGGCCTTCACCCGGACCACACACACGTCTCACGCCCCGGTCGAAGCTAGGTTTTCGGATGTGAAAGCGCCGACGCTCGTCATCATGGGTGACAGCGACAGGGACTTCACCGACCCGGCCGGCGAGGCCAGGCTTGTCGCAGAGCGCCTGCACGGAGAGGTGCTCCTGATCCCCGGAGCGGGCCATTACCCCCAGGCCGAGTTCCCCGAAGTGGTGGGGCCGGCCGTCGTGTCGTTCGCCGAGCGGGTTACGGGGCCGAAAGAAACGCCCCTTCCCCCTTCGGTCCACCCATCTCTCGACGGCAACCTGTCAGAGGCCCCGCCCCGAACTGCCGGCTCCTAAGGTTCGCGCGCTATGGCGCGATCTGTGGCGCGGGTGCGGCAACGAGTGGCTTATCGACTCCCGTGGCGGACCGCAGCCCCGGCCCGGCGACCGGAAGGGTGGCTTCGACGTCCGGCTACTGGTGCTGCTCAGGCCGGAGTTGCGGGAACAGGATGACGTCCCTGATGGACTCCACGCCCAGCAGCAACATGGTCAGTCGGTCGATGCCGATACCGAGACCACCCGCCGGCGGCATCCCGTACTCCAGGGCACGCAGGAAATCTTCGTCCAAAGCGTGAGCCTCTTCGTCGCCTGCGGCCCTGTTTTGGGCCTGCTCCTCGAAGCGTCTTCGCTGATCCATCGGATCGTTGAGCTCGGAGAACGCGTTGCCGCATTCCTTGCCGCCGATGATGGGCTGGAAGCGCTCCACCAACCGAGGATCGTCGCGGTGGATCTTGGCCAGGGGGCTGAGCTCCAGCGGGTAGTCGACGGCAAATGTGGGCGACATGAGTTTGGGCCAGCACACGTGCTTGAGGGCCTTGTCGACGACGGTGGAGAAGGTGTCTCGGTTCTCCACCTCAATGTGCCTTTCGGCGAGGGCGCTCTTGCCGCGCTGCGGATCGTCACGGATCTCGAAGAGCCCCAATCCCACGTACTCGCGCAGGAGCGAATCGATGCTACGGCGTGGCCAGGGGGGCGTCAGGTCGATGGAGTACTCGCCGATGACGATCTCGGTGGTGCCGACCACATCCAAGGCCAGGACCGGGATCATATTCTCCACCAGCTCCATGATGGCGTTGTAGTCGACGTAGGCCCAGTAGAGCTCCATCATGGTGAACTCTGGATTGTGGACGAGGGAGATACCCTCGTTCCGGAAGTTCTTGCCGATCTCGAAGATCCTGTCGAAGCCACCCACGAGCAACCGCTTGAGGTAGAGCTCGGGAGCGATGCGCAGGTAAAGGTCGGTATCGAGCGCATTGTGATGGGTGACGAACGGCCGGGCCAGCGCGCCCCCCGGGAGCGGCTGCAGGATAGGCGTCTCCACCTCGATGAAGCCCTGACCCTCCAGATACCGCCGCATCGACGACACCAGCTTGCCGCGCGCCCGCAACTGCCAGGCGACATCGGGGTTGGCTATGAGGTCCACGTAGCGTTGCCGGTAGCGGGTCTCCCGGTCCTGAAGACCGTGGAATTTCTCCGGGAGAGGACGCAGCGATTTGGTGAGCAGGGTCCAGGACTCTGCAAAGAGCGTGAGTTCGCCCCTGCGAGTGCGGAAGATGTGACCCCCGGCGCCGATGACATCGCCGATGTCCAAGTCACGCATCCGCTCGAACGACTCGTCGCCCAGTGCATCCAGGTTGCTGTAGAGCTGAAGATCGTCCCAGCCGTCACGGAGCGTGAGGAAGACGGCTTTGCCGTGCTCCCGGCGGGCCATCACCCGACCCGCCACCCTGTAGTGGCTGTCTTCGGCCTTGGTACCAGCCTCCAGCGCCGAATACAGCTCGGTCAGCTCTCCTAGTGGCGTCCGGCCTTCGAAGCTCCGTGCGTACGGCTCGACGCCCTCCTGCCGCAGACGGTCAGCCTTGGCCAGCCGGTCCCGCTCCCACTCCGGCAGGTCCATCGATCACATCTTCCCTATTGCGAGTATCTCCAGCTCGAGTGCGCCGACCGGGATGTTGACGGTCACAACGTCCCCGACCCTCCTACCGACGATAGCCTGCCCGACCGGGGACTCGTTCGACAGCCGGGCCTTGGTCGGATCGGCCTCGGCAGAACCAACGAGCGTGTAGATGCGGATGTCACCCGCACCCTTGTCCCGGAGCGTGACCGTGCTGCCGACGCTGACGCGATCGGTATCGATCTCGGATTCCTTGATGACCCGCGCACGGCGCAGTTTTTCCTGAAGTTGGCTGATGCGATGCTCGAGCAACGCCTGTTCGTTCTTGGCGTCGTCATATTCGGAGTTCTCAGAGATATCCCCGAAATCGCGCGCTTGACGGATCCGCTCCGCCACCTCCTCGCGTTTGACCGTCGAGAGGTGATTGACCTCGTCCTGCAGCTGCTTGAGACCTTCTTCGGTGAGGATGACTCCCTTGCGAGACACTGGTTCCTTCCTTCCACAATACAGAGCCGGTGTGCGCTCCCGGGCAGGCCCTGCCCGGCCGGGTTTTCACTCTTCAGCAGCCCTAGTGGGCGGGCGCGGCATTATATGGTGCGGGCTGAGAGTTGTCAAATCTCGTCCTCCGTGCCTGTGGACCGGACCCCGCGCTCCCCGCCGGCCTCGTATCTCCCGGCCGCAAGAGCCGCCAGCCCTTGGTCGAGCGCGCCCGCATCGGGGGAAGCCCGCAGAGCGGCGATCACGGGCGCGGGCACCCGGGCAGGCCGCAGGTACCAGCCGAGGAACCTCCACATCCACTTGAGGCCTCGCTTCTCCCCCATCTCGGCGAGGACAGACGCGAGAAACACCCGCAGGTCGCCCACGACTTCGGGTAAAGGAGGCCTGTCCCGTTCCGAACCCTCGAGCAACGCTCCGACCAACCAAGGGTTCCCGGTCGCCCCGCGCGCCAGCATGACGGCCGCCGCCCCGGTGCCGTCCACTATCGCTCTGGCAGTGCTGACGCTCATCACATCACCCGACGCCATCACAGGGATACCGACCGCCTTCACGACCGCCTCTGTGACACGGTGGTCGGCACACCCCCGGTAGTGCTGACTGGTTGCCCGGGGGTGTACCCCCACAGCCGCGACGCCAACCGCTTCCAGCCGAGGAGCGAGGTCCACTACAGTCCTCTCTCCCTCGTGTACGCCGCTCCGTAGCTTGACCGTGACCGGCACTCCGTGCTCGGCCGCGACCCTGATGACGGCCTCCGCAACGGCCACCGCCCTCTCTGGGTCGGCGAGAAGAGCCGAGCCGGCGCCGGACCGACACACCTTACGGACGGGGCAGCCCATGTTGATGTCGAGGATGTCCGGGACTGCGGAGGGGCCGGCGGGCCTGTTCCCGCGGCCGCGCCCGGCCGGCTGCCCTTCCAACACCAGACGAGCGGCGTGCCCCATGACCTCAGGCGTATCTCCGAATAGCTGCGCTGCCAGGGGCCGCTCCTCCTCGGCGAAGCGCAGGAAATCCTCGGTGGTCCGCCGGTTGCCGTGAATGAGCCCGTAGGCGCTCACCATCTCCGTGGTGACGAGACCGACGCCGTGGGTCTTGAGGTGACGCCGGTAGGCCGACGTGGTGATCCCAGCCATCGGCGCGAGCACCACCCGATTCGGGATGCAGACCGAACCGATGGAGAAAGGAGTGGCGAAGAAGCCGTGGGATGTGCCGCCCTTCGCACCGGCAGGGTCCGCTTCGGGTCTGCCCGGGAATAGGGACGGCGGTACGTCCGGGGCTGCGGCGCCCGCCGCCGCCCCCCTCTCGAGGGAGTCGGACATGACTACGAGTGGTTTCGCCGGTGGATGATCTCCAGACCCTTCAGCGTGAGCAGCGGGTCCAGCCGGTCGAGGGTAGACGCGTGGTCGAAGATGAGAACCGAGAGGCCGCCTGTGGCGACGGACACCGCCGAACCGCCCAACTCTTCGCGCATGCGGCCGACGATGCCGTCCACCTGCCCGGCAAAGCCGTAGACGGCCCCCGCCTGCATGGCGTGAACGGTATTCTTGCCGATGACCGACCCGGGGTCGGCCAGTTCGACCTTGAGAAGCCGGGCTGCGCGGTTGGCCAGAGCGTCCAGGGAGATCTCGATGCCGGGGGCGATGGCATGGCCCAGGTACTCTCCGGCCGCCGAGACGGCGCTGAAGGTGGTGGCCGTGCCGAAATCCACGGCGATACAGGGGCCGCCGTGCAGCTCGTACGCAGCCACCGCGTCGACGATGAGGTCAGGCCCCACCTGGCGGGGATCGCTGGTAAGGATGGGCATGCCGGTCTTCACCCCCGGGCCGACCACAAGGGGCTCCAGGCCGAACTTCGCCACACCCATGGCGGAGTACTCGCCGCTGAGGCTGGGAACGACGGAGGCGACCGCCACCCCTCCGATGCTCTCCCGGGAATATCCGTCCAGACGGAGGAAGCTGTCGAGTAGCGCCGCGATCTCGTCGCCTGTCTGGCGGACGTCGGTGGCGAAGCGCCAGCTGGCGAGCAGATCCTTCCCAGAGAACAGCCCCACGTGCGTCTGGGTATTGCCCACATCGACGGTCAGAAGCATGTCACGCACCCCCTCGTCCTCTCCACCCCACCATCTCGGGCCCGGTGCCGGCCGGCGCGGCCGCCGGCGCCGGGCCAGGTGTCACTCGGTCACAAGCCGGAGACTCACATCCACCGGAGGCGCTCCCATGGTAAGCGCGCTGGTGGAGATGAGATCCACCCCGGTCTGCGCGATGGCCCTGACGCTATCGAGGGACACACCCCCCGA
>CAZWAR010000148.1:0-5639 GCA_964631965.1 uncultured Gaiellales bacterium
CCGCGCCGACTCCGGCTTTCCGCTGGTTCTCCGAGGGCCGGCCCTGCGATACGCCCGATGTGATGAATCCGAACAAAGGCACGGCGAAGGCTGATCAGCTCGCCACTCCCAGCGGCAGGATCGAGTTCGTGTCCGGGAGTCTTGCCGCGAACACTCCTGAAGACGAGGAACGGCCGCCCCTACCGCGCTACATCCCGAGTTGGGAAGGTCATGAGTCCGCCCTGGCCGCGAAATACCCGCTGCAGATGATCTCGCCTCATCCGCGCTATTCCTTCCACAGCCATTTCGACAAGAAGGGCTCCTGGATCAGCGACATCCCCGACCACCGCAGGCTGGTGAACGGCTACTACTACTGGACGGTGAGGATCAGCCCCTCTGATGCGGCGGCGCGGGGCATCAAGGACGGGGATGTCGTCAGGCTATTCAACGACCGGGGGTCGGTACTCGGAGCCGCCACCGTCACCGAGCGCATCAAGCCGGGCGTCATCCACTCCTTCTGCTCCTGCGGTAAGTACGACCCGGTCGAGCCGGGCAAGGCCTATTCGCTCGACCGGGGCGGCTGCGTTAATCTGCTCACGAGCAACAGGCTCATGTCCAAGAACGCACCGGGCATGGCGCCCAATTCCTGCCTCGTCGAAATTGAAAGGTGGGAGGCGTGAGATGACCCGGTTTGGCCTGTTGATTGATATGGCGCGCTGCAACGGTTGCTACGGTTGCTTCATGGCCTGCCGCGACGAGTTCTGCGGCAATGCCTATCCGCCCTACTCCGCCGCCCAGCCCCATTCCGGCCATTTCTGGATGCGGCTGATCGAACGAGAGCGGGGCTCCTACCCGAAGGTCAAGACCGCCTACTTCAAGATCCTCTGCATGCACTGCGACGACGCTCCGTGCGTCGGCCGGCATCCGGACAAGGTGTACCAGCGCCCGGACGGCATCGTGATCATCGACCCCGAAAAAGCTCGGGGGGCCAAGAAGATCCTCGAATCGTGCCCCTACAACGCGATCTTCTGGAACGAGGAGGAGGGTCTGCCCCAGAAATGCACCTTGTGCGCCCACCTGCTCGACCGGGGCTGGAAGACCCCGAGGTGCGTGGAGGTGTGCCCCACCCGGGCGTTGCTGTTCGGCGACTTCGACGACCCGGAAAGCGAGGTGGCGAAGCGTGCGGCCCAAGAGAGCGCCGAAGTGTTGCACCCGGAGTATGGCCTCAGGGGTGGCGTCCTCTACGTCAACATGCCCAAACGCTTTGTCGCGGGGAGCCTCGTGCTCGGAGACACCGACGCATGTGCGGGCAACGTGCTGGTGAAGCTTTCGAACGGCTCCGAAGAACGCACCGTCACCAGCAACGGCTTTGGTGACTTCGAGTTCGAGGGGCTGGACAAGGAAACCGAGTACACGGTGAGCATCAGCCAGCCCGGATATCGGGCGGTTGAGTTCAAAGTACGCCCCCAGGTGGACCGGTACCTGGGGGACATAGTCCTCGAATCCGTACCGGAAAGAAACTCGTGAGGAGGGCGACGTGTTCCAGGTCAGGGCGACGGTCGCAGGCTTTTTGGGCGACATGGGTCTCTATCCCTGCCACTTCAAGCACCAGGTGGGGGACGAGGTGATCTTCGACGGGGAGCGCTATCACGGGCGCTTGTGCCCGGATGTTTGGCCCCTGATCGCGCCCAAGGTGTCCGCTCTCCATCAGGCCGGCCCTCGGTATGTCGAGTCGCTGTCCTTCTACCCGCACTGGTACTGCTCACCCAGTGTCCCGGATCCCGCGGAGGAGAAGAACGACGGACTGGGTTTCAGGAACGTCCTCAAGACCCACGTACCGCCCGAGCATGACATGGCCTTGCTCAAGCCACCCGGGTCGTTCGACTGGCCGCCGCACGAAGAGGGGGGCATCGCCCGGACGATTGACGTGATCTGCCCCGACTCCCGGTCCTCGATGGTCGTTAGGCTGGAGGCCTTCGATCTGAGCGAAAAAGGCTTCGACACCCCCTACTTCCGCCGGCAGATGGCCATCCTGGCCAAGCTCCGGAGGAACGGGACGGTCGGGTCCGAGAGCTTGCTGGAGACCTTCACTCAACGGGAGATCGAGGAGATTTACCCGCCGCTCAGCAGGATCATGGTACGGATGCTCGCCGAAGAGTTGGCGATCGTGGGCTACATCACGGCGGTAGACGGCAATCTTTCGATCACCCCCAAAGGCGACGCAAAGCTGGACGCCTTTTTGGAAGGGTTGCCGCCCGAGCATCGGGAGGCTTTCGACAGGTACTTCGGGTAGCAGGCCAGGTAGCGTGAGCGGGGACGACGGCAAGACGCGGTGATGAACGGCTGGATGGGACAGATCCTAGTCGTCGATCTCGGCGCGGCCGAGATCAAGCAGGTCCCCACGGAGCCGTACGTCGGAGACTACGTGGGAGGCCGGGGTATCGCCGCCCGCATCTACTGGGAATTGAGCGACCCTGCGCTGACGGCGTTCGACCCGGGCAACCCTCTCATCTTCATGACCGGTCCGCTTGTGGGGACCCGGGTGCAGGCGGCCACGGTCGCGTGCGCGGTCGCCAAGTCGCCCGCCGCTCTTCCCGAAAGCTATTGCTACGGAGGCATCGCGGGGTACTTCGCGGCCGAGCTCAAAAAGGCCGGGTACGACGGCCTGGTGGTGACGGGCAGCGCTTCCCGCCCAGTCTATCTGTCGATCGCCGACGGCGACATCGACATCCGGGACGCGGCGGACCTGTGGGGGCTCGGCGCGTACGAGACCGGCGAGCGGCTCCGCGCTGGCCACGGCAAGGAAAGCCAGTTCGTGTGCATCGGTGTAGCCGGGGAGAACCTGGTTCGCACCGCCACCGCGCTCGCGTCGCACGAGTCCGCGCTGTCCTGCGGCTTCGGGGCGGTCATGGGGTCGAAGAAGCTGAAAGCCATCACCGTCAAGGGGTCGGGTCGCGTGTCCGTGTCCGACCCAGAGGGTTTGAGAGAGTTGAACCGGCGCACCGTCCATATCAATGAGCGCCTTCATCTTGCGATCCCTCCCGATACCACCAACACGGGCCGCGGTGACCTCTTGGAGGTGATCGGCCGGGGCGGATGCCATGCCTGCGGCGCAAAGTGCATCAGAAACGTCTACCGATATGACGGGCGGCTCGAGGGTTTGCGTCACTGCCAGACGATGGAGTACTACCTTCCCTGGACGTACGGCAGGCCCGAGGAGCCGGTGGAGACCTTCTTCCATGCCCCAACCCTCGCCAACGACTACGGCATCGACACCTTCGAGTTGCGGAGCATGGTCGACTGGCTCTACGCCTGCTATACGCAGGGTGCGCTGACCGAGGCGGACACCGGTCTGCCCCTCTCGCAGATCGGCACCCTCGGGTTCCTCGACTGCCTGCTTCACGCCGTAGCGCACCGCGTAGGGTTCGGCGCCGTGCTGGCCGAGGGCATGGTGCGGGCGGCCGACATGGTGCCCGACGATGCCCGAGCGCTCATGGGTCCCGAGGTGGCTCCCATCGGACAGTACGAATTGCGTCCGCCCCGCATGTTCATCGCCCACTCCCTGCTCTACCCCCTGGAGCCCAGGGTCCACCAGCCCTTGGTGCACGATATCGGCATGGTCCACGTCGCCTGGATGGTGGAGCAGATGCATGCCGGAACCACGAACGTCACCAACGAGGTGGTGCGCAGGATCGCCAAGGCGTTCTGGGGCAGCGAGGAGGCCGGGGTGATGGACGGGTACGAGGGCAAGGCGCTTGCCGCCAAGCTGATACAGGACCGGGTGATCCTCAAAGACAGCCTGGGGCTCTGCGATTTCACCTGGCCGATCACCTACTCGTTCGCCACCGAGGACCGTGTGGGCGACCCGGGACTGGAGGCGAGACTCTATTCGGCCGTAACCGGGCGGGCGGGAGGCGAGCTTGGCCGGCGCGCTGAGACCGTCGCCAACCTGCTGAGAGCCATCCTAATCAGGGAGGGGCGCGTGCTGCCCGCCGCCGACCTGCTTCCCGAATACAACTTCACCGAGCCTCTTGGCGGCCGGAGCATGCACGGCACGCTCGTGCCGGCCGCGGGGGACGGAGTAGTGGACATGGCGGGAAACACGCTCGATCGAAAGAGCTACGGCGAGATGCTCCGCGAATACTACCGACTGCGGGGCTGGGATGAGTTCACCGGCAAGCCGACGGCCGCGACGCTGACCTCGGTGGGTCTGCCGGACGCCGTCACTTCGATTGTGGGAGAAGACCTATGCTGAAAGACTTCCGCGACTACATGATCAGATGCGCCCGCTGCTCCAACTGCAAGTTCATCCCTCAGGCCCGGATCAGCAACGCCCGCTACGCCTACTCCTGCCCGAGCATCACCAAGTACCTGTTCCACACCTACTCGGGCGGGGGCCGCCTGATCACCGCCCTCTCCCTCACCGACGGGCGCATCGACTACACCGAGGCCCTCACCGACATCGTCTACCAATGCCAGATGTGCGGGGCCTGTGACGTGTCCTGCAAGTACAGCCAGGACATCGAGGTCCTGCAGCCCCTCTACGAACTCCGGTCCCAGCTGGTGGGCGATGCCCAGCTCAACCCGGTGCACATGATGACCATCGAGGGCCTGCGCAAAGAGGACAACATGCTGCTCGAGGCCAAAGCCGACCGGGGCCACTGGGCCGAGGGTCTTCCGGTGAAGAACCTCACTCGGGAGGGGGGCGAGGTCTACTTCCACGCCGGCTGCCGCTACAGCTACGACCACGAGCTGTGGCCGGTGGCCCGAGCGGCGCTCACGCTCCTTACAAACGCCGGCGTCGATGTGGCCATCGCCGGCCGCGACGAGACCTGCTGCGGGGGCCGGGCCTACGACCTGGGCTACGTGAGCGAGCTCACCAAGTACGCGGAGAGCAACGTGGAGATGCTGGCCGCCGCCAAGGTGAGGACGGTGGTCACCTGCTGTTCGGACTGCTACCACGCCTTCAAAGTGCTCTACGACAAGCTGGGGCTGAAGAAGGACCTCGAGGTCTTGCACATCACCGAGTACCTAGAACGCCTCATCCAAGAAGGTCGCTTGAAGCTCGAGAACCCGGTGCCCCTCACCGTCACCTACCACGACCCCTGCCATCTGGGGAGACTGGGAGAGCCCTGGGTCAAGTGGGAGGGGATCATCAGCACCACCCCCTCCGAGCGCTGGAAGCACATCCCCCCCAAGGAGAGCCGCAAAGGCACCCACGGCATCTACGAGCCGCCCCGGAACGTTCTCCGGAGCATCCCGGGACTGAACCTCGTGGAGATGACCCGGATCAAGGAATACACCTGGTGCTGCGGGGCCGGGGGCGGTGTCATCGACGCCTACCCGGAGTTCAGCGAGTGGACTGCGGCGGAGCGGCTGGAGGAGGCCCGGGATACGGGCGCGGACGCGCTGGTGACGGCCTGTCCCTGGTGCATACGGAACTTCCGGGACGCTGCTCAGGCCGCGACAGGGGGCGAGCCCTTGCCGGTCTACGACGTGGTCGAGCTCGTGGCGCAGGCTGCCGGGGTTTCAGACCCCAGCGGCCTGTAGAAAGGAGGCGGCGATGGGACTCAAGAACAGAGAGGCATATGACGCCTTCCAGCAGATCGTCGGGGAAGCGTACATATCTGAAGAACCCGCGATCCTCGATTCGTACGC
This sequence comes from uncultured Gaiellales bacterium, assembly GCA_964631965.1. Taxonomy (GTDB): domain Bacteria; phylum Actinomycetota; class Thermoleophilia; order RBG-16-64-13; family RBG-16-64-13; genus CAIQPS01. The sequence continues at coordinate 5,638 of CAZWAR010000148.1, forward strand.
CT
>CAZWAR010000149.1:0-5603 GCA_964631965.1 uncultured Gaiellales bacterium
AAGCCGCGCCCGCTCCGGTGCCGACGAGTTCCTAGGTGCACTCCTCGGGGGTGCTCACGCCAAGAGTGGTGCCGCTGCCCTTCGTGTGGTGAAGAACACCGCAGGTCAACCCTTTGTCGCAGTCACCATCGGGAACAAGCACGTCGGATTCCTCTCCGCATCTGATGCCGAACCCCTGTTCCCTACGCTTGCTGAAGTTGAACGACGGGGTGCGGTCGCGCAGGTCAAGGGTAGCGTGAGCGTCTCTCAGCATGGCTCAGGGAAGCCGGTGCTGCGGATCAGTCTCGCGGAACCCGGCCAACTGCTCGGTCCCACCGAGACTGAGGCCCCGCCGTCACCGGTAGAGCTCCCTGCGCAGCAAGCGGTGCCAGACCAGCACTGTCGCACTTGTGGGAAGGGGTTACCTGCTGACGCCACGCTCTGTCTGGAATGTGGCACACGTCTAGTTGCGGTACCAGTGCCAGCGGAAAGGACGGCCGTAACAACGTCTGCTCTACCCGTCGCGCCGACAGTGGCACCGTTAGCGTCGACTGCGCAGCCGGCCAATCCGGCCGGCGCTCTAGACCGATCCTCGTCAGGCCTGGCGAAGCTATCCATTGGCTCCCAGATCGTCGTCGCGATCGCATCGCTACTTCTTCTGATAGGTCCGTTCTTGCCCTGGGCCACGGCTGGCTTGTTCTCGGCTTCAGGACTGCAAGAGACCGACAATGAGGCACTCTTGCTGGTGGGACTTGCGGCCATCGGCTTAGGGGTCTCGGCATTCTCTCTTGCGAAGAAGAAGGACAGTCTCCGCTTCGTCTGCCTGTACGGTGGGGTACTCAGCTTGGTTTTCAGCGTCTACTACCTGGACGCGCTCAAAGACAAGATCGGGCAGTCCTCGAACGGGATACTGGAGTTCCGAATCGGTGCCGGCATCTACCTGTGTCTGGTGGCCTCGACCATCATCGTGCTGGCGGCATTTGCGGTGCTCTTTGGGGCAAAGAAGATGCAACCCGCTCCTGGTGCGCAGCTCTCAGATATGCCGCCGACCAAGGGCCGACAACGGTCAGGTCGACGTGGTGGACTGCGGAAGGTGGGGGTCATTGTTGGGGGGGTCGTTGTTGGAGTAATAGTGGTCTCGCTGATAATCAGCATGGCGGCTGGTGGCGAAGACAAGGAAGCCGTAGCCAGTCCCTTGACAGCTGCTGCCACGAGCTCGGCCGCTCCAGATACGACCGCGGGTCTGGCAAAGAGCGCGACCACGACCGTCGCTCCTCCCAGCAGCTCTGACGCCACGGTCGCCGCTGCTATCGACGCCGCCGGCGTGGTCGACCGCCTGAAAGAGACGAGCCTTCCCATCGCCTCGGTCGTCGTGTACGACGCCGCCTCCGACCCGAACGGCCTTCTCGGACGCCCTGGACAGTACACGAGCAAGGCGAATTGGACGGACAGCAAGCTGGACGTCGATCTTCAGAGCGAGGACAACGGGACGGTGGAGGTCTTCACCACCGAAGCGGATGCCCAAGCCCGCAAGGAGTACATAGACGCCATCAGCGAAGGCATGCCCATGCTCGGCCAGTACAGCTACCGGTCGGGCGTCTACGTCCTGCGCATCACCTTCGACGTCACCCCGGATCAGGCGAAACAGTACGAGTCAGCCTTCCTCGACGCCCTGAAGTAGCACCGCCAAACAGGGGAAGAAAGCCCGTCCTCGAGGTCGGCTGCCCGAAACCGATGCCCTTTCGGTGCCCCGTACCCCTTCGCGTACCCCTAACGGGATGATACGCATTGGTACGCTATGGACGATATGAACTCGGAGACCGGCGAGTTCTAGACTCTGTGATATGCATTGGTACGCCCTGAACAGCTCCGGGGCGGCTTCCTAAACCTATTCTCTACAACTTTTCTGGACTCTGTAGTACGTATTGGTACGCGGTGATACGTAATGAACAACTTGTCCGGCCTCGCCCGCCTGCCGTACCCCTAACAGGATGATACGCGGTAGTACGCTGTGGACGGGGTGAACACCCGGAACTTCCAGACGGAGTAATGCGTTCCGACGAGCCAATGAACGGCTCCCAGGAAGACTTCTTAACCATTTCCTGCTCCCTGGCGCTGAGTGATACTCACCGATACCTGGCCCCGTGACCAGGGCCAATACCGTCTGGCCGGTCGGGTCCGCACCGAATGTCTCTTGCTAGCATGGAACTAGATCCATTCACCGGGCATGCGAATGCAAGCCTACAGCCGTGAAGGAGGAGGATGATGACGCAGGAAGATAAAAAGCCTCAGAGGGGCTGGGAGGCAGGCGGAGTCCTTCTCCCTGCCAGCCTGCTGGTAGGTATCGGAGTGGGAATCCTCGTTGGGAACCTGGTGGTCTACGTGCTTATCGGGCTGGGGGTCGGGCTCTTCCTTCTGGGGGTGGCGCACGCTGTCTTCGATAGGTAGCGTCTGAGGCCCTACGTCCTCTCAGGGAGGAGACTGGACATGCCTACCTACAGAAACACAGCAATAGTCGTCGGAGTACTGCTGATCGTCTGCTCTGCGACAAGCATACTGAGCGCCGTTCCTGTGGGATCGACCTTCGATTCGTCAGACTACCTCACGAAACTGGCCACCCAGGACAACCAGGTCGTTCTGGCGGCCGTCATCGAGTTTATTTGGGCTGCCAGTGCCGCCGGCATTGCCATCGCCCTCTACCCCGCGCTGAGGAAACAGAACCGGGCCATCGCCCTCGGCTCTGTTGTTGGCAGGGCCGTCGAGGGTGTACTGGTCCTTGCCGGGACTGTGTGCCTGCTCATACTGCTTGCCCTGAGCCAGCAACAAGTGGCGGGAACCGTGGATCCTTCCGTCTCCAGCGTGCTGGGAGACTCGCTGCTCGCGGCTCGCGACTGGATCCACGGTTTCGTCATGTTGTTTCCGTGGCTGGTGGGGGCCTTCCTCTACTACTACCTGCTGTTCAAGTCCAGACTCGTGCCTCGCTGGCTCTCAGGTTGGGGTCTCGCCGGCATAGTGCTGTCGCTGGCGGCGACTCTGTATGCGGGCTTCACCCAGGAGTTCGGGTTCATCGGGGTCAACACTGCGCTGAACGCCCCGATCGGCGTCCAGGAGATCGCTTTGGCAGTTTGGCTGATCGCCAAGGGCTTCGACTGGCGGTTTGTGAACTCGTCCGATGGGCGCGGCCCGGTGAGCCGATCCAGGGAGGCGGTGAGTTCGGCTTGATGAAAGCGATGGTCTACAAACGCTACGGCACGCCGGAGTACCTCCGGCTCGAGGATGTGGAGGAGCCGAAACCCGGCGACGGCGAGGTGTTGGTCCGGATCCACGCCACCTCTCTCAACTCCTGGGACTGGGAGCTTCTTGCCGGTGTGCCGTTCGCAAATCGCATGATGTACGGGCTCCTTCGACCGCGAAGGATGATCCTCGGATCTGACATCGCGGGCACGGTGGAGGAGGTGGGCAGCGGTGTCGGGAAGTTCCGGCCAGGAGACGAGGTGCTGGGAGATATCAGCGGCCGTTGGGGCGGCCTCGCCGAGTACGTCTGCGCTCCTGAGGGGGAGTTGACGCTCAAACCGAACGGCCTGACGTTCGCCCAGGCCGCCGCTCTGCCGCAGGCCGGACTCTTGGCTCTGCAGGGCCTTCGAGCCAAGAAGCACATCGAGCCGGGGCATAGGGTGCTGATCAACGGCGCCGGGGGCGGCGCAGGCACGTTCGCCGTGCAGATCGCCAAGTCGCTGGGAGCCGAGGTGGCCGCCGTGGATTCCGAGGAGAAGCTGGACCTCCTGCTCTCGCTCGGGGCCGATCACGTCTTCGACTACAGGCGCGAGGACCCCCTGAAGGTCGGATCGCGCTACGACCTGATCCTCGATTCCGCTTGCCACCGGTCGGCCTTAGACTATCTCCGGGCACTGGCAGACGACGGCGCCTACGTCGTGATCGGGGGAGCGACCAAACGGATCTTGCAGGTCCAACTGCTGGCGCCGTGGACATCGCTGCTCAGCGGCAAGAGGGCGGGTCTTCTGATAGCCCAAGCGAACAAGGATATGCACGTGCTGCTCGAGCTGGTCAAAGCCGGAACCGTGGTCCCGGTTATCGACCGAACCTACCCGCTGGCTGAAACGCCGGACGCGCTCAGACGGCTGGGTGAGGGCCACGCTCAGGGCAAACTCGTGGTTCTTATCTGATGCCGCCGGCAGTCGGCGGGCATTCTCGTCGCGGAGAATAGAGACGGAAAGGGCCGCGAGCCGGATACGACGAGGAGTGTGCGCAGCTAAGGGGAATTCGTGAGGCCGCCTGACCGTGAAGGGAGGACTTGATGAAAGCGCACTGGCAAGAGCTCTCTATGGCAGGCCGGGCCCTCATGGTGGTCATCGGGGTGCGACTCGTCTTCGGGCTGTACCTCGCCCTCAACGACCACTTCTCCTACCATGACACGACGAGCGCCGTAACCGTGCTCGCTATCTACGTGCTGCTCGGCGGCTTCGCATTGATGTTCCTCTACGGTAGGCGGTCCGGGCTGTGGCTGCTGCTCGGCCTTTCCGCGGTGCTCATCATCGCCCACACGGTCTTCGCGGTCATGGACCTGACCGGTGTCACGGACGCCGGTCTGCACGGCGTCGCCAACAATCCCTGGCCCACCGTGCTGCGGTACGTCTTCTTCCTCGCCACGCTCGGGTTCGGCGTGAAAGCGCTGCGCGAACGATCAGACTCTCGTGAGGGATCGCGGTTATGAAGAGAATAACGGTCGTCTACGAGTGGTACGGTCGGCCGCAGAGGTGGGACAGCAGAGCGCGCATCACTCTGCCGGCAGCGAGGCGATGAAGTCAGCAGCCAGCTCGATATTGGCCTTCTCGTGGGGCCAGGAATCGAGGAATCTGTCCGGGCCGTAGAAGGAGTCCGCCGTGACGACGACGACCATGTTCAGGTCCCGGACGAGCACGATGAGGTTGCCGCCGTGGCCCCAGGCGAAGTTGACCCGGTGCTCACCGCAGGTCGCCGTCCACCAGTAGTAGCCGTAGCCGATGTCATGGAACCTACCGATGTTGTCCCAGGCGTGTTCGACATGGGTGGCGAGGGAATCGTTCACCCAGTTGGTGGAGATGAGCTGCTGTCCGTCGTAGAGGCCGCCGTCCATGTAGAGCTGGCCGAAGCGGGCCATGTCGCGGGCGGTGAACAGGATGTCCCCGCCGCCGATGTAGTAGCCGTCCACATCCCGGTTCCAGTCCTCGCCGGGGGTCACGCCGAGGGGCCCGAAGAGGTACTCGTTGCCCAGGCTCATGAGATCGAGCCCGGTGCTCCGTGCCACCACGACGCCGGTCCAGTGCGCGGTCAGGCTGCTGTATTGGAACTTCGTGCCGGGGTCGGCGCTGAGGGGGAGGTCCTCGACGGCCTTCAGGTACCTCCCGGACCACATGATGTCCCACGCCTGCTGGCTCTTCTCCTCCCAGGGGTAGCCTGCCTGCATCTGGAGCATCTGCCGTATGGTGATTTCCTGCTTGCCGGGGTCGGTGACGGCGATATCCGGGAAGTAATCGAGCATCTTCGCGTCCAGGCCGGGCAGGAAGCCCTGGTCGATGGCGATGCCGGCGAGCGCCGAGGTGTAGCTCTTGGTGACCGAGGCGCGC
>CAZWAR010000150.1:0-5521 GCA_964631965.1 uncultured Gaiellales bacterium
ACTGGTCCGATCTGGCCGATGGGGCGAGGCTGGTGCGCAAGGTTCTGCAGGCCGTACAGCTGGAGAGTTTCGTCAAGACGACCGGGGGCAAAGGACTGCACGTCGTGGTTCCGTTCACCCCGGGTGAAGACTGGAACGACGTGCGCCGGTTCTGCCGCCGCGTCGCGGAGATCGTGGTTGAGTTGGCCCCGGACCGGTTCACAGCCAACATGTCGAAGGCCAAGCGACAGGGCAAGATGTATGTGGACTACGTGCGCAACAACCGAGGCTCCACGTCCATTGCCCCGTTCTCGACGAGATCCAGGGAGAGGGCCACGGTGGCGGTGCCGCTGAGATGGTCCGAACTGAGTGGAAGCATCCGGCCGGATACCTACACGCTAGAGACCCTTCCGAACCGGCTGCGCAGGCTGAAGAGCGATCCCTGGGAGGGATATTTCGATACGCGTGACTCCCAGAAACTGGGGCCGGCAACCCACCAGGCCCTAGGGGTCGAGCAGCAACCAAGCTGACTTGCGTCGAGGATTACTCTCGGCCGAAGGCGGGTACATAGCGGTAGCCACTGCACTCCCCTTGTCCCAAAAAAAGCTTGTTCCAGAAAGAAGTCCGCCATGCCGAAGGCCATGTCGAACGACACCCAATGGCTGCGTGGGTCTCCCCGCTGCCGCACCCATGGATCCATGGTCTATGTCACGCTCACCCTTGACCCCGACAGAATCGCCACCCCCGTCTCCGTAGCCTGGTCGGCAGGCGGCCTGCACGCCACCACCCCCCGCATCAAGAGCACGACCGTAACCTGTTGTGTGCCTCGAGGCATCTTCGAGCACCACGCGTTGATGCGTCTGCAGTTGGTCGGGTCCGCCGAACAGGAGAAACCCATCATGGCCTGGACGCAGATCCCCGTCCTCGAGGAGGCGCTGTTCCGGACCCAGATGATCGCCGGGCGCCCCTTCCTCTCGCCTTTCGTCGCCACGGCGCCAGAGTCTGCCGACCGCCACGCCTTTTCTTACCTCGACTGACACAGGCCCTATCTATGGACACCCCTCCAGAATCGAGTCCGCCTCAGATACAAGGACATCAGCCGGGCCGCGAGGGGGAGGTGACCTCGCAGCCGCAGTCGGGCATCCCAGCCGGGCGATACTGCGGACGGCTCGAAGGCCGGGTGGCCCTGATCACCAGCGGGGACTGTGGGATCGGGAGGGCGGTGGCCGTTGCGTTTGCTCGGGACGGAGCGGAAGTCGCGATCGTGTGCCCGGAGGAGCACGACGACGCTCGAGAAACCAAGAGGCTGGTGGAGGAGGCCGGGTCACGCTGTCTTACCCTGAGCGGCGACGCCGGCGATGAGGAGTTCTGTGCTCAGGCCGTGGCTCGGACTGTCGAGGAGTTCGGCCGACTGGACGTCCTTGTGAACAATGCCGGGGAGGAGCATGTCACCCAGACCATAGAAGAGATAAGCAGAGAGCAACTGGAGCGTACCTTCCGCACGAACATCTTTGCCTACTTCTTCATGACCAAAGCCGCTCTTCCTCACTTGGACGAAGGCAGCAGCATCATCAACACCGCCTCGGTGACCGCGTACAGCGGCAGTTCGTACCTGCTCGACTACTCCTCCGCGAAGGGAGCGATCATTGCCTTCACCCGGTCACTGGCCCTCCAGTTGGCGGAGAGGGGCATCCGAGTGAACGGGGTGGCCCCCGGGCCGATATGGACGCCGCTGATCCCGGCCTCCTTCCCAGAGACCAAGGTGGCCAACTTCGGCAAGGACACTCCCATGAAGCGCCCCGGGCAGCCGGAAGAGGTGGCCGGCTGCTATGTCTTCCTCGCAAGTGACGAGGCCTCGTACATGAGCGGACAGGTGCTCCATCCCAACGGCGGCCAGGTGGTCAACGGGTAACGTCAGCGGTTGCGATGGCGGGGCCCTCGAGCGCGGACAGCAGCCGGGCGGCCGGGGCGCGCGAAGAGTGGACGGAAGGCGCGGTGTACTACGGCATCGGCGGCATCATCCTGGTGATACTCATCATCGTGCTGGTGATCTGGCTGATGTAGCATCACCGAGCATCACCGGGTCATCGCCATCATGTCTTCCCGGGCTCGGAGGTACTCGTCCCTGGTAATCTCGCCACGAGCATAGCGCTCGTGCAGGATCCTCATGCTGTCGCCCAAGCCGGTACCCACAGACTGCGACTGGTCTTCCACCATCGACGGCGTGCGCTCTTCCGGCTTCTGCCGCTCGGGCACCCAAGCCTGGGGCGGCGCGGCCGGTGGAGGCGGCGGGGCAGCGGAATGTTGCGGCGTTGCCATAGCTGTCTGCCGCTCTCCAACCTCGTTCATCCTGACCGACCCAGACTTCAGATGATAGGTCTCGTGATCTCGGACCATCCGCCGCGCCCGCCGGGCGCTTCCAGCCGCCACGCCGGCGAGGCCCAAACCCACTACGGCTATCACGAAGATCCCGGCAATCACTATCAGCCAGATCAACCCGTCCACGTGGTATCCGGTCGTCTGGATCCACCACATCGGGAGCTCCTCTCTCGTGCCTCGAAGGCGCGCAGATGTCTTGTCTCTCCCCTGGATGGTTCCCCCGACCGTCGGAGTGTGAAACGGGGTACCTGCCTGCCTGTGGACCGGGTGTTTGCCGGCGTTCACCCTCCCTAGGCATTACCTTGAGAGAGACGCCCTGAACGAAGCAAGCACACAGCAGCCTGTCATCATGGCGGACCGGTTGACCAGGCGGTTCGGGGAGGGATATGCGGTCAACCAGGCCACCTTCGCCATACCCTGGGGGTCGAACTTCGGCTATGTCGGACCCAGCGGGTCGGGAAAGACCACCACCATCAAGCTGCTGCTCGGCCTCCTTCGCCCCACTGAGGGAAAGGCGACCGTCCTGGGCCTGCCACTGGAATCGTTCGACAAGGAGACGCGCAGGCGTATCGGGTACACGCCCCAGTTCTTCGCGCTCTATCCGGGCCTTACGCTGCGGCAGAACCTGCATTTTGCCGGTCGCATCTACGGGATAAGCCGGGGCAGACGCGCGCGCATCACCCGGCTTCTTCCTGCCACCTACGGAATCGCCTTCAGCCGGGACATCATGCTCAGGGGCGCCGGGCCGGAAACATCCTATCTCTGGAGCGTCCTAGGACTGTCCGCCTTGTTGACGGTGCTAGCCTGGCTGTTCATCGGCCGCCGTCTCCGGCGAGCGTAGAGGACTCGGCGGCAGCCCTGGATACTTCGATCGGCCGGCGATCAGTTCCCGGGTCGTGAGGATGGCCAAGGCCACCACGATAAGCCCCATCCCCACCCCTTCGAGAGCGCCCGGTTGCTCGCCCAGCTGGATCCAAGCGGAGAGGACTCCCACTACCGGGATGGCAAGACTGCTCAGCCCTGCTGTACCTGTGGGTAGGCTGTGGAGGATGTAGAGCCAGAGCACCCAAGTGATCGCATTGGCCGGGATGACGTTGAACAACAGGACTGCGATGAAGGTTCCGCTCCATTGGATCGGTTCCGTGGTGGTGAAGACGGCCGCAATGATCAGCGGGACCGAGCCGAAGAGCCCCTGCCAGGCGATGAGGTTCAGCAGGTCGATGTCGTACTTGCGGCGCATGATCTTTACGACGATGGAGCTGAGCGCCCATACGAGCCCGGCCGTGACGGCGAGCAGGCTGCTGTCGAGCCCATGGATACCCCAGGGGCTGAGAATCGCGATGAGACCGGCGAGGGCGAACAGGACGGCCAGCCACTGGAGACCCCGCACCGGCTCGTGAAGGATCGGCCAGGCGAGCACGAGCAGCCAGAAGGGCATCGTGTATGCGAGCACCGACACTTTCCCTGCCCCGCCGATGCTCACCGCCCACATGATCAGCCCGACGAAGCCGCCGGTCTGCAGAAGCCCGAACAGGATAGTCAGTCCCAGTGCCTTGGGGCGCAACGGCCGCCGCAATAGAGGCAGCAACAGGAACATGAAAACGGCCCCCAGAAACGTACGGAGGGCTGCGAATATGAAAGGCTGGGCGTAGCTCATCCCGACCTTCATGGCCACCCAGTTGTAACCCCAGAGCAAGGCCAGCAAGGCCAGGGCAGCGAAGGGCAACCACGGTCTCCCGCCTTCTTCCGTCCCGCCGGCGCTATGTGGCTGAGCACTCACTCAGTAAATGTAACCCAGACCGGAACGCCGGTGCCACTATTTGCCAAAGCGGGCCACATCCCTATACGATGATTGCAGCCGGCTACGCTCGAGGTGACCACAGACCCCAGGAGGGCACCGATGAAAGGCGCGACAGAAGCATCCGGACAGGCACAGGCCGCGGCCGACCTCGAACCCCGCTTCCGCAAACTCCGTTGGTGGAACATCGTCGTAGGGCTCGTGCTGGCTGCGCAGGCCGTGGTCATCGCAGTCCTTCAGAACGGCTTCTCCATCCCGGTGGTGGCAACGTGGATGACCGGACCCCCAGGCACCCCCACGGAGCTCCACAAGGTCGGAGACTTCCAGTTGGGGTGGGGGGTGTTTGCCTTCATGGCCCTCTCCGCCCTGGCGCTGCTGCTTATCGCCTCCCCCGGTATCTTCGGCTGGTACAAACGCAACCTGCTGCAGAACCGCAACTACGGGCGCTGGATCGAGTACTCGGTCACCTCGTCGCTGATGATCGTGCTCATCTCCATGATCACAGGCATCACCGATCTGGCCGCCATGATCGCCATCTTCGGCGTGAACGCCTGCATGATCCTGTTCGGGCTCCTCATGGAGAAGTACGAGAAGCCAGGCAAGCCGAGCTGGCTGCCGTTCTACTTCGGGTCCTTCGCCGGGATCATCCCCTGGATCGGTGTATTGATCTACGTCTGGAGCCCGGGGGTCGGATCCAGCCCGCCCGGTTTTGTCTACGGGATCATCGCGTCGCTGTTCGTATTCTTCAACATCTTCGCGATCAACATGGTGCTCCAGTACAAGAGGGTGGGCCGCTGGAGGGACTACCTCTTCGGCGAGAAGGTCTACATCATCCTCAGCCTCACCGCAAAAGCGTTGCTGGCCTGGCAGGTGTTCTCAGCAGTACTCGCAGGATCGGCGAGCTGAGCCGAAGATCGGCCGGGCTACGGTGCCGTGGCGGCCAACCGAGCGCGGCGCCTTACCACTGCCTTCCACGCCTTTTCGCGCGGCGCATCCAGATGACCGGTGAAGACAGGGTCCACTCTCCCTGACATAGTCTGACCCCCACCATGGGTAGTCTGCTGGCGACGGCGCGGCGACCCCGTCCGGGCCGGCCACATCGCGTCGTGACACATGCCCGCGGAGGAACGCTTGAAACTCATCTTTGCCGGGACGAAGGGATATATCGACCTCGCCACACCCCAGCACCTGCGTCACAGTTCCCTGATGCTCGGGTACCGAGGCCGAAGAGCCCTCATCGACTGCGGTGAGGACTGGCTTGGGCATCTGCAGGAACTGGATTCGCCTGAAGCCGTCGTGGTGACCCATGCCCACCCAGACCACGCCTGGGGGCTCAAGAACGGCTGGGACCGCACTGTTTGGGCG
>CAZWAR010000151.1:0-5495 GCA_964631965.1 uncultured Gaiellales bacterium
GGCGCGACGCCACCACCCTTCTCGTGGTCACCTGCGCCGAGCCTCGGTCCACCTGTTTCTGCACCGCCCTGGGCGGCGGCCCTGCTAACGAGATCGGCGCGGACGCCCTTTTCACCCAGGTGGAGGGTGGCTTCGTGGTGGAGCCTCTCACCGAGAAGGGTGAGGCGGCCGTGGCCGGCGGCGCGGCGCTCACCGATGCCACCGACGCGCAGGCCGCCGCGGCCGGCGCCGTGAAGGAAGCGGCCGTCGGGAAGATCGACGCCCCGTTCGACCTGGAAGGCGTCCGCGACAATCTGCACGACAACATCGCCGACAGCGGCCGCTGGGCCGACCTGGCCATGCGCTGCATCAGCTGCGGCACCTGTACCTACGTGTGCCCTAACTGCTACTGCTTCAACATCAACGACTCCATCGTGGAGACCAAGGGCGACCGCTATCGCTGCTGGGACAACTGCTTCAACCCCCTCTACACCGAGGAGACCTCGGGTCACAACCCGCGGGCCAAGAAGTTCCAGCGCTTCCGCAACCGCTTCAGCCACAAGTTCTGGTACTACCCCGATAAATACGACAGCCTGCTCTGCTCCGGCTGCGGCCGTTGCATCATGCACTGCCCGACGCGCATCGACATCCGCGAGGTGATACGGACGATGGGGACGCCGGCGCCCGGCAGGGAAGCGGCGAGTGCGATGGCGGTGAGCGGTGGCACGGCGCTGGCTCCGGAAGCCGCCCAAGTCGCCACGGCCACCGAACCGGCGACCGAGCTGAAGACCGGCGACCCGACCCCCGACGAAAGCGAGGAGGGCATCGATGCCTGACAACGGCAAGAAACGCCTCATCTTCGTCGACGTGGTCCCGGGCGCGAGCACGGCGAAAGCCGGCAAGCTGGCCGGCAACTCGTACGTGCCGGAGGTCGCCACCGTCAAGGAGATCATCCAGGAGACCCCCAACATCAAGACCTTCCGTATGCGGTTCGACGACCCGAAGGTCCAGAAGAGCTTCACCTTCGCCCCCGGGCAGGTGGGCCAGCTGGGCGTGTTCGGCGTGGGCGAATCGACCTTCGCCATCACCAGCAAGCCGGGCGAGAAGGACTACATCCAGTTCTCCGTGATGCGCGCCGGCGAGGTCACCAAAGCCATCCACAACCTGAGCGTGGGCGACAAGGTGGGTATACGCGCCCCCATGGGCTGCGGCTTTCCGGTGGAGGAGTGGAAGGGCAAGAAGATCCTGTTCGTCATGGGCGGCATCGGCAGCGCCGCGCTCAAGGCCACCATCGAGTATTGCCTGGAGCATCGCGCCGACTACGCGGGCGTGAGCATCCTCTACGGTGCGACCGCCCCGGAGAACTTCACCTACCAGGCCGACATCGCCGAGTGGCAGAAGCGGGACGACATCGACCTCACCCTCACCATCGACCGCGAATGCGAAGGCTGGCAGTGCGACGTGGGCCTGGTCCCGACTGTGCTCGAGCGCATGAACCCCGACCCGGCCGACACCATAGCCATTCTCTGCGGTCCGCCGATCATGATCAAGTTCTCGCTCATCAGTTTCACCAAGCTCGGATTCACCCCTGAACAGACCTACACGACGCTGGAGAAGCGGATGAAGTGTGGCGTCGGGATCTGTGGGCGCTGCAACGTGGGGCCGAAGTATGTTTGTGTGGATGGGCCGGTGTTCTCGATGGCTGAGCTCAATGAGTTGCCGGATGAGCTGTAACCGGTGAGGCTGCAAACGGAGGACAAGTATTCGGGAATGACCATCAACGAGCGGCTGTTTGAAGCCGGTCTGCTGAGGCAGCTTCACGAGGCTGCGCGAAGAAGTGGTCGGGTCAGGCTCATGTCGATTCTGGGCCAAGCTGAGTTGAGCGAAGAGCAGGTTGCGGAAACGACGGACACGCTGCCGGCCCATCCGGAGAAGTATGGGTACTGACTCTTGGCTTCAGTTTGAGTTGCTTTTGGAGGCGCCGGGAGGCGCCCCCTTCGGTTAGGTTGGCGCCGGAAGGTTCTTGAGGGGCGCCTGCTGAGCCAAGACCCCGGCCGGCAGGCCCTCCCGGCTCGGCACTCAGCCTCCGCCTGCTACCTCGTCCACCTGCCACTCCGCTCGGCGCAGCCGCCTGTCAATCCAACTGGATCCCCAAGGCCTCCTGTAGCGTCTCCTGGGCGTCTTTGCCGGACTCGGCCGCTTCTCCCATGGTTGTGAAGGCCGCGATCACCTTCTCGACATCCTTCGCCTGCAGGCCGTCAGAGAATTGCTCCGCGCCGTCGCTCATACCCTCGAGCGACTGGAGAAAGCCCTTGTGGGCGGTCTCCAGGTCGGAGGTCGGCTTGATCTTGCCGAAGCCGCTCGCGCAGTCATCGAGAACCTGCACCAGGTTCTTAGCGGCGGCTATGTCGGCGTCGGTGGGGGCCAAGGGGTTCTCTATGCCCTCGACGCCGTCAATTGCATTGTCGACCTTCGACTTGTATTCGTTCAGCCAACTCTGGACGGCTGTTCCATACGAGTCGAGGGTCACATTCGAACTGCCGCAGCCGGCCACTGCGAGGAGCCCGATGACGAGCAACAACACTATGAGAGGCCGTTTCATGATCGTCTCCCTGATGATGAGTCCGCTGTCACGGAACGTTTGGGTGCCAGGGTAGCAGGTGTGCGCCCCAAAGGTGCTGCCACTGGCTGCTCGCCTCTTGCAGCATCTGGCAACCTGCGCAATAGGGCTACGATACTCTCCTCGATGAGCACTCTGCCCCGGCCAAACGTCGCCGAACACGAGGAAGGTGCGCACCGTGCTCGAGGGGGAACTGGTAACCGCTCAGGGGGATCGTTTCGGGCAGTGGCCTCTGGCCTCCTGGGGAAAGGCTATGAGACCGAGATCGGAGAGGTGCTGATTCGCCACGCATTCAGCAGACTGGGCCTCAAGCGGATCGTGTCGTTGATCGAGGTGGGAAACGTCGCGTCGACACGTGTCGCCGGCAAGCTCGGTATGAGTATGGAGTCGGTCGCCGAGCGCCCCACCGGCATCCGGGAGCTGTGGGTCATGCAGGCGGTTTGGGTTCCTCGGACCACGCGCAGACAGCAGACTGGTCCCCCCCAAGCCCAGGCATAATAGCGGGAGCCGGCTCGCGACTCAGCCCTACGTCAACTGCATCACGGCCTTCCCTCGGACCTCTCCTTCCCTCAGCCCATCCAGCGCCTGGACGGTCTCCCGCCAATCCCGCACCATGCCGAGGAGGGGCTTCACCCGGCCGTTGGCGACGAAGGACACGAGGGTTGCGAGGTCTCGGCCCCGAGTCTGGAGCGGATATGCATGGAACATCCACATCACCGGCGAGACGGGGCCCGCGGGGAAATCGCGCAGTGTCAGCTGGGCAGGACCGCCGAGAGTGCCGTAGGTCACCGCCATCCCGCCGGCCTCGAGCAGATGCACCGCGTCCGTCAGTACTTGGCCCCCCACTCCATCGAGGATGAGGCGGAAGACGCGGCCGAGATCCCCGTCGAGGTGATGGACGGCCTCATTCGCTCCCAGTTCTCGGGCCATCTGCTTCCGGTCGGGAAAGCGCACAAGGGCAGTGACGTCGGCCCCGGCGGCTGCCGCCAGCTGGATGGCGAACTGACCGACCCCCCCGGTCGCTCCCGTTATGAGCACTCTGCGGCCGACCACCGAACCGCCAAGGCCCAGTGCCCGCAGGGCCGTGAGCCCGGCGATCGGCAGCGAGGCTGCCTGCTCGAACGAGACGCTGTCAGGCAGGGGGATGGCCCGGTCTATGGGTACGGCCACCCGTTCGGCCCAACACTCCCAATCCACTAGGCCCACTACGCGGGTCCCGGCTGGAGGTCCCTCTCCGCTCGCGGCCGCCTGCGCCACCACGCCGGCCAGATCCTGGCCGGGCCGCCAACCATCGGGACGCATCTTGACGAGGGCGAGTTCGCCGCGGTTGATCGAGTACGCGCGCACCTCAACCAGCGCCTCGTCCTCAGCGGGAACAGGTTCAGGCAGGTCGTCGGCGAGCCGCAGACCCCCGGTGGCGCCAGGGTCGGTTATCCATCCGTGCATCGCTGGGTCGCCTCCTTCGTCGCTTTGTCCGCGAGTCGTATCTACCCGTCCGGCGTGGACGCCACGCGCCTTCCAACGGACTGCAGCACCCGTTCCGTCCTACGGCGTCTGTCCGAGTCCGATCATGTTGCCGTCGGGGTCGGACAGCATGGCGATGAGATTGCCGCCGCCCACGGGTTCGACATCCTCGACGATCGTGCATCCGACAGCCACGAGGTCCGCGACGGTCTTGCGGATGTCGTCCACCTCGAAGACGGGGGTGGCCCCGGTCATGCCCCTGCTCTTGCCGTTTGGGTCCAAGCCGATGTTCAGTCCCCCGATCTGCCAGCCGACGTAGAAGGGCTCGTCGAAGGCCGGCTCGGCTCCCAGCACGCGGGAGAACAGCTGTTTGGACTTTGCCACGTCCGCCGTCGGGAACACCAGTGCGGTCAAGCCTTTGGTCATGGTCGCTCCTCACTCCGTGTTTGCCCGTTTATACCGCAGTACGCTGTCAGGTGCTTGCCCTCCCCTCCGTTGCGGCCTTCCTCTGAAGCCCGGCCATTCCTCTCCCGATTGGTCACGCAGGTTCTCCTGTTTCGACACTCAGGGGGAGATCGTGGAACACTGGGATGAGATACAGGTTGTGCCTCACGGGACCGCGAGCGGCAACCGTATGTGCTGAGCAATAGAGCGACCGGGAGGAGCGACAGGTGCGTGTTCGGAAACGAGTCGTCCGGGACTTCGGTCTGGCCAGGGGAATGGTGGCCATGGCCCTCGGTCGCCCTGACCCGTGGGAGTGGAGCATCCGCAGGTTCGAGGCCTGGGATCGGGTTGCGCCTCCCTACCCCGGCGGCATCGTGTTCGTCGGTAGTTCGAGCTTCACTCTCTGGTCGTCGATGGAGCGTGACCTTGCTCCCCTCCCGGTGATCAACCGCGGCTTCGGCGGCGCTCTGATCGACGACGTGGTGCGCTATGCGAGCCGCATCGTCGTGCCGTACGAGCCCTCGGCGATCGTCCTCTTCGCCGGGACGAACGACATAGCTGGTCGGCACCCGGCCACGCCCGAATATGTAGCCGAACGCTTCGACGCATTCGTGGCGCGGATCCGCATCAGCCTGACGGAGGTCCCGATCTTCTACGTCTCCATCACCCCGTCCCGGGCACGCTGGGATCTCTGGCCTGTGGCCCAGCACGCCAATCGGTTGATCGAGCAAAGGGGCGGTGCGGATCACTCGCTGCGCTTCATCGATCTCACTGCACGGCTGCTCGGACCCGATGGGCTACCCGACCGGAGTTTGTACAGGCGGGATGGGCTGCACCCGAACGGGCGCGGATACGCCATATGGACGGAGGAGATCCGGTCGGCCGTGGAACGGGAGCTGCGCTTTGTCGGGGTCGCCGCAGTATCGGGGGAGCAGCGAAGCGTTGGCGGTGACTGAACCTCTCTGTAGGTAGGATGGAGGCATGGACG
>CAZWAR010000152.1:0-5448 GCA_964631965.1 uncultured Gaiellales bacterium
GTCCTCAGCTCTGGAGCGCGCATTCACGCTCAGCGTACTCGTACACGCTCATGAGCGAGCCGGAGCTGGCATCGATCTTCTCCAGCAGCGCCACTGGCTGGGACAAGTTCTACGCGAAGTACCCTGACGCAAAGGCTTTTCTCGCCCTCTCGCGGGTAGGTTTCGACCAGGAGAAGCACACGGCCGTTCTCTACACAGAATACCAGGAGGGCCCGACGGCTGGGGAGGGCGATGTGGTGCTGATGAGGAAGACGGACGGTCGCTGGACGGTTGAGCAGAATGGGATGTTCTGGCAGTCCTGATGCTCGGGGGTGCGGCCAGCCATCAACCCGTCAGATTCGCTGAATGAGTCCAGTCTTACGGGCGCGTTCGAAGACCGTCCAGTAGCCCCACTGCTAGAGTGAACAGAAGTTCGGCGTATCGATTGAGACTAGGGAGTGCTGCGGCGTGGAGAACCCGAACAAACCAGATGGACCTCGACGAGGGTTTCACTTCCACTGGGGATGGACGGTCTATGGCGCCATTGTCGTGGCCGTAGTTGTCTTTCTCGTTCTGTTCCTCCAGAACCTCTTGTACGGCCCTCACTGAGGTCATGTCCCAGCCTCGTAGCTAGATGGTGTTCGAGTCCTTCCAGTACTTTCGAGGAGTACCATCGGCTCTGCGGTGGAGAGCAGGCGCGGCGAGGTCCGGCCGCAGACAAAGCATGAGGAGAGGCAGGCAGACCGCCGAAGACCTTGTTGAAGCGCTCCGCAGCCGGGCGAGCAACATGACAAAGGGACAGCACCAGTGAACAGCCAGCCCGACGCCAACACCAGGGGATGGGGACTTCTGCTCCGCGTCGCGGGAGTGATCATCCCGATCGTGGCTACGTGCATGATGGTGGCCGGCGGTCTGCAAGGTGGTCCGCGCGGCCCCGGGCTTTCGGCCCCCCTTGCGTCTTTCCTGAAGGCTGCTGGCATCCTATGGGGGTGGCCCGGAAACGCCTACAGGCTTTCCCCCCTTGGTTTCGGCCTCATGGGGTTACTCGCCGCGGCTTTTGTGGTCGCGCTTCTACTTCGGCGAGATCGATCTGGTGCGGTAACGGTTCTTGTCCTCTCGCTCTTCTTTGGGTGGTTTATCGCTTATCTCACTACCACCGATTGAGTGTGGCAGACCGCACGCATCCAGATCCGATTCCGAAGCAGCAGGGCTAGACGCGAGCGGTTGTTCGAAGTTTGTACAGTAGAACCCACTCCCCCGGCAAGATGAATCACTGGTCCGTAGGAAGTGCCCCTCGCAGTTTCACCGCTGTTGACCTACGCGGCGCCTGCTTGCCACTCTGAATCCTCTGAATCAAGCCCAGGCTGAGACACGGCGCGGAGCCGCGGCGTGAGCTATGCTGAGATCATGGACGGTTCACGCCGACTAGAAGCCGGTGGCCGGGCTTCACGGCAGGCCCCACGGGTACGTGCAATCTGGGCCGCCATCTTGCTGGTGCTCTTCGGGGCCGCCTGTTACGAGGTGGCCGTTGCGATCGGTTGGATCGCACTTGGCTCAGAACCCGGGCAGGGACCGCCGGGTGAGCACGCGGTGCTGTTCGCGGCACTCTCCGTCTCGCTGATCGCGAGCCTTCTGTGCTGGATCGCCGGCTCATGCTTGTGGGCACGGGACAGACGCTTGGAGCTACTCGTCGCTCCGTCAGGGGCCGCATTCATGACCGCACGCTTCTACACTTTCGACCCTTACTATCTGCCGACCCTCCGCCGGATGTCCGACGGGGGAGTGGTCATCAAACCGTGGATCTTCACCCTCGTTGTCCTTGCGCTCTTGGCTGCGGTTGTCACCCGGCTCCGGCCGGCTCTGGGGCTGCGGCTGAGCGGGGCATTGCTTGTCGTCTTTGCCGGCACGGCGCTATTCGAGGCGACCGGGCACTAGATATCTCTGGGCCCCACTGATGGTGGGTCAGCATCCCGGCTACGGCTCAACCGCTTCATCCCCACTTCCGGGAAGTGGTAGCTTTCAAGATATCCACCGGTCCACGAGGAGAACCTGGGGATCATGGCTCGCAGACATATGCTGCTCTTCCTTCTGCCGGTGACCGCGCTTCTGTTCCTCTCGGGCTGCGGCGGCCCAGAAACGTCGACCACAACCACCACCGCAGCGCCCACCACGACTGCGGTTCCGACCAAGACCTCCAGCACCGGAGCACCGCCCACCGAAGGCACCACGACCAGCACCACGACCGGCGGCACCACAACGACCGGCGCAGGCCCCGTCGGTGAGCTGACCCTGCAGCTGCCAAGCGTCTCGGCCCTGGGCGACGACTGGAGCGAGCTATTCGTCATCGGGTACGGCCTGGGGGACGAACTGCTCGGGACCTCGCCGGGGGGAGACAACGGATCGCTCCAACTCGGGCCCGACTACGGTGCCCAGGCCGCCGATGGCAGCTGGTGGTTCCTCGATGCCGCCAAGCTGCGGCTGGCCCACTACTCGGAGAGAGGCGACTACATCGACGCGGTGGCGGTGCCACCCGATCTCCTCGTGAACAGCCGGTACTTCCAGTACCAGATGCCTCACGCCCTCGACAACGGGATGCTCGTGGCTTCGCGGCTCGGGTCCGGCGTGCGGTCCGACCTGCTGGTCCTGAGTGACGGTGCCCTGCGCGCCGTGGAGCTGCCCACCACCGTCGGTGTGCGAACCGACGACGGCCGCGCGCTCTACGGATCCGGGGACAACGTCGAGTTGCTCCAGGTAGATCCTGCCTCCGGTTCGGTCGATCAGGTCGAATGGTTCATGACCCGCTCTGGAACCCGATACCGCCTCACCGCGCAGGGTGATGTGCTCGCGGTCGAATTACCCGATTCCGCTATCGGCCGGGTGGTCATCCATCTCGTCTACGCAGGAGACCCGGCAGTCCCGGCCTATGCAGGTGTCGAGGTCAATAGCGGCACCGATGGCTCGCTGTTCCTGTTCCTTTCGGGAGCGACGGACTCGGGCGAGGGCGGGCAGCTGGCCGGGTTCCTGACGATCTTCTCGGATGGAGTCGTCTCCCCGATGGAACCGAGCCGCGATCCGTTCTCACAGGCGGACCCCGGAAGCCCCGCTCACCTGGGAGTGCGGCCGGGAACCGCCGTCCCCTGGCTGATGTTCGTCGACACCGACGGAGTGCACGTCTACCAGAGAAGATGAGGCGGCTGCTCGGTTTTCTGTAAGCTGTGGCTGTCGCCGCCGAAGGGACGGAGTGATGACCAGATTGCAGCTGTCGATGGCATGTTGGAACTACGACCGCGTTCGCGGGTTGCTCGACGGCCGCATCGCGATCGATGGGGTCGACCTGGTCGTACTCACCCTCCCGGTCGAGGAGACCTTCTTCCGCATGCTCCGCTACCACGAGTTCGATGTTGCCGAGATGTCGCTGTCCTCCTATGTCTACTCGCTCTTCTCCGAGGATCCGCCGTTCATCGCGATTCCCGCCTTCCTCTCTCGCTGCTTCCGGCACTCGTGTATCTACGTCAACAGGGATAGCGGGATCGACCGGCCGAGCGACCTCCTCGGTTCGCGCGTGGGAACCCCTGAGTATCAGATGACCGCGGGCGTGTGGATCCGCGGTCTCCTCAGCGACGAGTATGGCGTTCCGGCCGAACGCGTAGCCTACTTCACCGGGGGATTGGAGGAGGGCGGACGGCGGGAGAAGCTCGAACTCTCTCTCCCGCCCAAGTTCCGCGTCGAGCCCATCCCCCGAGACAAGACTCTTTCGACCATGCTCGCGGCCGGTGAGATCGATGCTCTCTACACCGCGCGTGCCCCGTCGACGTTTGCGTCGGGATCGGGATCGGTCAGACGGCTGTTCGGCGATTACCAGGCGGCTGAGCGCGACTACTACATCCGCACGAAGATCTTCCCGATCATGCACACGGTGGTCATCCGGCGAGAACTCTACGAGAAGCATCCATGGGTGGCTCGGTCGCTCTACAAGGGCCTCGTTACCGCCCAGCGGGAGGTGTACAGAGACCTGGACCAAACCGCTGCGCCCACCTACATGCTGCCCTGGCTCACGAGCCACGTGGAGGAGACGCGGGCGCTCATGGGGACGGACTTCTGGCCCTACGGCGTGGAGGCGAACCTTTCCACGCTCAAAGCCTTTCTCCGTTACTCGCATGAGCAAGGGCTATCCAAGCGCGTGCTGGAGCCGGCCGAGCTCTTCGCGAAGGAGTGCCTCGAATCGTTCAAGATCTAGCGGCCGCTGGCCTCTGATCTACCCGTGGTCAACCTGGCACTTGAGGTACTTCGCGACCAACTCGCTCATCCTGGGGTTCACCTGGATGTCCTTGGCAGTGGGTCCACCGCCATCCTTCCTCGCTTCGAGCAACCGAGCCGACTGGACCAGCCAGTCGACGGCCATATCCGGGGGGATCTTGCCCGTGTCTATCACGAGATCGAAAAGGCTGGTCTCGTCGACCCGGACGCCGTACCACGAGCGCACGAAAGCCGCTCGCACCTGGTCGCGTTCTCTCACAACCTTCTGGGCTTCGCCCTCGGTGATGTTCTCGTTGTCCATGAACCACTTCACTCTGACGCCGAACGGCGCCTGGATGCGAACGTTCAGGACGTCGGTGATACCTCCCAGGGCGGCGAAACTGCCCCTACCCAGGATGACCACGTCGCCGTGCTGGGCGAGGGCTTGACTGACCTGAGGCAGCAGATCCACCATGGGCCTTAAGTCCGGTCGCTCCTGGCCGGTTCGTACGAAATCGAGCCGGAATCCCGACGTGGATTCGTACTCCTCCTCATAACGGGAGAAGCCGTACTCCTCCATAATGGCGACAGCCGCATTTCTGTCGGCGAAGTGGTAGCCAAGAGCCTCCGCCGTCTTCTCGGCGATGTAGGTGCCTCCGCTCCCCGAATCCCTGGAAACTGTTACGACGGCCATGTTTTCGACCTCCCCGGCTTGTGGCGGCCAGCATCGACTGCTGCTCCAGCGTGAACCACTCGGTCTCATTTCGTCAAGCACTTGCTCGGCGGATGAGGCAGAAGCGATATGATTCCTATCGGCTGCCACCCCGGGGTTGGTCCTGTTCAGGATGAGCGAATAGGAGGCATGGGTGACGGAGGGATCCCGCTCTGCATACGAGTTCTCGTACCGGCGTTCGCTCGAGGACCCCGACGGCTTCTGGGGCGATGCCGCCGGGGCGATCCATTGGGATCACACATGGAACCGAGTCGTCGACAGATCGGCTCCTCCCTTCTACAAGTGGTTCCAGGGCGGTCGGCTCAACACCTGCTACAACTGTCTCGACCTCCATGTCAAAGCCGGCCTGGGCGACCAGACGGCCGTGATCTACGAGAGTCCCGTCACCGGAAGTTCGGCCTGCTTCACCTATGCAGAAGTCCTTGATGTGGTGTCCCGATTCGCCGGTGTGCTGTCCGGCCTCGGGGTGGGCAAGGGCGACCGGGTCCTCATCTACATGC
>CAZWAR010000153.1:0-5404 GCA_964631965.1 uncultured Gaiellales bacterium
GGCGTCTAGCATGACCTCGTCCCACAGGCGCGCCACGGAGACGTCGGTGTCGACCGCCGCGTAGTAGTTCGTAGCCCAGAAATCGACAGGTTTGGGCAGAGACTTCAGGACGCTCAGCATGCCACAGCAGCAGCCGCAACAGGCGCAGACAAATTCGATCTTCTGGGTGTTAGACGGTTGGAGGACCAGCCCGTCCTCCTGGTTGAGGCGGGCAATTTCGAGCGCCTCCTCCCTGGTGATCTCGCGGAAACCGCCGGTCCCGGTGAACTGTCTCGCCATGTCGCCTATGGCCATGCACGTCTCAAGCCGGTCGGTCACCTGGCATTGCTTTCCCCGCATTTCTGCGGCTTTTCTGCAGATGCACTGGCCGACGGCAAAGGGGCCTGCCGAGTCGTTCAGGACTTCAGCCAGGGCGTCGTAGTTGGTCACCGCGTGTTCGACGCTCAGACTCTTCTCCACCGGGATGGTGCGCATCTGCGGGACTTCGGTACTGAGGAATGAGAGTCCGAAGGAGCGCTCGCTGGTGTAGGCCCCAAAGTCCGCCAAGAACTCGGCATCGAGTCTGGCCAAACGATACTCATACATCCCGACGACCAGGGGCTGCAGATGAAAATAGCGCCGTCCTTGCTTTTCCACGAGGCTGATGGCACCCGCGTCAGCCATCTCCCCCAGCATCCTTTCCACATCGGCCAAAGACAGGCTGGTGCTCTTCACATGCCCGTGCACCTGTTCAGCGTTGGTCGGTTTGCAGGTGAGGTGAAGGGCCAGTCGGGCCTGGTCTGGTGTGAAGATGCGCTTGAGCAGTCGGATATCGGCTCCGGTTCTGCTGGCGGGAAATCCGATGGGCTGTCTGTCTAGGTGACGCTGAAGGTTGCGGTACGTCCGGTGGATGTCTTCCATCTTTACGCCTCCTCGCTGAAGGCCACACGATCTAGGCTAAGGAGGCTCTGACGGGCTGTCAAGCGACGGACTGCCGGCGGTTCGGGGACTCTCGGGATCGGCGCGTGAACTAGGCGATTGCCGACCCGACCGAGGCTACTCCAGGGTGTCTGGGCGGAGGCCGCTCCTTCCGCCCGATTCGGCCTGATCCCGGGGCGCAGGACGGCTCGTTGGACGGCTCGTTGGATGACCTTGGAGCTTCCGCCGGTTCTCAGCGGAGCGGTGCTGCGCGGGGGAGAGAAGGACCCCGTCCGATGCAGGGCCTCTGGAAGTGCGCCTGAGAGGATTCGAACCTCCGGCCTTTGGTTTCGTAGACCAACGCTCTATCCAACTGAGCTACAGGCGCATGCTGGCGGAGAAGGAGGGATTCGAACCCTCGGAAGGAGTATTCGCTCCTTCACTCGCTTAGCAGGCGAGCGCCTTCAGCCTCTCGGCCACTTCTCCCAATGGCGGCGAGGCCTCGTGGCTACATGCCGCCTCAGCGAGCGACTATTCTAGCAGAGCGACCGGCTGGGCGTCAGCGAACGCGGGGCGGCCGACCCGACGGTCGGCCGCCCCCAGCTGTCTCGTTTGCGAACCGGCTCCTCTAGCTCTGTTCGACGCTTCTCGCCTCCGCGGCCGGAGGAGTAACGACCGGCTCTTTGGCGGCGGCGGTCTCGGCGATCACCGGCTCTCGGGACATGGTGGCGCTCGCAGCCAGCTGAGCGGCAGCCGCAGGTGCGGCAGCAGCGGCGGGCGCGGCAGCGGCGACTGTCACCTCAGGGGCGACAGGCGCTTCCGCTTCGTCCTTCATGGCCGACTGGAATTCCTCCTGGGACTCCTTGAGCCCCTTCTTGAAACCGCTGATGGACTTGCCCAGGGAAGAGCCGAGGTCGGGCAACTTCTTAGGGCCGAAGATGAGTAGGGCGATGACTACCACGATCGCGATTTCCCAGGGTCCGATCCAACTAGGCATCCAAACACTCTCCTTGCCTTGAACACTCCCCAAGTTGGAGTAAGGAATTATCGCACTTTGCAGGCCGCTTCGTGGCGCCCGCCTCCTTCGCTTTCGTGCCTGCGACGTGGAGCCTTCAGCGCTTTGCAGCGCGGCCTACCTCAGAACAGCCCCTTGAGTCGTCGCCGGATATCCTCGGTGGTGATGGGCTGCTCCGTTCGCAGCCCGGAGCCAGGGCCGTTGCCGTCGACATCGGTCGCGGTCGCCGTTCCGGCCGCTTGGACCTCCTCGAACAACCGCCGGGTCTCCTCGGGCAGGAAGCGGGTGAGTTGCGCGTAGCCGTGGATATCGCTGAAGGTACGGGGGTAGGTGTAGTAGCGGAGGGGATAGCAGACGTAAAGCCAATCCTTGGCCCTGGTGAGCGCCACGTAGAAGAGGCGGCGCTCCTCCTCGATCTCTTCCAGCCTGCCGGTGGCCATGTCGGAGGGGATGTTGCCGTCGGCCGCATGGATGACGAACACCGAGTCCCACTCGAGCCCTTTGGCCGAATGCATCGTCGAGAGGATGAGGAAATCCTCGTCGAGGAGGGGCGGGCCGGCCAAGTCCTCGGTGTAGCTGGGCGGGTCGAGGGCGATTTCGGCGAGGAAGCGGGCCCGGTCTGGGGAGCGGGCCGCCAGCCCCTCGAGCTGCTCCAGGTCGAGGATGCGGGCTCGCGCGTTGTCGTAGAGACGTTCGAGAAGGGGCGCGTAGAAGAGTCTGATCCGCTTGATCTGGGAGGCGAGATCACCCGGATGCGGACCTCCGATGCCGGTCATGAGCGCCACCAAGCCTTCCCAAGCTGTGGTCGCGGCGGGCGAGGGAGAGGGGCGGTCCGCCCAAGCTGCGAAGCTTGGGGCGGCGCCGGAGCCCAGAACGTCCATGAGGGCTCGCGCCCTCTTCGGCCCTACCCCCGGGAGGAGCATCAACACCCGGGTGCCGGCCATGAGATCACGGGGGTTCTCGGCCAGCCGGAGGAAAGCAAGCAGGTCCTTGACGTGAGCCGTCTCCACGAAGCGCAGGCCGCCGTACTTGTGAAAGGGGATGTTGCGTCGCGACAGTTCCAGCTCGAGGGCCAGGCTGTGATGGGACGCCCGGAAGAGGACCGCCTGCCGCCGCAGCGGGATGCCCGCTTCCCGGTGCTCGAGAACCTTCTGGATGACGTACTCGCTCTGCTCGTCCTCA
The DNA here is from genome assembly GCA_964631965.1 of uncultured Gaiellales bacterium. Classification (GTDB taxonomy): domain Bacteria; phylum Actinomycetota; class Thermoleophilia; order RBG-16-64-13; family RBG-16-64-13; genus CAIQPS01. The sequence continues at coordinate 3,095 of CAZWAR010000153.1, forward strand.
TCTTCGCAGCAGATCAGGTGTGGCTTGCCCCCGTCCTCCCGGCGGGACCACAGATTCTTGGTGTGCCGCTCCGATGCTGACGCGATGACGTCGTTGGTGGCGTCGAGAATGGGTTGGGTGCTGCGGTAGTTCTGCTCCAAGGTGACCATGGTGGTATCGGGGAACTGCCGGGGAAAGTCGAGGATATTCCTCACCGTCGCCGCCCTGAACGAGTAGATGGCCTGCGCGTCGTCGCCCACGACGGTGAGGTTCTTCCCGCCCGGGCACAGCATCTGCAGGATTTCGGCCTGCAGCACGTTGGTGTCCTGGTACTCGTCGACCAGGACGCAGTCGAAACGGCCGCGGATCGACCGGGCGACGCGGGCGTCGGTGAGCAGGCCGTGCCAGAAGAGCAGCAGGTCGTCGTAGTCGAGCACGCTCTGCTCGCCTTTGCGGTCTACGTAAGCGCCAAAGAGCCGCCGCAGGTCGTCCACCTCGTCCTTGCACCAGGGGAAATGCACTTCGACGGCCTCTTCCACCGTCTCCCGGGCGTTGACGCATCGGCTGTAGATATCCATGCAGGTACCCTTCAGGGGAAAACGCCGGTCGCTCTTGGCCAGGCCGAGATCGGCCCGGAGCACTCCCATGAGGTCCTCGGCGTCGCCGCGGTCGAGGATGGTGAAGGCCGGGTCCAGCCCGATGCTGCGCCCATGGAGGCGCAGAAGGCGGGTGGCCGTTGCATGGAAGGTTCCGCCCCAGACCTTACCGCCGGTACGGACGGCCGTAGCAGTGCGGAGGGCAGTGGGGGAGGGAACGCCGGATGTCGCGGAGTCTCGAGGGCTACCCGGCATGTCTTCGCGCTCGGGACCCACCGCGGGACCTGGATCATCCCCTGAGCCATGGTCACCTCGAAGGTGCCCGTCTCGGTCGCCCCCCTTCCCCGAAGTGCCCGGGTAGTCGGCAGCGCCCTCATCGCCGGAAGTGCCCGGGTTGCCGGCAACCACCGCCGCCCGACGCGTTTCCGCCTCCAGCCGGCGCAGGAAACCGTCGACCCTGCGCAGCATCTCTGCTGCTGCTCTACGGGTGAAGGTCAGCAGCAAGATGCGGCCGGGATCGGTGCCTGTGGCAATGCGATATGCCACCCGGCTCGCCAGCGTCGCCGTCTTCCCCGTACCGGCCCCGGCGACGATCAACAAGGGATCGTCCCCGTGCTCGACAGCGAGCCGCTGCCGCTCGTTGAGCTCCGCGAGGATGGTATGGATGGGGTGCGGCATGACCCCCCAAGAATACAGGGAGCGGCGGACAGGCAGACCGCGAGAGATGGCTAGCGCGCGGCCCCTCGTCTTCGCAGAAGAATGACGGTCATCACCACGGCGGCCACGAACGCAACGCCAACCACGGCGAAGAGGACGATGGGCAACGTGCCGATCGCCATTCCGTCCCGAGTTCCCGAGGGAGCAGGATCCGTGCCGATCCCGCCGGAGAGTAGAGAGGTCACCGGCTCGGTCGGTGCTGCCGGAGCTGCGGCGTCCGCTGAAGGGGGCACCGTCTCCGGGACGGTCACAGTCGGTGAGCCGGCGCCAGTGGCCGGAGGGGCAGACGTCTGCGGAGGGCTGCCGGCCTTTCCGGCTGCGAGAAGGGCGTCAAACGGCTCGAAGGCTGGGGACGGTCCACTGCCGAAGCTCACATCCCCGATGTAGACGTCGGCGCTCCCGGTGCCCGGGTAGCTGTCGATCACGTCGAGACGCACCCAGTCGGCGACGCCGGAGACGGCAAGCTTCTGGAGCGACGGTTCATCGGCCAGCGTGACCGTCGTGTTGCTTCCGTCGGAAAGGGTTATTCTCACGGTCTTCGGCCGGCTGCACCGGCTGAAGGTCTCCAATGTCTCGTTGTTACCCGGGACGATACGGATCTCGCCGATGTTGTTGTCGCCTTGGATTCCCAGCGTTATCCACGGATGCGGGCCGGTGAGTCCCAACGCCGAACCGGGAGAGCCGTCGAGGAGCGGCCACAACGGGTCGTCCCAGGGGTTGGTGGTCGGGACCGTGGGGTTCGACGTGGTCACGCTCGTCACGACCGGGCCCATAGCGGGCGGCAACGAGGCCGACTCGTCCCACCAGACGAGAGCGCTGAATCCCAGCTGGACGTCGTCCGCCTCCGTCGGCTCGAGGTCCTCGAAGACCCATTGGTATGTGTTCGCGCCGAGCTTCGTGTAGGTCTCGGGCCGGGTGAGATATCCGGAGAATCCTTCCGGGCTCTGGTAGCCGGATACGACATCCAGACCGTATCCCCGGAAATCATCGGCCAGCGTGAAGCGTATGACCGCCGTGC
>CAZWAR010000154.1:0-5402 GCA_964631965.1 uncultured Gaiellales bacterium
TGGGTCACCTCCTACGGTCTCAAGCGGCCCCGGCCTCACTGCCGGAGCAGGGGTGGAATGAATACTACACACACCGCCGGACAGGACACCTGGCGGGCCTGCCTCATATGCGGCCGGCATGAGCGAGGAAGTATACACCGGGAGCGCGCGCTCGGCCACCGTGGCCGCCTCTGCCACACGAAGCGGGGATCGCCCCCACATCGCCCGCGGCCGGTCGACGTCGGAGACGGCACATGTCGGATGGTCCTTACCTATGAGGCTGCCATCAGCCTCCGGCGAGGCCGTCGACCAACTCGTTCAGCCTGGCTACGTCGGTGCCGCCGACGACATGGTCCACCAGATTGCCGTCTGCGTCGATGAGAAACAGCACCGGGACATAGCGCACGTTGTAGGCGGTGGCCACCGCACCCTGGTCCAGCATCACTGGAAAGGAGTACGGGCCCTCCGCCATGAGCCCCCGCATCCCGCTTTCGCTCTGGGCGGGAGCCACCACCAGGATCGACGCTTTGTCCGCAGCTTCTCGATAGAACCTATCGACGTCGGGCATCTCCTCCCGGCAGCTCGGTCAGGTATGGGTCATGTAGATCAGGAGGAGCGGTTTGCCCCGGTATTGGTCGAGGCTTACCGTCTTGCCGTCCAGCGTCGGGCCCGAGAAGGAAGGAGCGGTGTCGGCATCATCCGAGCCACAAGCAGAGCCCGAGGTGACCGTCAACAGCGCCAAGAGGATCCCCGCCGTGAGGAGCGTCGCTCCGATCTTCCCGATACGTCTCATGGCCCCCGCCGTTTCCGGGCTCTCGTCCTATCTTTTTCGTCCGGCGTCGCCCGCCTTGGCGGACGCCCGGGCTGCAGCCGGGCCTTTCGAGGCTCTCGCGGAGGCGCCGCTACCCCCTGGGGCGGTCGCGGCCACCGCGTGGCCGGTCGCCGGGTCGATCGCCGGGCGCAGCCGACCGCGGGTCGCGAAGTACCAGGTGAAGACGGCCCCCACCACGATCATGCCGATGGCGATCCACTGCTGCTGGGTGAGACCCAGCAAGACCGGCTCGTTCGTGCGGATGAACTCCACGAGAAACCTTTCGATACCGGCGAGGACCGCATACGCGAAGATCAGCGGGCCTTCCCGCTTGAACCGCGGGGAGATGACCCACAGGAGCAGGGCGAAAATCACCAGCGACGCGGCCGACTCGTACAGCTGAGTGGGGTGCACCCGTACAGTCGTGGGCGGAACACCGTTCGGAAACGACATGCCCCAGGGCAGGTTGGTGGGCACCCCGTAGTCGTCACCGCGCAGGAAGCAGCCAATGCGGCCGACCGCATACCCGACCGACACCGCGAGGGCGCCGGCATCCATGACGGCGGCCAGTCGTTGTTTGGACAGCACTGTGACGATGACCACACCGATGATGGCGCCGAAGAGTCCGCCGAACCAGACCAGGCCTCCTCCGCTGATGAGGTTGCCCGGCCACTCGCTGGGATGCAGGATCAGGTAGTGGATCTTGGCTCCGAGCAGACCGCCGATGACGGCCGCAATGAGGAGCCCATAGACGAAATCAGGCCGTATACCGCGCTTCTTGAACTGCCAGTGCGCGACAAACCCCGCCGAGATGAAGGCCAACGCCATCATGAGCCCGAAGGAGTTCATGGTGAACCGGCCTATATGAAACAACTCCGGATACATCCAACCTCCGAGATGCCGAGGCCGCCCGTCGGTCCAAGGCGGCGCTGCGACGTATTATCTCACGCGTGGGGCCGCACGGGCCCCATACTCATCCTGCTCAGCTGAAGCCGGAGCGTGGCGAGCAGCTCGAACTAGGCCGGCAGCTGCCCGTGTCCAGGCAGGAACCGCCCACAAGACCGGTCACTCCGCCGAACCCCGTGAACCGCTGCTGGATGTCACGCCCCCCACAGTCCGGACACACCTTCACGTCGTCCTTCAGGAAGCCGAGGCAGAAGACCTCGAAGTCCTTCCCACAGGTATTGCATTTCAAATCGTAGGATGCCATGCCTCAATCCCATCCCTTCGCGGCAGCGATGGTGTCCACGCCGAGGGAGCGGAGCTCCTCTTCGGCCCAGTAGATACTGATGCCCGATGGATGCTTGACCTCGTCGCCCACCAGGACCAGCGGCACCCGGCCGCCGTCGCGCACGGCCTGTTCGAGCTTCGGATACCCGGCCAGGTCGTCGGTGTCGTCCACATCCACGTAACGCAGAGGACGCTCACCCCCCATCCTGGAAGCGAGATCCATGTTCAGATAGCCGACTATCTCCTCCAGAGACAGCGAAGGACGTCAGCCACCTCCCCGCCACATATCCATGCGGCGCGAGCCGACGATGATGATCGCAGGTTCCATATGATTACAGTCCAAATTCTTTCTCGTAGTCCTTCTGCTGCCGGGCACCGATGAGCTGCTTCTCCAGCTTCCCACCTTTGAAGAGGATCACCGTGGGAATGCTCATGATGCCATAGCGTGCCGCCAGTTCCTGGTTCATGTCCACGTTGACCTTCACGACACTGACCTTGTCCGCGTGATCGGCGGCCATCTTCTCGAGGACCGGGCCGACCATGCGGCAGGGACCGCACCAGGGCGCCCAGAAATCGGCCACGACGGGTACCGTCGAAGAAGCCACGATCTGGTCGAATTCCTGAACGTTGACTTCCTGCACACTCCCAGCGCTCATGTTCGTCTCCTTTTGTCTAGGGCCGTCCGTCGACCCCTGATATCTTAACCGACCGAGTGCTCAGCCCACACCCCACAGGCAACCGGCTGCGCCACTCTCATATACCCAGGGGGGTATGTTAGCACTCTCACGGCCGACTGCCAAGACCCGCCTGGGAGGTGGCAGCGGCCGTCTGCCCGGGTTGTTACCGTTTCTGTGCATCGGCTAACCTAGTGACCCACATCCAAGGGGCGATTGAAAGGCGGTCGCCGTGAAGATCACGTACTACGCTCATTCCTGTTTTCTGCTGGAGGCGGCAGACGGAACCCGGCTGGTCATCGACCCATACCGGTCCGGCTCGTTCGGAGGCGCACTGCGCTACGATCCGGTCGCCGAAAGCGCCGATGCCGTAATCGCCACCCATGAGCATGACGACCATGGCGCGGTGGAGACCGTCGGCGGCACCCCCCGGGTCCTCGTCCATCCCACATCCGCCACTGTGGGGCCGTGGACCATCACCGGGGTGGGTGTGGCTCACGACGCGGAAGGCGGAAGGAGCCGTGGCAAGAACACCATCGTGGTGATGGACGACGGGGACGTGCGGGTGGTCCACCTGGGCGATCTCGGTCACGAGCTCGACGCCCGCACCGTGGCCGCCATCGGGCCGGTGGACGTGCTCATGGTGCCGGTCGGCGGCTACTTCACCATCGATCACGAACAGGCGGCGAACGTCGTCGACCTGCTCTCACCCAGTATTGTCCTGCCCATGCACTACAAGACTCCCAAAGCCGACTTCCCCATCTCCGGCGTGGAGCCGTTCCTGGCCACGCAGGTGAAGGTGGAACGTATTGCTTCCCCCACGTTCGAGATCACCCGGGCCACACTGCCGGCCGAGCGGGTGACCTACGTTTTGCAGGCAGCTAGATAGGACGGTATTCAGCTTCATGATGGACGACACCAGCCGTAGGACCTCCAAGCGGCCGAGCAGCCAGCCTGCGAAGCAGGCCAGAACGAAACTGGGGCGCTACATACCCCTGAAGCCGGGCCCGCTTCGTCGGGCGGTGATAATCATCGTCGTCCTCCTGATACTCTTCGGGCTCGGGGCGCTCCTGTCCGGTTTGTGGACGAACTACCTCTGGTATTCCCAACTCGGGCAGGAGAAGGTCTTCTGGACGCCCTTCCTCGCCCGGCTGTGCGTGGGCGTGTTCTTCGCGGTGGTGTTCTTCGCATTCCTCTACGGCAACCTGTGGCTCGCCAGGAAGATCTCCCCGCGCCTGCTGCCGTCGAGGAGGAGCGACGATCAAGACAACGTCCTCGACCTGATGACCCGCCGCCGCTGGCCGGGCGTGCTGCTGCTCGCCGCTGCGGTCGTCCTGGCCATCGTTGTCGGGGCCGCATACAGCGGCCGTTGGCAGGAGGTCCTGTTGTTCCTCAACAGGAGTCCGTTCGGCTACGCGGACCCACTCTTCAACCGAGACGCCTCGTTCTTCGTGTTCACCCTGCCGGTGTGGAAGATGCTGGTGAATTTCGCCGGCGTGGCCCTGCTCGTCACCTTCCTCGCCACCAGCCTCACCTACATCGCCGACCGAGCGCTGGTGCTCAACTCGCGGAACCGGGTAAGCCTGGCCCCCCACGTGAAAGCGCATCTCTCCATCCTGCTGGCGCTGGCCATGGTCGCCAAGGCCGGGGACTACATGATGCAGACGTGGTCGCTCGACTATTCCACTCGGGGCGCCGTGACCGGAGCCAGCTATACCGACGTGCACGCCAGCCTGCCTGTGCTGCACTTCCTGGCGATCGTCTCGCTGGTGGCCGCTGCCATCTTCCTGGCCAATATCCGCTATCGCGGTTGGCGGCTCCCGGCCATCGCCATCGGCATCATGTTCCTCACCTGGGTGTTCGCCGGGAAGGTCTATCCGGCCATCATCCAGTCCTACAAGGTGTCCCCGAACGAGATCAGTGCGGAGTCCCCCTATATCTCGAACAACATCGAGGCCACTCGCTACGCGTTCGGCCTGGACAAAGTGGAAACCGTCACCAGCCCTGCCACCGCCGATCTCTCGGCGGACGACATCACCAACAACAAACCCACCCTGGAGAGCGTCCGGCTCTGGGAACCGAGGCCGGCCCTCAACACCTATTCGCAGATCCAGGCGATACGTCTCTACTACGAGTTCAACGACGTCGATGTCGACCGGTACATGGTGGACGGCAAGTATCGGCAGGTGCTCATCAGCGCCCGGGAGCTGGACCAGTCCAAGCTCCAGGAACAGTCTCAGACCTGGGTCAACGAGCACTTCATCTATACCCACGGCTACGGCTTCGTCATGAGCCCGGTGAACGTTGCCGGCACCGACGGATCTCCCGTCCTGTGGGTGAGAGACATCCCGCCGCGCACGACCACCGACCTGGCGATCACCCGGCCGGCGATCTACTACGGTGAGGTAGGCAACGACTACGTCATCGTCAAGACGACCGGCCAGGAGTTCGACTACCCGAAGGGCGGTGAGAACGCCCAGACCACCTATGCCGGCGACGGCGGCGTCCCGATAGGAAGCTGGTTCAAGAAGCTGGCCTTCAGCTTCCGCTTCGGGACGCCCAAGATACTCTTCTCGAGCTACCTGACGGACGAGTCCCGGATCATGTACCGGCGCACGATCGAGGAACGGGTGCAGGCCCTGGCCCCCTTCCTCACGTACGACGGCGACCCCTCCGGCCAGGTCCGCCTGAGGATCACCCGCCGCCGG
>CAZWAR010000155.1:0-5350 GCA_964631965.1 uncultured Gaiellales bacterium
GGCGGTCCTTCACCGACCCGCCCGGGTTGCAGCCCTCCAGCTTGCAGAGCACCCTCACCCGCGGATTCGGGCTGAGATGCGCCAGCTCCACGAGAGGGGTGTCGCCGATGGCTTCCAGGATGTTCATAGAGTCTCCGGTGCGCTCTCTGTTCGACCTCTTGATGCTACCGCATGATGCCGCCGCCGCCCTCGAGGGCGGCGGCATCCGTTAATCTCTTCCCGCCTGTCTCGGCCTCTCCGCCCCTATTCTCTGGGCGAGCCCTCGGGCGGCGTCGGCTGGTCGGGAGGTGTCCCGGGTGGGGGCGGCGGTTGCTGCTGGGGCGGGTACTGCTGAGGTGGGTACTGCCCTGGGGGCGGTTGGTTGTACGGCGGCTGGGTGTAGGGTGGTTGACCGTACGGTGGTTGACCGTACGGTGGCTGACCGTACGGTGGCTGACCGTGCGGTGGCTGGTTGTAGCCTGAGGGGTACGCCTGTGCAGGCTGCCCGGGCCCGCGGGGCCGGCGGGCGCCAAGGATGACCAGCAGGATGCCGACGGCCAGCAGGACCACGCCTCCGACGGTGAGGCCGATGCCGAGGGGCAGCAGGAAGCCAAGGTGCGCTCCCAACCTGATGTCCGCCGAAACGACGGCGCTGGCGTCGGCGTTCATCAACACGGCCGTCCAGTTGCCGCTCTGAAGGTGCCACTGGACGACGGGCGAGGCGCCCTCTTGCTTGGCCACCCAGAACGTCTGAGCCTCGGGAGGGGCTGGAACCTTGCCCGCTCCCACGTTCATCGCCCCATAGTCGACGCCACCGCTGTCAAACCAGCCGATATTGGTGACTCTGTCGTATGGCACGCCGCTCAGGTATACCTGCACTTGGTCCGTCGGGCCTATGCCCAGGAAGAGCGGAGTTCCATCGGGAGAATTCGCTTTGATCTGCAGCCCCCAATCGCCGGGAATCCAGTCCCCGGAGCCCAACTCCAGTTTCACGTCGGGAGTGACCAGCGCATATCCTTGGGATTCGATCCTGTGGCTGGCGGTGCCGATATAGCCGTCACTGTCGGCGATGCCGTTGACCCAGAGGAGGATGCTCCCTGGTACCAGCAGACCGAGACCTATGATGATAAGTAACGCCCCGATGATGATGGCTACAATCTTGGCCGGTCGCATCTCGCCCTCCTCGCCGTCGCAAGTGCCTACGTACGTCGCCCGGGCGGCCGCTTCTCGATCTCAGCGGCCTTCAGTTCGATGATCCGCCTCACCAATCCGGCCGGGAGCGGCCGGTCAAGTGCAAACCTTATCGTACCTCTCCCACTTCTAAAGGACACCAGTTCTTCCGCCAAGGCTACCGCCACGGCGCCGATCACCGGATAGAGGCTCACATGATCCCGAAACCCGGCAATGTACACGAGCGGACGGCCACGCAGATCGAACGTGGGGATGCGATAGGCGGGCGGTCTCCGGCGGGAAACCCGCTACGTACTCGTCGACCGACGACGCTACCGAGGCGTTCGCCACCTCGGGTTCACTCTTCTTCGCGCCAGTGCCAGTCGCGGTCACCTTTGAACACGTTGGCGTTCATCTCGTTGCTGAGATGGATCAGATGGGCTCCGCGGAAGCGTTCCGCCATGGCGTAGTAGAACTCGGCCACGGTCTCTGTACGCACGAGCTCTTCCTCGGTGGCGAGCAAGTAGTCGCGGGTGAACTCGCAGGAGCTCTTGTCGAAATGGGTGCCGGGCCGGGCGTGGCCGGGGATGATCACCTCGGCATCCATGGCCATGATCCTCTCGATGTCCCGGATCCACTGCTCCCGCTCGGGGGCGGTGATCTCGCAGGTGAACGGGTGGGCCTGGTTGAAGAGCACGTCGCTTGCGTAGAGGGTCTTGATGCACGGGATCCACACCATGGTGTTGTACGCCATGTCGCCCATAACCTTCGTCATGATCTCCAGGCGCTCGCCCTCCAGATCGATGTGATCGTCGGTGAGCGACTCGACATGACAGGACGTCCGGCAGATGTTGTGAGCGCCGATCGTGTTCTCCCAGATCTCGAGCTTCCCGAAGAACTGCGAGTTCATGAGGTCCGCCTCGGACGGGATGGCGACGACCCGGGCTTCCGGGAAGGCTGCCGAGATGACCCCGGCGCCGAAGTAGTGATCGGGATGGGCGTGGGTCAGGTAGATGGTCGTCAACCTCTTGCCCGTCTTCAGTATCTCCGCGATCAACTGGTGCGCCGAGGACAGGGTCCACTGCGCGTCGATGAGGACCGCGTCGGTCTTGCCCATGACGATCACAGATGCCACTTCGAAAGCTTCTTCGTCGCAGAAGAACACCTTGGCCGTCAATGGCTGAGCCGCGTTCGCGATAAGCCGCACTTCCACGTTTGCCACCCCCAGAGGTCGATGTGACCCGATACTAGCACCGGGGCGGGTTCCCAGAACCTGGTCCGTGGCCGTTCCCAGGCGTGACGCATGCAGGATGCCACAGTGGAGACATCAAACCGCGCAAAATCGCATACATGCGAGGCTACCAGAGCCGGTAGAGCGTACCTCCGCCGGACCCACCGCCATACTCGCTCGAGTCCACGGCGGTGGCGTTGGTCCGGACCCATTCGTAGATCGCGGATATGGACGCCCGACTGCCGGGACCACCCGGTCCTGGGAACCCGCCACCCGGCCACCCTGGCCCCGGCTCGAAGGCCGCGAGGGTTCCCTGTGCCCACCCGACCTGGTCTCCGAAAGGCGGCAGGCCGGGCATACCCCCGGGGCCCATGCCCCCAAGACCCACGACCACGTATCGCAGCTTCTTCGCCGCGACCAACTGGTGGAACTCCTCCAGGGTGGGGGTGTCGTCCTGCCCGTTGAAGCCGCCCATCGCGATTACCGGCTCACCGGTTGCGAGGATGAACGGTTGCGCCGCCTGGGCCCCGCCCACCGCGACCAGGTACTCGGCCTCGCCCTTGTTCTTCAGCAGATACTCCATCAACGGCGTGATGCTTGCGTCTTCCAATGCCCCGCCGGCCGCACCGGTAGAATCGGCCGCGCCGGCGAGGCCGGGCAGTCCTCTGGTGGGATCGACGGTGACGGGACCGGCAGCAGCCAGGGGACCTGTCACGCTGTGCGACACGGTGACCACCGAGTAGGCGGCCGGCCCGGCCAGGACACACACGCCGGCGATAACCCCGACTGCCAGGGTGACGGCACGCCGCTCGAGCACGCGAGCCAACACAAGGGCAAGCGGCACCGCGGCGGCGGCTCCCAAGACGATGACCGCGGTTCCGAGCCCGGGAGCGAACGACGGCGTCCGGCCGAGCAACTCTCGGGCCAGGAATGCGGTACCGAGGACGGCCACCGGAAGCAGCCAAATGTAGGCCAGATGCTGCCGACCCAGCCGCCACATGGCGACCGCTCCCCCGCCGACGAGCGCCGCGAGAGCCGGGGATACCACCACCGTGTAGTAGGGGTGAAGCACGCCGTTGGCGAAACTGAAGACACCCAGGCAGAGCAGCGCCCAGCCGCCCCAGAAAAGGTAGCCGGCACGCGACCGGTCGGCGCGCCCTCCTCTCCGGGTGATCCACAGGCCGGCTGCAAGACCGATGAGCGCGAAGACCACCAGCCAGGCGGCCTGACCTCCCAGCTGGTCATTGAAGATCCGCAGCCACCCGGGACTGCCGCCGAAGTTGGGGCCGCCGCCAATACCTCCACCTGGGACCGGAGCACCGGCGCCGGCAGGGCCTCCCCCGCCGCTCAGATAGCCGGCGCTGCGGCTGAAGATCAGGCCAGAGACCGAGTTGTCGCCGCTGCCGCCGATATAAGGCCGCGACGACGCGGGCCACAAGGCCACCACGGCCACGTACCACCCGGCGGAAACCACAAGAGCGACTCCGGCTACCGCGATCTGCCACAGCCGCCGCAGCAGCGTCCGCGAACCGCACACCAGGTAGACGAGGACGAACGCCGGCGCCACCACCAGAGCCTCGAGCATCTTGGTGAGCACCGCCAAGCCAAGCAGAGCACCGGCGATTGTCAACTTCCCCGTGGAACCTTTCTCGAGCGCCGACCAGAAGGCCCAGGCAGCCGCGAGGAACAGGAAGGTCAGAAGCGCGTCGGGGTTGTTGTAGCGGAAGATCAAGACCGCCACCGGGGTGAGGGCGAGGGCCAGAGCGGCCAGCAATCCCGCCGCATCGCCCTGCCACCTGCGCACGAGTGTGTACAGGATCAACACCGAAGCAGCTCCGGCGAGGGCCTGGGGAAGCAGCATGCTCCAACTCGAGAAACCGAATATCCGAGCGGACAGCCCCTCGATCCACAAAGCGCCGGGTAGCTTGTCCACCGTGATGAACGATCCCGGGTCCAGGGCTCCGAAGAACCAGGCCTTCCAGCTGATGCTACCGCTCTTGACGGCTGCAGCGTAGTACTCGTTCGCCATCCCGTTACGGGACAGTCCCCACAGGAAAAGGGCGAAAGCCAGGATGGCCACGGCGCCCAGACCGGCCCACGACCACCACGGCCGGGACTCAGCTTTCCATGAAACCGGCCGCGGGTTCCACGTCCGACGTCCTGTCCGCGCTGCGCTCTCTGACTGCGCTTCCATGTGCCGGAACTCTACCCTAAGCCGGATAAGACCGTTGTGCGCTCAGTCACTTCCCTCAGACCGGGGACGGCGGGCCAGACCGCTCTGGATGGCGGCAGCCAGCTCGTCCGCCCGTCGAGAGCCCAGGAGCAGCCGCCGGCCGTCGGTGAAGGTGAGCTCCACCCCCCGGTTTCCGCTGACGGTATAGGCCATGTTCGCCTTGGACCAGCCTCTAACGCCCCATCCCCCGTATTCCTTCAACGGACTGTACGTGCGGCTTTCGGCGCTGCTGATCTCCGAGAGGGGGATCGTGCGGCGCAGGAAGGGCCGGTAGCGTATGTGGACGTGGTCGGCGGTGACTTCGACGAGCATGGATACGAGGCCGAAGAAGGCGGGTAGTCCCACGCCGACGAGAAGCCAGATCAGCCAGGCCGCCCAGTCTGGAGCCGGGTTGTGACCCAAGGGGCGGCCTCCGATGATCTGCTGGACGAAGATCCACCAGCCGAGGGCGGCCGGCGCAGTGATGAGCGCCCAGTACCACCACTGACGGAACCGCTGTTCCTCGCGGAAGAGCGGAGGTGGGCTGAAACGGTCGCCGCTTGGGGATCTCGTCTGATTCACGCTCGCAAGTATAGCGGCCGCCGAGCCGGAGAGAGCCGCAGGGAAGACCGTTTGCATCCCTCCGGACCCGGAGAGTATTAGGGCGAAGGAGTCTTGTGGACCTACGAGAGAAGCATTCGCGAGCGCTTCACGTCATTCGCCACCCGGTGGTGAGCAGGTTCGCCGTTTTCAGCGTC
>CAZWAR010000156.1:0-5276 GCA_964631965.1 uncultured Gaiellales bacterium
ACCGGCTCAGCCCTCTCCCTGATATCGGACCATCGACCAACCCTCTGCCGCTCAGGCAGTTCCGATGGGCCAATAGTCCCCGCCCGGCACTCCCGCCGGCATGACATTCCGTCGGCCGCTCTCAGGCAAGGTAGGTCAGGCGCCCCTCCACTTTGCGGGTCTCGTTCTGGTGAGCGATCAGCCATTCTCGGAGCACGGTCTGCGCCGAGGTCGCCGCGACGCGGCTGGCACCGAGGGCGGTGAGGTCGGCCGGCTGGAGATCGAGGTAGGACTTGGCGTTCTTGGCGTGGTAGCCCTGAAGAATGACCTTGTAGCCGGCTGCGTCGTCCACGGGCCTGCCGTTCAGTTCGAGCGACACGAGGCGCTTCTCTGGATCCGCGTATGTGGCCTGCACTGCGCCGTTCACCTGATAACATTCCCCTTCCCCGTCCCGGTTCTCGGGCCGCATCCAGTGGGCAAAGGCCTTCTTCAGTGCAGCTCCGGAGACGGTGTAGCGCGTGAGTGAATCGTCGTAGGGGAAGCATCCCATGAGATCCATCAGGCTGACCGCGGGACCGAGTTCCTTCACCCTCACCGAGCCCGCGCCCAGCAGGACCACGTCGGCCCCGGTGGTCTCCGCGATCGCATCGGCGAGGAGGTTGCCGAGCGACGTCTCCTCCTCGCGCCGGGGATGGGTGAGTTGCTCGGCGAACTTGGTGACGATCACGCTGTACTTGCGGTCAACCACGCTCTTGAACGACTCGATGAACTCGGCCATGCGCAGATCGGGTTCGGCGATGTGCTCGTCGATGGGGATGAGATCCCACTTCCACTCGACGATGGAGTTGGTGTCGTCGTCCACGACGATGTCGAAGCGGCCCACCTGGTTGGTGCCCGTGCCCGCCTGGACGATGAGGATGTCGTTGACCCGGGCCGGTTCGGAGAGGACCGTGTGGCTGTGCCCGCCGATGATGAGGTCGACTCCCCACTCGGGAAGGAGAATAGCGGCCAGCTGTTTGTCGGATTCGAAGCCGATATGGGTAAGAAGGACGGTGAGGTCGATGTCGTCGTTCTTGAAGGCGTCGCAGATCTTGCCGACCTCGCTGGAAGCCTCTTCGAGGGTGACAAAGGTGCCGATGAGCTCGTCCAGGTTGATGGAATCCATCGTCTTCTCGGTGAGGATGCCGGTGAAGAGGATGTCAAAACCGGCCTTGTTGATGATGTGATAGGGTCGCATCATCCGCTTCTCGAACGGCTTGATGTAGAGGTTCGCGTTGACGATGGGGAAGTTGGCGATCTTCTCGAGGAATAGCAGATGAGGCAGCCCGTAGTCCACCTCGTGGTTTCCCAGCGCCACAACGTCGGGGGCCAGGTAGTTCATGATCTGCATGGTGGAGGTGCCCTTGAAGTCCGAATCGATGATGGACCCCTGCACCATGTCTCCAGAGATGACGTAGAGGACGTTCTCCTCCTCGGCTCGCACCTTGTTGATGTAGCCGGAGAGGAGAGGCAGGCCTCCGATCAGCTCGCCGCCGCCCGCCGCCTGCTCGGCGAAGAAGTCGCCGTGCATGTCGTTGGAATGGAGGATGGTGAACTTCCGCGTCTCGCTCATGGTCGCTCCTGTCGCCCGTCGCCGCCCGGCCCGGCGCACCGGGGACGCGGGCGCCGCGCTTCGCACGAGACCACAGGGTCTCGCCGTCCATTGATACTTCACCAGCTTGTGGGAATGGTAGCACCCTGATGCCCGGTCTCCGCGACAGACTGCGGGCTTTCTGGGAAGCGATGGGTGCGGCTCCAAGTGGACCGTCCGAGGCCCGGGGACCTGACGCGAGCCGGGGCGGGCCGCGCGTAGCCGGCCCGCCCCGCTCCTCGAACGGAGCCTCTTCCTTCCACCTCATCTGGAATCTTCCCGGCGGTCGCGACATCGGCCGGATCGTGGAAGTGGCCGCTACTCTGGAGATCGTCGAGCCCCCCCGCGTGGACTCCCTGTACTTCTGGGCTCTTCAGGTCGACTTCGCCGACGAGCACGGAGTGATGTGGGGAGGCGGTCATACCGGTCTGCAGTGGAACCGCCGGTTCCCCCAGAGAACGGCCACGAACTGGGGAGGCTACGCCTCTCAAGGCCGGGGTGGCTCCGTCCTACCCGGCTCCGTCCCGGAGCTCTATGCTTTTCCCGGCGATCCCAACACGATGGCATTCGCCTGGTCAGCCCGCCGCCCCTACCGTTTTCGGGTTTACCGCTCGCCGGAGGTTGCTGGAGCCTGGCGGGCCTCCGTGATCGACGTTGGGTCAGGGGACGAGACGGTTCTTCGCGACCTTTTCCATCCCGGCGGACCGCACGGCCGCCACGGCAAGGAACCGGGCTATCTCTTCCGTCCCCTGGTGTGGTCGGAGGTCTTCGCTGACTGCGATGCTCCCTCGGTGGTGGTGCGCTGGAACGATCTGGCCGCGGTGACCGAGGAGGGGGCGGTCCTGTCCCCCTGGGCGGTGACCGTGAACTACCAGAGTCACCGGGCCGGCGGCTGCGCGAACACATCCGCCCGATCGGAGGGGCGGGGTGTGCTGCAGATGACCAATACCCCCCGTGAGGTCGCTCAGGGACAACGGTTGGAGTTGGGGGACGCGCGCCCCTAGCGGCTTCTCCGCCGGCACCCCTGCCGTCTCCCGCTGCCGGTACCCCTGGCGCAGTCCCCAACAGCGCTTCTTCGTCCTAGGGCCGCTGCTCGGCCCGTTCGGGCCGCTCGAGCACGCGCATCCGCGGGGGAGCCGGGCGCCATTCGCGCAGGTGGTCGTAGAGTTCGGTCGGGCTCATCGGCCCGCCGCAGTAGAAGCCCTGCATACGGTCGCAGCCCAGTTGCTTCAGGAGTTGCCAGTCCTCGCGGGATTCCACGCCCTCTGCCGTCACCGTCAGCTCCAGCGCATGAGCCAACTCGGTGATGGAGCGGGCGATGGCCAACTCGGGGGTGCCATCGGCCACCTTGGCGATGAGAGTACGATCGAGCTTGATCTCCTGGCCGGCGAAGGTAGTGAGGTGTTGGAGCGAGGAGGGGCCTTTGCCGAAATCGTCCAGGCACAGGCGCATCCCCAGCCTGCACAGTTCCTTGATGGCGTTTCTGGCCCGTACCGGGTCCCGGTCGAGTGCAGTCTCGGTGATCTCGAACATGAGCGAACCCGGGGCCAATCGCCATTCGGCTATGCGGGACAGGATCCCCTCGACGAACTCGATCTCCGTGAGCTGACGAGGAGAGATGTTCACACTGACGGGAAGTCCGAAGGCAGGGCTCGTGCGGGAATGCCACTCGCTGAGCTGCCCGCACACCTCGTCGAGAATCATGTGGCCCAGAGGCACGATGAGCCCGCTCGTTTCCGCCACATTGATGAAGGCATTCGGGGAGATGGAACCACGAGAGGCGTGCTTCCAACGCAGCAGCGCTTCGAGCGAGACGACCTTCCCGGTGGAGACGTCTATCACCGGTTGGTACTTCAGCTCGAAGTCGCCCTTCTCCACGGCGAGCCGGAGCTCGGCCTCCGCCCGCAACGACTCGATCAGCGCGCGGTGCATCCCTTCGTCGAACACCCTATAGCAGGCTCCGCCTGCCTGTTTGGCCTGGTACATGGCTGCATCGGCGGCGTGGAGCAGGTCCTCCGGGTCGCGGTAGGAGGCTTCCCAGAGCACCACTCCCATGCTCGTGCCGACCACCATGCGCTGCTGGCGCACATACACGGGCTCGCGCATCTCATCCTGCATGCGTTCGAGGATCACGACAACGTCCCTGAGGTCGGTTATCTCGCTCAGAAGTACGCAGAACTCGTCGCCGCCCACCCGGGCCACGGTGTCCACTTCTCGCACACAGCGCTTGAGCCGGATCGCGACCGCTTCGAGCACCGCGTCGCCGGCCGCATGCCCGACGCTGTCGTTGATGAACTTGAAGTGATCGACGTCCAGTACCACGATCGCGAACAGCCTCTGAGGATGCCGCCGGGCCGTGTGGATGATGTCGTCCAGCTTCGCCATGAACAGACTCCGATTGGCCAGTCCCGTCAGACTGTCGGTGAGGGCCTGTCGCCGCAGGTCTTCCTCGAGCGCGGAGCGTTCGGTGACGTCCCGCAACACCAGCATGTGGCCTCGGAAGCTGCCGTTCTCATCGAGGTCAGACATCCTCACCTCGTAGTCCCGGCGCTCGTCCGCGCCTCCCACCGACAATCGGGCCACTTCGGCCCCCGTTCGGCAGGGCTCGTCCAGTTGCGCCCAGGCCTCCCAGGCCTCGGCGATGGGAGAGCCGATGATGCGGGCGGACGGAAGGCCGACCAGGGAACAGGCCGCTTCGTTCAGATCGACGACGACGCCTGACCGATCCAGAACGAGAAGTCCGTCGGCCATGTTCTCCATGAGCGCGTCGCGGGCGACCACCACGAGGCTGAACACGTGCAGCCGGAAGAGGCCGTAGGCGGCGATGATCTCACCGAGCGTGAAAACGGCCGGAGTGTAGTCGAAGCCCGGTGCGGCGCCGGGCTTCAGCAAGTACACCACGTTCCAGATGAACGGAACGGCAAAACCGGCCAGGAGTACGGCCGGTTGCCTTCGGTAAAGCCGGGGTCTACTGAGCAAGGCGTGGACCAGGAACGCCATAGCCGTGAGGATGATGATGTAGCAATAGGCCACCAGGAGCCAGAAAGCCGGGCCGAACGTCCGTCCGATGACCGCGTGGGCCCCGGTCGTGTCCAGCCACGCGCTTGCCCTCATGAGATGATGGTGGGAATTCGTCCATTGGAGCCCGACCATCACGAGCGGCACGATGCTGAGGAGGCCGAGGTTCCGGCGCGTGAGCCACGCCCGGTTGCCCGTGTAGTCGAGAGCCAGCGCCAGCCAGGCCACGGGGACGAAACAGATAGGCAGGTACTGGAGGTCGGCCCAGAGGAGCTTGTTGTCGAGGCCGCCCGCGATCAACTCGAGGGCCGCGCCGACGCTCCAGGCCGTGGAAAGGCCGATGAGGAATAGGAAGGGCACTGCTCCCGGCTGGCGGCGGTGCCTCCATCCGAACCAGAGCAGGCACAGGGCGAGCGGTAGCCCTGCGATGAAGAGGAACACGGCGGGTGTGAAATCGATCTTCATCCTTCTGCATATTCTTCGGCAGAGTAGGCTTCGGGCTGAAGACCAGCAGGCCCGTGAGCATGACTTGGACGTGCGGAAAATAGAGAGAACGCTTTCAGGATGATTTCAGGAAAGGGATGCGAACATACGGCCATGGAGTCACACAGCATTGCTCAACCCCCCTCCTGAGCTGTGGCCCCAACCC
>CAZWAR010000157.1:0-3331 GCA_964631965.1 uncultured Gaiellales bacterium
TCTTGCCCGAGATCTATGCGGAGATGAAAGGCGTCGTCGCGTAGCGACCGGCGGTCGGCCACCAGGCCGGCGGCCCGGATGCGCGGCCGCCGCGGTGAAGCTGGCGCCGCGGGGGCGCCTCTGGCAGGCTACGTCGCTCGTGGAGGTGCCCTCGCTGTAGACTCGAGTGCTTCGAGGTGGATCGATGAAGGTACTGGTGCTCAATTCAGGCAGTTCGTCGATCAAGTACGAACTTCGCGACTCCGAGACGGGAGCCGTCCTCGCCGGCGGTGACATCAGCCGCATCGGCGAGGACGGCGGTGTGCCCGACCACGGCCGGGCTCTCGAGGAGATCCTGAGGGGGCTTACAGAGTCTGGAGGAAGGCCGCTCGCCGACCTGGCCGAGGTCGGGGCCGTCGGTCACCGGGTGGTGCACGGAGGGAGCTACTTCACAGGCCCGGCCCGGCTGACCCCCGAAGTCATCAAGAAGATCGAGGAGTACGCTCCTCTTGCGCCGCTCCACAACCCGCCGGCCCTCCTCGGCATCCGGGAGGCGCTGCGTGTGCTGCCCCACATCCCTCAGGTGGCCGTGTTCGACACCGCCTTTCACGCCACCATCCCTGAGAAGGCCCACGTCTATGCGCTGCCGTTCGAGTTCTACGAGCGGCACGGGGTCAGACGCTACGGCTTTCACGGCATCTCGTTCCAGTCGGTCACCCGCTCGGTCGACGCCATGCTCGGGGGGAAACTGGCGGAGCTCAAGACCGTGGTGGCTCATCTCGGCAATGGCGCGAGCATCACTGCGGTGGCCGGCGGTTGCTCGGTCGACACCAGTATGGGGTTGACACCTCTCGAAGGACTGGTTATGGGCACCCGTCCCGGCGACGTGGATCCCGGGGTGCTCGTGTATCTCCTGCGCGAACTCGGGCTGCACGTCGAGGATCTGGACCGGGTGCTCAACAAGGAGAGCGGGCTGCTGGGTGTGTCCGGTGACAGCAACGACATGCGCGACATCCTCGCTGCCGCCGCCCGGGGTGATGAGCGGGCGCGTCTGGCTCTCGACATCTACTGCTACCGGCTCAAGAAGTACGTAGGGGCGTACGCGGCGGCCCTGGGCGGATTGGACATTCTCGTCTTCACCGCGGGGGTGGGCGAGAACAGCCCCGACATCCGGGCCCAGGTATGCGATGGTCTCGGGTTTCTGGGCGTCGCGCTGGACAACCAGGCGAACAGGAATACCCAAGGCGTCCGGGCCGACATCTCCGCACCCGGCTCCGCCGTGCGGGTGCTGGTGGTGCCGACCGACGAGGAGCGCGTCATAGCCGACGAGACCGTGGCGGTGGTGACCGGAGAGTAGTGACTCTCGGCCGTCACCCGGCACCGATGGCCACTGGGCCCATGCTACTATCCGAGAATGGGGTCCCAGGATCATCCCGCTCAAGGGGAGGAAGGCCATGGAGTTCAGGGAGTTGCTGACGAAGCGGTACGCGGCCAAGGCGTTCCAGGATAGGGCCGTACCGGAAGAGACCGTGAACGAGCTCCTCGAGATGGTCAGGCTGGCACCTTCCGGTCTGAACATCCAGCCGTGGCGCGTCAAGGTCGTGGCCGGGGCGGACGTCAAGGCCGGACTGCTGGCGGTGGCTCCCGACGAACCCCAGATCGGTAGCTGCTCGCACCTCCTGGTGTTCTGCGCGAACACCGACTGGGAAGCCCAGACGCAGAAGCTCGGCCGCACCATGAAGGAGAAGGCCGTCCCCGACAAGATATGGGGCATCGTCATGGGCATCGCGGCGGAGATGGCTGAGGAGCCGGAAGACGAGTTGCGGGCCTGGATCGTCGGCAACGTATACATCGCCGCCACCTACTGTTTGCTCGGAGCCCAGGCCCTGGGCCTCGACTCCTGTCCGATGACCCATTTCCCGCCGGCCGAGTTCTCGCGGATCCTGGGTCTGCCCGAGAATGTCGATCCGGTGCTCCTGGTGGCGGTCGGATATGCGGCGGACGAGCCCAAGCCGAAGTGGCGGTATCCGCTCGAGGAGATCCTGCTGTAGGGCGGATCGTCAGCTGGGGAGCCGCGGGGGGGCCGGTGACGCGGTCGCCGGCCGGTGACGCCGCGGGCCCATCGTGGCGCGGTACGGGCCCGGTCGCTTCCGGCCGGGGGCTAGCGCGCCTTGCCCATCAGATATCCTCCGAAGGTCATCACCCAGACGAGAACCGGGTACGCCACCCACCGTTCCACGCCGCCGATACCCAGTCTTGACATAGGGTCCCCGTCGCCGAGCGTCATGTATAGGAAGAGCGACACCAGCCCGATGACGCCCAGAAGGACGGAGATCACGCCGGCGGGCGCTCTTTGGACGGTCACGGAGAGTATGGCGGCCAGACCGCCCGCGATGAAGATCACCAGGGCGAACGTCGCGTGGATGTTGCCGTAGTTGCCGGGGAAAACTCCGACTCCAAGCATGCCCACCCCGGTGAGCCCGGCGAACACTGAGACGGTGATCCTCCGGGAGCCGGCCAGCAGCAAGAACGCGGCCGCTATCACCAAGACCCCACCGGCCATCATGACGCCGTTGAAGATGTGCGCCGAAGGCTGCTCGATCACGCTGTTCGGCGGTTCTGTCGCCCCCAGGTCGCTGATGGCGTTGGCCGAGGTGCTGTAGCCGGGATACAGGGTCTCGGCGGTGATGATGCCCATGAACACGATGAAACCGCCGAGCAGGAGCAGAACACCGGCGGCGGCCAGGAACCGGGGGCGGAGAAGCCGGCGTTCGCCCCGGACCCGGGCGACACGCTCGTCGGTTGATGCGCTCACCGTCTCCGCCCCCTTCGCCTTACGCCTGCTTTACGGCCTACAGCTTAGCGTTATTCCCGGAGCCTGGATCGATGATCGCTGCCGCAGCATGGAGGTGCCATGGCAAAGAAGAAACGTTTCAGCACCAGACGCAGCCGGGTAACCCTGGCCTTCGTCTGCATCGTGGTCATCGCCGTGGTGGCGTATGTCGTCTATCGACAGGTCTCCGGAGAGGCCGCGGCGACCGTCACGTACAACATGGGCACCGTCCAGAAGATGACCCTCACCTCCTCGGTTTCGGGCACCGGAAACATCGAACTGCCCAACACGGCCACCGTCAATCCCAGCATTTCCGGCACGGTCCAGGATCTGTCCGTCAAGCTGGGCGACACGGTCAAGAAGGGCGATGTCCTGTTCAGCCTGTACAATCCGCAGCTCGATATCGACGTCGCCACTGCTCAGAACGCCTACGACACCGCGGTCCTCGCCGTCGATCAGGCGAAGACCAGCCTGGTCTCCGCGAAGACCAGCCTGGCGCAGACCTACCGGTCCAGCGCG
>CAZWAR010000157.1:3341-5267 GCA_964631965.1 uncultured Gaiellales bacterium
CGAGTGTGGTCTCCGGACAGCAGGCCAGTGCCGCCGTGACCCAGGCGACTCTGGCGGTCGAGGCGGCTGAGACCCAGGTCGAGTCGGCAACGATCGCGCTCGATGACGCCAAGGCCAATGCCACGGCGCGCACGGTTGCGGCCACCATGGACGGCGTCATCACCACGCTCTCCATCGAGAACGGCGATTCCCTGGCCGGCGGCTCGGCCTCGACCTCCGCTCCGGTCGTCATCACCGATCCAAACGAGTACCAGGCGGTGGTCACCATCGCCGAGTCGGACATCAGCGCCGTGGAAGTGGACCAGCGGGCGGTCCTCACCTTCGACGCCCTCAGCGACGTCACTCTCACCGGCAAGATCACCCGAGTGGACACGGTGGGCACCAACTCCTCGGGGGTCGTCTCGTACTCGGCCGTCATCACCCCCGACATCATGAACCCTTCGGTGAAGAGCGGTATGACGGTGACGGCCAACATCATCACCGAGACTGCGGCCGACGTCCTCGCGGTGCCGAGCACGGCCGTGAAGTCGTCCGGTGGGAGCAAATACGTGCTGGTGATGCAGGACGGTCTGCCTGTGAGCGTGACCGTCGAAACGGGCCTCAGCAGCGACTCCTACCTCGAGATCACCAGCGGGCTCACCGAGGGTGAGGAGATCGTCGTATCCACCTCCACCTCTGGCAGCGGAGGTACCACCTCCACGACGTCCGGGAGAAACCAGGGCAACGTGTTCGAAGGAGGCGGTTTCATCCAGGGCAACGGTGCCGGCGGGCCGCCGCCCGGCGCCTTCCCCGGTCAATGAGAGAAGACCTCGACATGACCACCGCGAACGACAGGCCGGATGGCGGTCCCCTGGGTGCCGGCGCCCTGAGCGGTGGTCCCTCGGGCCGGGGTTCGAGCGGCGCCCCGATCGACCGCTCCGCCACGAGTGCAGCGAAGAACGGCCACATGCTCGAATGCCGGGATCTCACCAAGGTCTACGTGTCCGGCGACCAGGAGACCCACGCGCTGCGGGGCGTCAGCCTGGCCATCGACCCGGGCGAGTACGTAGCGATAATGGGACCGTCTGGCTCGGGCAAGTCGACCCTGATGCACATCCTGGGAGCTCTGGATACGCCGACGAGCGGCGAGTACTACTTCGAAGGCCAGGAGATATCCGAGTTCACGGACGACGAATTGGCCGACATGAGGCGCGAGCGCATCGGCTTCGTGTTTCAGCAGTTCAACCTGCTCCCCAGGGCCACGGTGATTCGCAACGTGGTGCTCCCTCTCGTCTACTCCGGGATTCCGCGCCTCGATCGAGAGGAGAGAGCCGAGGAAGCCCTGCGGAGAGCCGGGCTCGAGGAATCGCACTGGACCCATCGCTCGAACGAGCTCTCCGGCGGCCAGATACAACGGGTGGCCATCGCGCGGGCACTCATCAACGACCCGGCCCTCATCCTCGCCGACGAACCCACCGGAAACCTGGACACCAAGACCGGGGACATCATCCTGGAGACCTTCAATCAGCTGAATGAACGCGGGCACACGATCGTGCTGATCACTCACGAGGCGATGGTCGCGGAGCGCGCCAGGCGCACCATCCGCATCCAGGACGGGTTGATCGTCAGCGACCGAAGCAACGGGCACCACCAGCAGGCGGGCGGCGCCACGGCGGCACAGCCGGGCGAGACCTCCACACCCGGGACCTCTCCGGCGACTGATACGGCTCGGGCGACCGGCATGCCCGGGGCGAAAGCTACGGAGGCAGCCCGATGAAGGTAACCGATATCCTCGAAGAAGCGGTCATCGCCATCTCCGCGAACAAGGTGCGTTCGGGTCTCACGGTTCTCGGTATTGTCATCGGGATCGCTTCGGTGATAGCCCTCACTGCGATCGGTCAGGGCAGCCAGGCGTCGATCACCGCCAGCATCGAATCAGCCGGTTCG
>CAZWAR010000158.1:0-5045 GCA_964631965.1 uncultured Gaiellales bacterium
CGTCGCCGTCGCATGCGGCGCGCACCGTGAGAGCGTCACCATCGGCGCGTCAAGGTCTCGGATTGGGTTGTGACTGACAACCAGTCGGCCGCTACACGCTGCCTCAAAGGACCGCCTGGCGCTAGTCCGAGCCTCCGCCCGGCGCCTCTGGTTCAGCGCGGACGACCACGACCGAACAGGGCGCGTGTGGGACAACTTGTTGGGGAACCGCTCCCTCGATCAAAAGGGCGTTGGGAGGCAGATCCCACGCAGCTACCACCGAGAGGCGAGCTTCCCTGAAAGCCGCTTCTTGCGCCGCAAACTCGGCGGCGAGCGAGCACTCGGAACCGTCAACGCCCACCACGATGGTCTTCACGGCGCCTCCTTGAGGTTCTTCAGCACATCCACTCCCCGAGGCCGCTACCCGTCTACTATATGCACAACCGCTGCGTCATGACTGAGAGGTGTGGAGGTTGGCCGACCTTAAGGACATCGGGCTTGTAGGATTGACCTCCGCCGAGGCGGCCGAGCGACTGCGCGAAGACGGTCCCAATGAGCTACCGACCGCCAAGAAGCGCAACCTGCTGCAGCAAGCATGGGCAGTCATCCGCGAGCCGATGCTGCTGCTTCTCCTGGGTGCCGGAACCGTGAACTTCTTGCTGGCTGAACCGCTGGACGGCGCCATCCTTATGGCGTTCGTCTTGGTCGTCATCGGCATCGAGATCTACCAGGAGCACAAGACTGAGAACGCGCTCGCCGCCTTGCGTGATCTCTCTTCGCCGCGGGCACTCGTGTTGCGTGAAGGCGAGCGGCTGCGCATCCCCGGTCGCGACGTGGTCCGCGGTGACTTCCTCGTCCTTGCCGAAGGCGACCGTGTGCCTGCCGACTCGGTGCTCCTAGAGTGCGGGAATCTCTCCGTGGACGAATCTACCCTTACCGGCGAGTCCGTACCAGTGCGTAAGGCTCAATGCGAGCGCGCCGCCCTAGCCGAGCCGATGGGCCGGCCCGGTGGCGACGCCACCCCGTGGCTGTTTTCCGGAACGCTCGTGGTCAAGGGCCAGGGCATTGCTGTGGTCAAGGAGACGGGGCTAGGGACGGAACTCGGTCGGATCGGCACGGCGCTCCGCACGATCGAGACCGAGCGGACCCCTCTGCAACGCGAGATCGACCGCCTCGTACGCACCATCGCGTTGCTCGGCCTCGGGGCCGCTATGGTCGTCGTCCTCGTCTATGGTTTGACCCGGGACGACTGGCTCCAGGGGTTGCTGGCCGGCATCGGCACCGCCATGGCCATGCTCCCCGAGGAGTTTCCAGTCGTCTTGGCCATATTCCTGGCTCTTGGTGCATGGAGGCTTTCCCAGACGAGAGTACTGACTCGGCGGACCCCGGTGCTCGAGACGCTTGGCTCGGCCACCGTCATTTGCGTGGACAAGACGGGCACACTGACAATGAACCAGATGACGGTCAGGGAGCTCATAGTAGATGGTGAATCCTACGCCGTCGGCACGGGCTCGTTACCCGAACGGTTCCACGCGATCTCGGAGTTCGCCGTTTTGGCCTCGCCCGTTGACCCGTTTGATCCCATGGACACCGCCTTCAAGGTACTTGGCCGCCAGTACCTCGCCGAGACCGAGCACCTGCACGCCGACTGGGATCTCGTGCGCGAATACCCGCTATCTGAGCGGTTGCTCGCACTCTCCCACGTGTGGCGCTCGCCCGACGGTGACCGTTTCGTGATCGCCGCCAAGGGTGCGCCCGAGGCCATCGCCAACCTGTGTCACTTCGACCCGGACAGGCTTGCCGGGCTCACGGCGCAGGTCGAGGCCGCGACCGCCAACGGACAGCGAGTGCTCGGCGTGGCGCGCGCATACTTCGATCTAGACGAGGGGCTGCCCGGGGAACAACATGACTTCGACTTCGAGTACCTGGGGCTTGCGGGGTTGCACGATCCCGTGCGGCCGGGCGTTGCCGAATCGGTCAAGGAGTGCAGGCGCGCCGGGGTTCGAGTCGTGATGATCACTGGGGATTACCCGGGAACTGCCCTCGCCATTGCTCGGGAGATCGGGCTTGACCACACCGCGGGATGCATCACCGGTCCCGAGCTAGAAATGATGTCCGACGAGGAACTGGCTCGGCGCGTCGGTGGGGTGAGCGTCTTTGCCCGCATGGTCCCCGAACAGAAGCTCCAGCTCATCCGTGCCCTCAAAGCGAACGGCGAGGTCGTGGGCATGACCGGCGACGGTGTCAACGACGCACCGGCGCTGAGAGCCGCCGACGTCGGCATCGCCATGGGTGCGCGCGGGACAGACGTAGCTCGCGAGTCCGCCGCCCTCATCATCACGGACGACGACTTCTCCTCCATCGTCGGTGCCATCCGCCGCGGCCGGGGCATCTTCGACAACCTCCGCAAAGCTATGTCCTACATCATCGCCGTCCACGTTCCCATCGCGGGAATGTCGCTGATCCCGGTGTTCGTGTCCGGCTGGCCACTCGTGTTGCTCCCGGTGCAGATCGCATTCCTGGAGTTGATCATCGACCCAGCCTGTTCGGTCGTCTTCGAGGCCGAGAAGGTCGACCCGAACATAATGGACCAGCCACCGAGAGGGCTCAAAGAACCGATGTTGGGACGGCGGGTACTCACCATCGCCTTCCTGCAGGGGGCGTCAGTTCTCACCGCTGTCTTCTGTGTCTACCTGTGGGGCGTCTTGACCGGGCACGCGGATGATGTGGTGCGCTCGCTTACCTTTGCGACGCTCGTGATCGGCAACCTGGCTCTCATACTCACGAACCGCTCCTGGCGACTCTCGATCTGGCGTTCCTTCAGGGAACGGGCCAACCGTACGCTCTACTGGATCCTGGCTATGGCCGTTACACTCCTCATAGTCCTTCTAGTGGTGCCCGCCGCTCGCACCGCGTTCCATTTCGGGGCAATCTCGTGGAGCGATGGGCTGATCGCGCTCGGAGTAGGATTCGTCGGAGTCATCTGGTTCGAGGTGTACAAAGCGGTCACGGCCGCCAAGCAGCGGAGACGACCCGCCGGCTAGTCGACGGCATTGCGCTCTAGAAGTTCGCCGATCGGCCAGCTCGCTCGCGCCCCAGACCGGAGCGGCTCAGCCTACGTCGTCACTCCAAACGACTTCGGTCTTCTGGTGGAAATGCGGGCCGCTGTCGCCTGCGCCGACGAGGTCAGGGGCACACGTAATCGAAGTGCCCGGGGAGTAAGATGGTCCTGACGAGGAAGCGACGCCGAGGCGGCCTTGTGCCGAAGCTTCGACGAGACACGGGGAGGTCTGGTGGCGCCTACCCAGTCGACACAGGTTCTGCTTCTCACGTCACAGGATCCCCAGGATCCGATCCGGAGGATCCTGAGAGACGCGGGTTACCCCGTGGTCTCAGCAGTCTCCGCGGCCGCCACCGTGCAGACCGCCCGGCGTGGAAGACCAGGCGTCATTGTTGCAGACCCTCGAGCCCTCACTCCTTCCGATCGGGAGGAACTAGCCTCGTTTGCGGCCGAGCACCACATCCCGCTCATCCTCGGCTGGGCGGACGACGAATCACTCGTGGCCCAGGTAGAAGAAGCGATCGTTCGGCGGGAACCGGGGGAGGAGTCCCAGCAGCTTGTTGCTGGCTCGCTCCAAATGGACCTCGCCGCGCGCGTCGTCCGGCTGGGTGAGGCATCACTCGATCTCACCCCGCGGGAGTTCGAGCTACTGAGCCACTTCGTGCGCCATCCAACCCGGGTGTACAGCCGGCAAGAGTTGCTCGAGCGGGTGTGGGGCTACGACTACGGCGACCCTCAGGTCGTCACCGTTCACATCGCCAACCTTCGCAAGAAGGCGAGGGCGGTCGCTCCCGAATACAAGCTTATCGAAACGGTCCATGCTATCGGCTACCGGTTCGTGGTCCCGCCCGCGGTCAAGCCGGTCTCGAGTACGGCGTTGCCCTCCGATTCGCCGCCGAAGGGCAGTCGCTCCCGTACCAGCGTCATCCTTGGATTCGTGGTGAGTGTGGTGATATTGGCCGGCCTGGGCGCAGGTCTTTGGCTGGGGCTCGGGAGAGAAGACCAGGCCAGGCTAACCTCCGGTGCGGGGGCACCGATCGCCAACGATCAGAGTGCTGTGGTCCGCTGGGGTCCGCAGACCGTGACGGAAAAGGATGAGCAGGGGAACGTGTTCTGGCAGGCAACTTGGTGGGTGATCGCTGCTGAAAAATACGGAGCAAGCGGTACCTGGGGGAGTGAGGTCATGGACTGGACGGTCACATTGCCACCCCCCAGCGCCCCTCCCTTGGGCCGCAATGAGACCGCCGACCTCCTGTACGTCGGTTTCGAGCATGTGGGCGATGCCTCTGTGGCGACTGTGATCTTCCGCTTCGACACCACGGACTGGGAACACCCGGGGCCTCCGTATGAACCATTTCCGAACTACGTCTACCACAAATTCATCCTGACCGACAATCCCGGTTCACAGTTGGACCACGTTGTGGGCTACGCGGGGCGACCCAGCGAGCAACCCTATCCAGACGGGAACTGGGGCTTGAAGTTCATGGACATCGATTGTTCTGGGGTGCAGGTCTCCTACTACTCGCCGCCTGTTGATGGCGTGAACGCAGGAGCAATTTCGACTATCCAGGACTAGGAGACGAGGACGCGTCGCAGAGGCTCTGCGGCCACACATCTTTATGATTCCTTCATGGCTTCTTAAGCCCTCCCCTCTACTCTGAGGGTAGTCGTGCGGGAGTCTTCTGCCGAGGCTGCCCATTCGCGAATCGGACCGCCTTTCCGAGAAGGAGGTGTGAGGGCCATGAAAGCCAAGAAACCGCTCCTGGTGGTTGCGCTCGTCCTTGCCACGCTTCTAGTAACGTTGGTACTGCCCGCCGTGGCCACAGGAAAAAGTGATAACAAACCGGTAGCTTGGGCCAACTGGGCGCAAGGCGCCAAGTACGGGGGATTCCAGGTTCCCATCAGAGTGGGTCCTGACGGATATTTCTGGGTTCCCGTGGATTATCCGTGGAAAGCAGCCTTCGCGGTGCATGCAGAACTGGCCCAGGACACAGCGGACCCTACA
>CAZWAR010000159.1:0-1287 GCA_964631965.1 uncultured Gaiellales bacterium
CATCACCGACGCGCAGTAGGGTGACCGGGAAGATCGTTACGCCGGCGCGCAGGCGATCAAGAACCAAGCAAGGAAAACGGCCTGCTGGAGTCGTATCTAGACTACTAGCCCCCTGAACGACATCCGCGAAAACAGTCACACCGCCCCCACAAGATGCCTACGTAGTGTGGTACTTGCTCTAAGAATCGGTCCCGATGCAGGCACACTTGAGCGGGAAAGCCCGTGCGCGGAGGTATTGCCCGCATGATGGACCGAGGGCCGGGTGTGGCCACGCCGGCCGTAGGAGCCGACTGCCCTGGCCGGTCGAGGAAAAGGATGAAGCGGTGGTTACACGAGTCTGCCGGCTGCCTGCAACTTGTCGGCCACGTCGTCCAGCCCGAGGGCGCTCAGTCCTGCTCGGGTCTGCAGACCTGTGGCGACATCCCAACCGTTCAACGCATAGAAACGGTCGAGCATGGTGTCCCAGCCCTCCCGGTCGCAGAGGAGACCGGCGAAAGGACCGGAGTCCACCGGCTCGGTCATGAAACGGGAGGGCGGGTAGTCGTCCCTACGAGTAAAGCCGGCATGGATCGTGCTGAACGCTTTCTCCAGGTTGTACGCGGCCTGCCCCATACGCATGAACTCGTCCTCGGAGATGTCGATTCCGAGGGCGGTGCGGGTCAGTTCGGCATAGTCGGCGGGCTCTAAGGCCCGGATGCCGACATAGGTCAGTCCCAGATAGTTGCAGATGCCCGTGATGTCTTCGATCTGTTTGACCTTGAGGTTCCAGAACACCGCCTCAGCCTGGTTTTCGTAGCCGGTGGGGTCGCGGGGGATGTGATCCGGCCCGCAGAAGCCGGGGGCGCCCACGGAGCCGCGGAGATGGCGAGGACCGATCGGCGAGGTGCTCACCCCGAGTCCCCACCCTTTCTGGATGCGGTACGAGTCGACCGTGTCCTGCCCTTTCTGGAGCGTCGCGAACGCTTCCGACCCACGGCCCACCCGGCGGGCCGCTTCCGCCCCGCCGTCGGCCAGCAGGTCACCAAGCCCGCGTCGATGGGCGAGTGCCACGACCATCTCGTTCATGGCCTCCCCGTCACCCCAACGCAGTTGCAGGCCACCGGTGTCCTCGGTCGTGATGAGCCCCTTCTCATAGCACTCGAAGGCCCAGCCCAACACTCCACCGAGTTCGATGGTATCCATTCCATAGCTGTTGCAGAGGTCGTTGGCTCTAACCACTGCTTGTAGGTCATCTATTAGGAGATTTGAGCCAAGCATGGCCAGATTTTCGTATTCTGGGCCACCCGT
>CAZWAR010000159.1:1297-4891 GCA_964631965.1 uncultured Gaiellales bacterium
AGCCCGAGATCGTTGCAGAGCAGGTGGAAAGCGATGGAGGCCGCCGCGTCGTCCACGTCGAAGCGGGTGGAGTACATGGCCGACCCCACCCAGTATCCGACGCCATCGGTTCCCGCGTACCGGCCGTCGGTGATCTGGGAATACTGGTTGCAGGTGGTGGGACAGCCGAAACACCCTGACATGCGCTTCCGGTACCTGAGGACGCCCCTTTCGGCGCCGGCCAGGTTGGCGCGTTTCTCGAAAGCCCAGTTGCCTATCTGGCCGTTGCGGATGCGGTCGGCGGTCATGTCCCAGAACGGGCTCTCGGGTGGGCACAGCGCCTCGATAATGCCGTTCCGCCAGCGTTCGGCCCTGGGCGCGGCCTGGATCTTTGCTCTGGACGCTGCCACCGCCCGCAGGAAGCCGGGGGTGTCGGCCACCCCGATCGCCCCGTGGCCGCGCACGGCCAATGCCTTCAGCTTCTTGGCTCCCATGACGCAACCGACGCCGCTACCGGCGGCCACCTTGGACTGGTCGCTCACGATAGCGGCGGCCCTCACCAGGTTCTCGCCGGCCGGGCCTATCGCCGCCACAACGACCCGGTCGTCCCCGAGTTCCTCGCGCAGCGCTTCCTCGGTCTCTCGGATGGTCTTGCCCCAGAGGCAGCCCGCGTCGCGTAATTCCGCCATCCCGTCGCTGATCCACAAGTAGAGCGGAGAGGCCGCTTTCCCGGTGACGACCACGTGGTCGAAACCGGCGTACTTCAGCTCCGGGCCCAGGCCGCCGCCGATGTTCGCCGAACCCTTGCCGCCGCCCGCGACGTTGATCGTGTCGATGGACACGCGGTTCGCCGCCGGGGCGAGAGTGCCGACCAGGCAACCGGCGCCGAATATCAGTGGGCACTCGGGGTCCGACCACCTGGTGCCGGGCGGGGTCTCGTTCAACAGGATCGAGCTGTTGACGCCGAGACCGCCCAGGAACCGCGTTGCGTAGGGAGCCGAGTCCTCAGTCCAGACCCGTCCCCGGCCGAGGTCCACCCTGAGTATCCTGCCGGTGGTGCCGCCCCGGATGACGTAACCTCCGGCGCCGCCGTCCCGGCTCATGCCGGCACCCCCACCTGCACCGCTTCGAAGTCACAATAACTCTGGCACAGGGGCTGCTCTTCGGTATCGCACATATCGCAGGTGGAAAGGATCTCCCACTCGATCGCCGCCGTTTGATTGGACCGGCTCACCTTGATACTGGACGCCTCGACGGACATGAGACCGGTGTGGTGCAGGGAGCAGGCGACTTCACAAGCTCTGCAGCCGCTGCAGCGCGAGGAATCTACGGTGATCACCGCGGCCGGGCTGGACTCCGAATTCTTGGGCCCGTTCTTCATCCGCGTTCCTCCCTCGAGGATCTGTGGCTGGACGGGAGTCTCCCAGGTCACGATAGAGGCGGCGACCCGGCGTTGTCAACGCGGGTGGCGGCGCACGGCCTATAACCTTCGTCGAGACGGCGGCCCATTGCGGCCGCCGCAGACCGAAGGGCTCGGCAGAATTCGTCCGCTTTGATGTCATAGCGCTCGGTAGGGGCGATAAGCCCGAGAGCAGCCACCACGCTGCCCCGAGAGAAGATGGGGACCGCGATGGCCGAAGCGCCTCTTCGGTACTCTTCCCGAGAGTGGGCGATACCCTCGGCGCCCTCCCGGGCCAGCCGCGCCTCGACCGCCGTCCTGTCGGTCACGGTGTTTTCGGTGTGCCGGACGGCCGATACGGCCGTCATCCGCTCGCGTGTCTCTTCGTCTGCATAGGCAAGATGGATCCGGGCGTGCACCAGGCCGTGTTCACTGAGGGGCACGAACGGGCCGGGCGGCAGGGCAGGGACGAAGCCGCTCAGGGTCGAGACGACGCTGACCACCTGTATCTGATCGCCTTTGCGAATGGAGAGGGAAACGGCTTCGCCGGTCTCCTCCGCCAGAGCCTGGAGATCACTATTGAGGATGTCGGAGAGCACGGCGTTGCCACCGAGCATGAACAGCGCCGCCGCCCAGGCGGGGCCGACCCGGTAGAGGCCGGTGGCAGCGTCCAGTGTGAGGAAACCTTCAGACACGAGGACCTTGGCGAAGCGATGGACGGTCGCCCGATGAAGCCCGGTCCTCCTACCCAGCTCGGAAAGACTGAGCGCCGGTTCCTGAGCGGTGAACTGACAGAGGATATGTAGTCCGCGAGTGAGTACCTGCATGAGCCGTCTACTTCCCAGCCGCACGCGATTGACGGCACGCTTGACCGCCACGTCTTCTGGCTCGTAAGATATCACAATAAGCAACGTCACGTTGCGTGCAACGCAACAAGGAGAGCGGCCATGATCATCGACATCAACGTCCATCACCTACCGAACGACCTGTTCGACAACGAGAAGATGATGGACTCCTTCCTGCACTCGGTTCCTCGGGAATGGGGCGAGATCGCCTACCTGGGCACGGTCGAGTCCGGCAAGAGGCAGCTCATTCTCGAGAAACCCAGGGGCTATCAGAACCTGAACTACGTCGAGGGTGACTACTCGCTCGAGGCCAAGCTCCAGGCGATGGATGGCGCAGGTGTCGATATCGCCCTCATGCGGGTGCCGGTGTGGCAGGAGTGGCTGCACCTTGATGCCTGCAAGATGATCAACGACGAGGCTGCCGAGATGTGCCGGCGGTCGGGCGGACGGCTCCATGCGAACGCCGCCATTCCACCGTGGGGCGGGAAGGACAACCTGTACGAGCTCGAGCGCTGCATCAAGGAGCTGGGGATGGTCGGCGTGCAGCTGGCCTGCCATTACGGCCAGCTCTATCTGGACCACGATGTCTTCAAGCCCTACTTCAAAGTCATCAACGAGATGAACGTCCCCTGCGTCGTCCACCACACCCCGCTGCCCGTCTACTGGCAATCCATCATCGACTGGACCAACCTGCGCCGCGAGTTCGGACGCATCATGGACCAGGCGACCGCCGTGGGCCGCGAGTTGTTCAGCGGCATGTTCGAGGAGTTCCCGAATCTCAAGTTCATCCACACGATGTTCGGCGGCAACTGGTTCGCCCAGCAGAAGCTCCTCACCCCCAAGAAGGGCGCCAAGAAGGAAGCCATGCTGCGACTGGACATGTCGGAGGGAGAGCGCATCACCCGCTATCTGCAGAACAACATCTTCTTCGACATGACCCACCCGGCTTCGTGGGGCAAGGACCAGGTGGAATGCGCCATCAAGGTCTGCGGCGCCGACCATGTCCTGTTCGGCTCCACCTTCCCGGTCTTCTACAACTGGATGTCGGAGAGTGTGGAGTTCATGGACACCCTGGACATCACCCCGGAGGAGAAAGAGCTGATCATGAGCAAAAATGCCATCAAGCTCTTCAACCTGCCGGTGTAGAGGGCCGGTCTCGGGAGCCGGTGCTCGACTCGTCGAGTCTCGGCACGGCGCAGGCATGGAGCATTGAGGTGAGCGTTCAGACGGCCGGCATTCTCGTTTACCGTCGCTTGGAGGGCAAGCTGGAGGTTCTCCTCGCGCACCCAGGGGGTCCCTTCTGGGCGAAGAAGGACTCCGGGGCCTGGTCGATCCCCAAGGGGATCATGGAACCGGGTGAAAACCTGCAGG
>CAZWAR010000160.1:0-4862 GCA_964631965.1 uncultured Gaiellales bacterium
ACCCGCACCGGTCACTTCTCCATCGGGGACAAGTACAAGGGCTGGGTGGAATGCGTCACTCTCGATGGGAGGATGTACTACCCGTCATATGTCGTCAGCAAGACGGCCATCCACGGGTACCCCAGTGTGCCCTCGTATCCAGCCAGTCACGGCTGCATCCGCGTCCCGGTCTGGACCGCCGAAGAACTCTTCTACGAACTGCCCACCGGCACGGTGGTGGACGTCTACTACTAGAGGACTCCCGGCGCAGCGTCCAAGGGGCGCCGTTCTGGTTCGACTCCGCCCCTTCCTGGGGATGCCTGTCTCAAAGCCGAGAAGGAGGTAGGCATCATGATCAAGGGTTACGGCACTCTCAAACCCATCCCTGACGCGGGGTTCCGCCCCCCCACCGACCTGGAATACAAGGCCGTCTTCGATTGCCGGATGCTCGAGGAACAGGGTGGGGACGTCGCCCCGGGCCTCGACCGTCTCGCCCGGTTCATCAACATGCTGGAAGAGGGAGGGGTCCCAACCGGGCAGACCACCCTGGCTGCTCTCTTTCATGGACCCACTGCTGAAGCCACCCTGAGAGGAGACGCGTATCTCAAGCGTTTCGGTCGGCCGAACCCCAACGGGGAGCTGCTCGCCCGGTTGGACGAACACGGGGTCGAACTGCTCGTCTGTGGCCAATCGGTACTCAGCCACGGTTTCGCTCTCGAGGAGGTGGCCGAGAACATGGTCATAGCCACAACGGCGCTGCTCGTCCTCGCTGTCTACCAGCTGCGAGGCTATGCACTGATGATGTACTGACACGGCCGCGACCTTTGTGCCGGCAGCGAGACGCGAACGCCTGCGCCGGCGCCGCGGTCGCCCGCGTTCGCGCCGGAGAGCGGCTGCGTGAGAGAAAGGACCGGTCATGGTCAAGGTCACACCAGACCCCAAGCGGCCCGAGACGACGGACTTCACCGTGCCGGGCTACGTGGAGATCCTGGACCTTCACGGCGATGTCTGCGACCCACAACTCGTCATCTTCTTCGCCGGCAATCAGTTCATGGTCACCGACGAGCTCATAGCGGCGTTCAAAGAGGCACACCCCCGCGTGCAACGGATTTACTGGCAGACGCTACCGCCCGGAGTGCAGGTGGAACAGGTCAAGCGAGGAGCGCTCACCGTGGGCGCTCTGCGGGTGGAGGTGCAAGCGGACGTGTTCGTAGCCGGGGAGACGGCTCTGAAGAGCGTCGCTCAAGCGGGGTGGGCCTTCGACAGGGTCGAATCCCTGGTCCGCAACCGGCTGGCGATCCTGGCAAGAGCCGGCGACGGCCGCGTGAGGAATCTGGACGACCTCGCCCGGGAGGACGTACGCGTGGCGCTCCCCGACGAGCGCTGGGAGGGGATCGGACGGCTCGTGCGCGAGGCGCTCCGCAAGGCCGGCGGCGCTGAGCTGGAGCGGACCGTGGTTCACCGCAAAGTGGCAGATGGCACAGCCCATCTCACCCGGATCCACCACCGGGAGACACCCCGGCGCATCAAGGAAGACCTATCCGACGCCGGCCCGGTCTGGTGGACCGAGGCGGCGTTCCACCGAGACCAGGGTCTCCCTGTGGAGATCGTCGCCATCCCGGAGGAATACAACGTATGGGGTTCCATGAGTGCGGGAAGGTTCGCAAACGCCGGACATCCGGAGGCGGCCGGCGCGTTCCTTGACTTTCTCCTGGGCCCCGCACGGTCCATTTACGAGCGATACGGCTTCGTGCCGGCCCAGCGGTGATGCCCCACCTAGTCTGCTGCAGAGTCCGATGGGTTCACGGCTTCCTTCGCCAACACCTGCTCTTGGCCCTGCACAGCCCGTTCGTGCTCTCTGTCGCCGGTGTGCCCTTTCCGGCGCCTGTCCAGTCCCCGGATGTTTGCGATGTCCCCGTAGATGATCAGCGTGTCCTCGGAGTGCAACTTCGCGGCACCTCGGGGGTTGCCCACATAGCTGCCATCCGACTTTTCGATGCCCAGAACCACGATCCCTTCGTGCCTCAGTCTGGCGTCGGCCAAAGTCATGCCGTCCAGCCAGTCATCCCCGGCGATCTTCAACTTGGCCAGCCGGTAGGCTCCACTGACATGAAGCAGGCTGGCATAGTCGGTCACGTCGAGCTCGGTGTATCGACGGAGCAAGCGGTCTATGATCCGGGACAGCCCACGATCCACCCACTTGTTGATAGAGAACAGCCAGAGGAGCACCAGTCCTCCCAGGATGATCCCAAGGCGGATCGAGAAGCCCGACGAGGATCCTTTCTCCACGAACGTCAGGACGAAGGACGAGATGGCCGCCACCAGTCCGGCGTTGCCCAGCAACATGAGGGCCATCACGATCTTCCGCCTGGCCGGGTGATTGACTACCGTTTCGGCTTCCTTCGTCGTGAAGCCGGTTCCGCTGAAAGCCGACCGGGCCTGGAACCGCGCCGACTCTCTGGTCATTCCCGTCTGGGTGAGAGCGACGGTACCGACCCGGGTGACGATGATCGACAACAGGATGACGATGAGGAATGTGGTCAAAGCGATCAAGACGTGCTCCCGTGACAAGAGTTGGCGCGGGGAACCGATCCCAGCCCCAGGATTCTACCGCGCCCCGCGAACCCGGCGTTCCGACGGAGGACGGCGCCGACCCGGGCGTCAGTGATAATGCCCACCCTGAACGAAGCCGGAAACATCGCCCCTGCGGTCGAAGCGCCGTGTACACGCGCTTCCTCTGCAGCCGGCTCGAGGTGGACCGGGCGAGGCCGGCGCAAGAATACTGGGGCGTGAGCCCAGACAGCGCCGGCAATCTGCCCGGTCGGGAATGACAACAGGATGCTCGGGGAACATCCTGCCCGCAAGGAACCATGCGGGGAAGGAGGTGTTCATGTACCGACGGTGGGTCGGCTGGCCGAGCTGGTTGAACCTGATCGCAGGCATCTGGCTTGTCATCGCTCCTTTCGCCCTCGGCTACTCGACCAGGACGGCGCGCGGGAATGACATCGTGCTCGGCGGGGCCATCATCCTGCTCGCGGCCTGGGCGTTGGTCACCTTCTTCCCGGGACCGAGTTGGGTCAACGCCGCCATCGGCATCTGGCTGATCATCGACCCGTTCGTGCTGAACTACTCGGGCAAGGGCGAGATCGGCGCCGCCACGAACAACGACATAGGCATCGGAGCCGCCGTGATGGTCCTCGGATTGACGGCCGCCCTCACCAGGGCCACGATGGCCAGCGGCAGGGGAGGCCCTCCCGGCTCAGGTGGAGGCCCGTCAGACGAAGATCAACCGCCCGTTCTCTAGGATCCGGAGCCTCCGCCTGCACAGGCGAATCTCCCTCCATTCATTGGCAGTCGATCCTCGGAGCGACTCAGCGAGCGGTCAGCGTGAGGGAGCGCCACATCATACTGGGGCATAGCCGCCAACCCCAGGACGTCTCGATCACATCCGGGTTGTTGCAGACGTTGCAGGTCCTCGCTTCCCGCAGCATCTCCCGATAGCGAGGCTGAGCATAGAGCCAGGCGAGCGGCAATTCCTTGGCGCGGAGCGTCCGGACATCGGTCAGGGCCACATCCCTTCGTCTACAATCCCTGAACGAGCCGTCCGGCATGACCGTGAGGACGGCATGCGGAAGCCGGCAGCTGAAGTCGTGCAGAAAGGGGTCACGCTCAAGCAACCTCAAGTACTTGCCGGTCGCCTGGAGGGGATAACCGGCCGCCTTCAATTCCCGAGCCAGGTGCGCAGCCTCGCGAAGCTCCTGCTCGCTGAGAGCCAGTTCCCCGAGCCGATCCGCGAACCCGCCGTCATGCATCTCCCCGGTCTCCATAGGACAGAAGTAAAGCCCGGCCCCCCAGCGCCGGGCTACCCGCGCCACCCTACGGAGCGCTCCCCGATTGAGCCCGGTGAGCACAGCGTTCACCAGCAATCGTGGCCGCTGCGGGTCGTCGCGGAGTTCGGTGGCGAACGAATCCAGACGGTCGAAGAGGCCAGGGAGACCGCGCAGCCGGTCGAACTCGGGGCCGACGTCGTCGAGGCTCAGCATGAGAGTCCGCACGAGTCCTCGCAGCCGAGGCCACAGCTCCGGCAGCAGCCAGCCGTTCGTCATCAGGATCACCGACAGACGAGACCGGGCGGCGGCTTCGAAGATCTCCCTGATGTCGGGACGCAGCAGCGGCTCCCCTCCCCACATCACCAACTGTCGTATTCCTGCCTCCGCGGCCCTTCGATAGAGCCAGGAGATCTCGCCCGTGGTCAGTTCCGCCTCCGCCGCCTGCCGATCACTCTCGCCGGCGGAGCGCCACAGGCAGAACCCACAATGGCCGTTGCATCGAGCGGTGACGAGGTGACTGAGGAACAGCGGCCGGCCGGCCAGCCGCGTAAGGAGCATCGCCCCAAGATCGCCGGCGTCGGCCGCGCGCCGGAGGCCAGGACGATACGTGACATGCGGACAAGATATGGCGCGGGGGTCAGACATCGGCAGCCACGTACCCGCCGGCAGGACCGGGCAAACGGGAGAATGCCGTCTCTTCGGTCCGCCTCTTGGGGCGCGATCCATTCGGGCCGCGGAGAGATGCCGGTCGCAGCAGAGAAGAGGCGCCGGTGTGGCTACTCATTTGCGCCCCGGAGGTGCGGAGACGACCTTACAGCACCACTACCGCGTCCACGAACAGCTCGTACTCATCGTCCTCGTCGAGATCGTGGATCAACACCTTCTCCACCTCGCCCTCGCCCCGCACAGCGAGCAGCTGCGACTGAAGCAGCGTTTTGATGTCCGAACGTTTTACCTCCGCATTCAGGTCTTCGGGAAGACCCAGTGAGTCGCGTTCGGTGATGAAGATCACCCGGGGTGTGACCTTCGTGAGCTCCAGGGCGAGCCGCGCCG
>CAZWAR010000161.1:0-4788 GCA_964631965.1 uncultured Gaiellales bacterium
ACTTCAGCAAGGAAGAATTGCTGGCCCTGGAGAAAGAGACACTGGGCCTGTACGTGAGCTCGCATCCGCTTCAGGACATCCGCCAGCAGATACGCCGGGAAGCCGGGCATTTCATCGGCCAGTTGGGTGAGCTGCCGGACGGCGCGGTCACCACC
The DNA here is from genome assembly GCA_964631965.1 of uncultured Gaiellales bacterium. GTDB lineage: Bacteria > Actinomycetota > Thermoleophilia > RBG-16-64-13 > RBG-16-64-13 > CAIQPS01. The sequence continues at coordinate 156 of CAZWAR010000161.1, forward strand.
ATCATCGGCATGATCGGTACGGTCAAGAAGATCACCACTAAACGGTCGGGGGAGACGATGGCCTTCGTCACCGTGGAGGGGCTCGAGGGACAGGTGGAGATGCTCTGTTTTCCGGGCATCTTCCAGGACAACCGCGAATTGCTCGCGGAAGACAGGGTGGTGAAGGTCAAGGGCCGCGTGGACAAGAAGGACGAGGCGGAGATCAAGTTCATCCCTCTGGCCATCGAACCCTTCACCCCCAAGACCGGGCTGGAACCGGTCGCCCTCAGCGTCGACGGCGAGAGGCTGCCGTGCACCGTCATCGATGATCTCAAGAACATCCTCGTCCGTTTCCCGGGGCCGTGCACGGTGGAGATGCACGTCAAGCACGGCGATGTCTTCCGCAGGCTGCGCTTCGGCGACGGCTTCCGGGTGGATCCGCACTCCAACCTCTTCGCCGAACTCAAGGCGCTTCTGGGCGAGTCCTGCGTGTGCCAGGCCGTGCCGGCGAACGGAGCCCCCTCCCGATCCAGCAACGGTGTGGGCGCCGGCCACCGGGGCACGAACGGCTCGAACGGGTCGGGCTACAGGGACCGGAACGGCTACACGGGCCGAAACGGCTACGGCGGCGCTGGGTAGGCTCAGGCCATGCTTATCAGAGCCCTGGGCAGCGCGGGAGTGCCGGCGGCGGTAGCCTTGCTGCGGCCCTCGGAATCATCTAGCCGCGACGTCGCCGACCGGGTGGCGGCGATACTGGCTGAAGTCCGCTCCGGAGGCGACGCTGCGGTGGCGGCCATCACCGCCCGGTTGGACTGGCCGGAAGCCACCCCCGCCTCTATCCCACTACCGCCAGCCGTCCTCGAGACCGCCTACGCGGAGGTGTCCCCCGATCTGCTCGAGGCTCTACGGACCGCCCGGGACAACTGCACGTTCTTCCATCGCCACGAGTTGCGCCCCGACTGGGAGGACGTGGGCCCGCAGGGACAGACGCTCGGCATCCGCCATGTGCCGGTTGGGCGGGCGGGCCTGTACGTGCCCGGAGGTCTCGGCGCCTATGCTTCCACGGTCATCATGAACTCCGTGCCGGCGCTCGTCGCCGGAGTGAAGGAACTGGTGATCTGCACACCGCCGGGCCGCGACGGCTCGGTGAACCGCTCAGTGCTGGCTGCGGCCCGGCTCATGGGCGTCGAGCGGGTGTTCCGCGTCGGCGGGGCCCAAGCCGTCGGTGCGATGGCGTACGGCACTGAGACGGTGCCCCGGGTGGACGTGATATGCGGTCCCGGCAACGCGTACGTCATGGAGGCCAAGCGGCAGGTCTACGGTGCGGTTGGTATCGATAGCCTGGCCGGCCCCAGTGAGGTGCTGGTAGTGGCCGACTCCACCGCCCGCCCCCGATGGATAGCCGCAGACATGCTGGCCCAAGAGGAGCACGGCAGCGGGGCGGAGGCGCTGCTGATCGCCGACAGCAAAGAGCTCTGCGAGGCCGTGGAAGAGGCGGTGACCCAGCTGTCCGCGGCGAAAGATGGGAAGCCGTCCGTCCAGCCCGGAGACCGGTACCCGGCTTCAGCGGCCGGCGCGATCGCTGCGCCGGGCGGCAGCCGCTTCTGGGCGTTCTATCCGTCTCCCGGCGAAGACTTCCTCGGACTGGCCGCTGAGTTTGCCGACGCCTATGCACCCGAGCACCTGGAGATCCAGGTGTTCGATCCTCGTGCCTTCATGGAGCGCATCCACTCGGCCGGCGCCGTCTTCTTGGGACACGGTACCCCCACGGCCTTCGGAGATTACGTCGCGGGAAGCAACCATGTTCTCCCCACCGGGGGCTCGGCCCAGTTCTCGTCTGCCTTGTCGGTGGACACCTTCATGCGCAAGTCGTCGTTCGTGGAGATGCCGGCGGAAGCGGCCCGGGAACTCACCCCGCATCTCGTCCGGGTGGCCGACAGCGAAGGCTTCTGGTTCCATCGCCGGTCGGCGGAGTTGCGCACCGAGGAGTAGGAGGCTGTTTGGGGGAGAGGTCAGCGCCCCCGAAGTCAGGCTTTGCCTCAGCCCAGTACCCTGAGGACGGGGCCTTGTGCCCTCCCGGCTCCCGGTCGGCCCTGTGTTATCCTCCGCTGGTGAAGCCGCGAGCGGAAACCCGACCAGGGAGGCGACAGTGCAGCCCGATGACGCCGCGACGGCGCCCAAGACGGGCGGCCGGAAAGCCAGAATAGGACGCACGACGAGGGAAACCGACGTCGCCGTCGGCCTGGACCTCGACGGCTCCGGGCAGGCCACCATCGCGACCGGGATTGGCTTCTTCGACCACATGCTGGAACTGGTAGCCGGCCACGGCCTGTTCGATCTAACGGTTGAGGCGAAGGGCGATCTTCACACCGGCGGTCATCACACCGTGGAGGATGTGGGCATCTGCTTGGGCTCCGCAATCACGGAGGCCCTGGGGGACAAGCGGGGCATCAATCGCTACGGCAGCATGTTCGTGCCCATGGACGAATCCCTGGTGTTGGTGGCGCTCGACCTGAGCGGCCGGCCCTACTTCGCTTACGAAGGCGGGCCGGTGGCAGATTCCGTCGCCGGGTTCGAGGCCAGCCTGGTTGCGGAGTTCTTCCGCGCGCTGACCAACAATGCCCGGATGACCATGCACGTCCGGGTGCTCTCGCCCGGCGACCTGCACCATACGATCGAGGCCGTCTTCAAGGCCTTCGGCAAAGCGCTTCGCCAGGCGGTGACCTTCGACCCGCGGGCCCCGGGGATCCCCTCGACCAAGGGCGTCCTGTGACAGCGGTCCCGTCCTCGTCGAGGAGCGGGGCCCTCTACATTCTCGACTACGGATCGGGGAATCTCCGCTCGGTCCAGAAGGCGTTCGAGCACGTGGGTGTGCCGGCGCTGGTCGGTGCCGACGCACGGGCGATGGCTCGGGCGGCCGCCCTTGTGCTCCCGGGCGTGGGGGCGTTCGGCGCGGCAATGGCTCAACTCGAGAGCAAGGGGCTGGCAGCGCCCCTGATCGAGCGGATCGAGGCGGGCGTGCCCTTTCTGGGCGTCTGTCTCGGACTGCAGTTGCTCTTCGAGTCGAGCGAGGAAGATCCGGGGATCCCCGGCCTCGGCCTCATCCGTGGAGACGTGCGCTCGCTGCCGGCCAGGGTCAAGGTGCCGCACATCGGCTGGAATCAGGCCGAGCTGTGCGGTTGCTCCGACCTGTTCGACGGCATCCCCGACGGCTCCGCCTTCTACTTCGTGCACAGCTATGCGGTGGTGCCCCGGTCGCCGGGCGACGTCATGTGCATGACCGATTACGACGGCGTCACCTTCGTCTCGGGGGTGGAGAGGGACAATCTTGCCGCGGTACAGTTCCACCCGGAGAAATCGAGCCTGCTCGGCCTGCGCTTCTACCGTAACTTCGCCCGCAAAGCCGGGCTGTCCGTCGGTCCGGACCCGGGTGAGGCGACCGGCGCCGGACCGGCGGGGAACGACCGACCGGTTCCGGGTGGCGGACCGGCGGGGGATGGTTCCCCGAGCGAGGGAGCGGCCAGATGAGATTGCTGCCCGCGATCGACATCCAGGGCGGGCGCTGCGTGCGTCTGCGGCGCGGTGATTTCGCAGACGAGACCGTGTTCGGGGACGACCCGGTAGCCGTGGCCACGTCCTGGGTGCAGGAGGGGGCCCGTTACCTGCACGTCGTCGACCTCGATGGCGCCCGGGAGGGCGAACCGCGCAATTTCGACATCGTGAAGGCCATCGCCGAAGTGGTGCCAGGGGTGCCGGTACAGGCCGGGGGCGGTTTCCGCTGCGAGGAGTCGCTCCGCATGGTACTGGGGAGCCTCGTGGCGAAAGTCGTCCTTGGGACGAGCGCCGTGGAAGACAAGGAGTTCGTCACCCGCGCTCTCGAACTGCTGGGGCCGGGGCGGGTGGTGGTGGCCGTCGACGCCGAGGACGGCATGGTCAAGACGCGCGGGTGGCAGCAGCAGAGCGGCGTCACCGTGTTGGACCTCTCCCGGGACCTCGAGGCCCTGGGGGTGTGGGAGGTTCTCTACACCGACATCAGCCGCGACGGCATGATGCAGAGTGTGAACCTCGACGGCCTGCGCCGCTTCGCGGAGAACACCCAGATGGAGGTCATCGCTTCGGGCGGGGTGACAAGCCTGGACGACCTGGCCGCCATCAAGGAGTTGGAGCCTTTGGGGGTGACAGGCGTCATCGCCGGGAGGGCACTGTACGAGAAGGCCTTCACGGTGGCCGAGGCCCGCATCGTCCTCGACAGCGCGGTACAGTGCTGCTGCGGCATACCGCGCGGCGGCGTGCCGGCGCCGGGAGGCGAGACGGTGTGCGGGTCGGCGTGCGAAGTGCCGCCGGCGCCGCGGGCCGCCGGCGCCGCGGGCGAGCCGGGCGAAGCGGACGCGGCGGGGGACGGAGGGCTACGGGGCGCCGAAGCGGCCGGGGATGGCTCCTGATGCTGCTCAAGCGGATCATCCCCTGCCTTGACGTCGATCGTGGACGGGTGGTGAAGGGCACCAACTTCGTGGACATCCGCGACGCCGGCGACCCGGTGGAACTGGCCTCCCGTTACGACCGCGAGGGCGCCGACGAGGTGGTGTTCCTCGACATCACTGCCTCTCACGAGAAGCGCGACACCATCGTGGAGTTGGCCCGGCACTGCGCCGAG
>CAZWAR010000162.1:0-4561 GCA_964631965.1 uncultured Gaiellales bacterium
AACCGAGGCATCCTGGGATGAGGCTTTGCAGGCCGCTGCCGAGAAGCTGGATGCCGTTCGCAAGGCGAGCGGCGGACACGCGGTTGCGGCGGTGCTCGGCACGAGCGTCACCAACGAGGCGGCCTATCTGGCCCAGAAGCTCATGCGGACGGTCATCGGCTCAAACAACATCGACTCGATCGACCATCCCGACATGCTGGCCGCCGAGCAGGCTCTCGCTGATGCCGTAGGCGTCGACGCCGTCACCAACTCCCGTTTCGACCTGGAAGAAGCCGGGGCCATCCTGATCGTGGGCGCCAACCTCGCGGATAGCGATCCGGTGCTCAACCTTACGGTGATACAGGCCCTTCGCAAGGACAAACCCGTGATCGTGGTCGATCCTCGGCGGACGGAACTCGCTGAAAAAGCGAAGTACCACGTGGCGCTCAGACCCGGCACAGACCTCGCCGTGCTACGGGCGATGATGAAGCATGTCATCACGCTAGGCCTGCACGACAGCGATTTCATCGCGTCGAGTACCAAGGACTTCAGTGCGCTCGAGGCGTCGCTGGCCGATGTCGATATCGCGGCGGAGGCCGCCGAAGCCGGCGTGGATGCCGAGGTCCTGAAAGCTGCCGCCGTTGACTTCGCTCAGGCCGGAACTGCGGCCGTTTTCGTGGGGCCGGGCCTCAACCAGGGGGCGCAGGCGAAGGAAGCGTTCGCCGCTGCGGCCGATCTGGCACTGCTCACCGGCAACGTGGGGCGCCCCGGGGTCGGACTCTATCCGGTGCGGATGGGGGCCAACTCGCAGGGGCTGAAGGACATGGGAGTCCGATCCGACAGACTGCCCGGTGGAGCACCGGTCGGCGACGACGTGGCGCTCGCCAGGCTCGAAGCGGCGTGGGGCGGGGACGTCGAGGCGCTGCCGGTGGGCATCGGAGCGAGCGATCTGGTTTCGGCGATCGAGTCGGGGACCATCAAGGCTCTGTACGTGATCGGCGCCGATCCCATCCCGGCCTGGGCCGACGAGGAGCGGACCAAAGCCGCTCTGGCCAAGCTGCAGTGCCTGGTGGTCCAGGATTGTTTCCCCACCGAGACGGTAGCTGCCGCCGGAGTGGTCTTACCGGCCGCTGTCTCCTTCGAGGACGAGGGGAGTTTCACCAATGGCGAACGGTTCGTCCAGCGGGTCCGCGCCGCGGCTCCCGCGCGCGGCGCCAGTGCCCAAGACTGGGTGATCGTGCAGAGGCTTGCCAATGCATTGGGTGCCGACTGGGTCTATGCCGGGCCCGCCGACGTCATGCGGGAGATCTCCGAACTCGTGCCTGACTATCGTGGCATCTCCTACGCCAAGATCGAGGAAGCCAGGGTGCAGGTGCCCTGCGCCGCCGACGACAGTGACGGGACGCCCATCTTGCTGGCCGGCGGGGAACGCAGTCTCACGTTCGCCGCTGTGCCGGCGGTGGCCGTCCAACCGGCGGCCCACGGGCTCGTCCTGCTGACCGGCTCGGTGAAGGAGCACCACGGCACGGGAACGCGCACACGCCGCTCCGCGGGCAGCACGAAGCTCGTCCCGGAAGCCCGGTTGGAGATCAGCCCGGCCGATGCCGAGACGCTGGGTGTCGCCCAAGGAGATCGAGTGCGGGTGGCGGCCGGCGCCGACCGAGCTGTCGAGGTGGAGGCGACGGTGACCGATCGGGTACCGATGGGGTGTGTGTTCTTGCCGAACTTCTCGGCGGCCGCTCCGGTGGCGCGGCTGCTCACCTCCGGTGGCCACCCTGCAGTCACGGTGACGAAGATCTAGCGGTGGGACGGCCCGGCGCGGGTCGCCGGGCTGCGTCTGTCCTGCATGAGCGGACGGCATCGGCCGTCTGAGTGAAGAGAGACGAGGGGCGCGCCTCAGGGCGCGCCCCTCGTGCTTCCGAAAAAGGGAGGAGGCGGCCGACTCCGGCCGGCTCCGTCTACTCAGCGTCGGGCTCAGGGGCCGGGTGGTCCGTCCGGTGGGCGGCCAACTCCTTTTCCCTCTTTCGAGCGGTTGCGAGGGCCTTTTCCGCCAGCAACGCCAGGCGATCGACCACCATGCGGTTCACGGTGCCCTCGGGGTAGGTGCCATCTGGGCCGAGTTCTCCGGCCGGAACGCCTGTCAATATGCTCAGCCCCTCGTCTATGGTGCTTACCGGGATGATGTGGAACCGGCCTGCCGCGATCGCGTCCCTCACTTCCGGACCCAGCATGAGATTGGGCACGTTGGCTTTGGGGATGAGGACGGTCTCGTCGCCATTGAGACCGAGAGCCTTGCAGACCGAGAAGAAACCCTCGATCTTTTCGTTGACGCCCCCGATCGCCTGCACCTGTCCTCGCTGGTTCACCGATCCGGTGACGGCGAACCGCTGCTGGATAGGAGCGCCGGACAGAGACGAAAGGAGAGCGTAGAGTTCCGCAGAGGAGGCGCTGTCACCCTCCACACCGGAGTAGGACTGTTCGAACACCAGCCGGGCCGTGAGGGAGAGAGGACGGTCCGAAGCGTACTTCGAACCAAGATACCCCGCCAGGATCAGAACTCCTTTCGAGTGGATGGGGCCGCCCATCTCCACCTCGCGCTCGATGTCGACCACTTCCCCTTCTCCGAGGCGGTGGGTGGCCGTTATCCGGCTGGGCCGGCCGAACATGTAGTCTCCGATGGACGACACCGAAAGTCCGTTGATCTGGCCGGCGACGGCGCCGCTGGTATCCACCATCACGACGGCGTCCGCGATCATCTCCCGCACCCGCTCCTCGATGCGGTTCGACCGGTAGATGCGGTGGTCGATGGCCTGCTGGACGTCCTCGCGTCTCACGACCGGCGCATCGTTCGAAGCGGCCCTGCGAGCCCAGAATGCGGCCTCTGTCATGAGGTCGCCGACATCGGTGAAGCGGGTGGTCATCCTGCGCTGGTCCTCGACAAGGCGGGAGGTCTGCTCGATGATCCGTGCCACGGCGTCGGCCGAGAACGGGGGCAGTTTGTGTTCCCGGGCGACGCGAGCGATGAAGCGCGCGTAGAGCTTCTCGTTGTCGAGGTCGCGATCGACCTCGTTGTCGAAGTCGGCCTTCACCTTGAACAGTTCCCGGAAGTCGGGGTCCTGGCTGAAGAGCAGGTAGTAGACGAAGGGCTCCCCTATGAGGACGATCTTGGCGGTGAACGGGATGGGTTCCGGGTCGAGGGAGGAGGTGGTGGCGAAGCCCAGCTGCTGAGCGATGTCCTCCACCCGGATCTCGTGGGTTTTGAGCGTCCGCTTCAGGGTGTCCCAGGAGTAGGGCTTGAGCAGCACCTCCCTGGCGTCGAGTACGAGAAAGCCGCCGTTCGCCTTATGGAGAGCTCCTCCCTTGACCATGGTGAAGTCGGTGAACAGCGCCCCGAACTGGGCCTGGTGCTCGACCCGCCCGATGAGGTTCTGCATCACGGGGTTGCTCTCGGTGATGACCGGGGCTCCCTCCAGCTCCGAGTTGTCGACGATCACGTTGATTCGGTATTTCTGGAAGGCACCCTCGCCTCGTTGTGGCCTCTGGACAGGCATGCCCATGAGCATCATGGGCGCCTCCTCGTCCGACTTCTTGAAGTCCTCCGCGTTGTCCACCACGTCTTTGAGCACGGCCTTGAGGTAGTCGGACATCTCCGGGAGGTCGCACCAGCGCTCGCAGGTCTCGTCGATAAGGTGCCGGGCGGCGTATTCCGCGACCTTCTGGTCGAGTTCCCGCATGGCGTCACGGCCGCCGCGCTCATCCTGGCGCACGAGGCGCATGATCCCCTGCAGTTCCTCGTTCAGTTTCTCGAGAGCGTCGTCTATGGACTTCCGTTTCTCGGGCGGCAGGGCGTCGTAGTCCTCTCGGGACATCGGTTCGCCCGGCTGGGAGCCCTTGGGGGCGAAAGCCAGGCCGGCCGGTGTTCGCACGATCATGATGTCCTGCTTCTCGGCCTTCTTGTTCAGCTCTTCGAGCTTGGCCTCCTGCTGTTCCCCCACCCGCTGGGCTATGGAGCGCCGTTCCTTCTCGTACCGCTCTCCCTCGAAGGCCTGGGTGATGGCAGCTTGAAGGTCTTCGACCAGTTTTTCCATGTCCTTGTGGAATGCCTTCGCCTGCCCGGGAGGCATGCGGACGGCGTTCGGAGAACCGGGATTGTCGAAGTTGTAGACGTAGATCCAGTCATCGGGGGCGGGCAGAGAGGCTGCCTGTTTCTTGAGAAAATCGAATACTGTGCTGGTCTTGCCCGTGCCTGAGGGGCCGACGGCGAAGATGTTGTAGCCGTCGCCGTCGACACCCATCCCGAAGTCAACGGACGAAACGGCCCGCTCCTGGCCGATGATCTCCTTGAGGTCCGGGAGAGAATCGGTGGTGTCGAAATCAAGCGCTGCGGGGTCGCACGCCCGGTAGATGTCGTTCGGCCTCAGTTCTGCAGGCAGGTCTGCCATTGGATCCTCCGGTCGTTCGAGTAGTTGCCTTGCCATGTGCGGCGTCGCCACACAAGTACCCGGTAGAACCACGTGGAAACCGCGAAGAAGGTGTCCGAGGGGGGACTTGAACCCCCATGAGTTATTCACTCACTAGGCCC
>CAZWAR010000163.1:0-4541 GCA_964631965.1 uncultured Gaiellales bacterium
TCCGGGGCCTGGTCGATCCCCAAGGGGATCATGGAACCGGGTGAAAACCTGCAGGCGGCGGCCAGGCGCGAGTTCGCCGAAGAGACGGGGTTCAGCCTCGAAGGCGATCTCCTTTCGCTTGGGAGCCTGCGGCAGCAGGGCGGGAAGGAACTCCACGTCTTCGCGATAGAGGCGGACATCGATGCTGCCGGGGCGACCAGCAACACCTTCACGATGGAGTGGCCGCCCAAGAGCGGTCGTATGGAGGAATTTCCGGAGATCGACCGGGTGGCGTGGTTCCCACTCGCTGCCGCTCGCGACAAGATACTCCAGGGCCAGAGACCCTTTCTCGAGAGGCTGGAAGAGATACTCCCGCCCGACCGGGATTACTGAAAGATGCAGCCATTCTGCCGTCGGTGGGGCTCGTTGGTATTGACGCGGGCCTGTGAAAGATGAAAACATACAGTGTCCTTTTGGTACCGCTTTTCTGGAGGGGAGAGCATGCATCGCAAACGCACATGGGCCGCAGTGGTCGCGGCCCTCTCGATTCTGGTGGTCCTCGCTCTGGCACTAGCCGGCTGCGGCGACTCCAGTACAACGACCACGGCCGCCACGCCTGCCTCGAGCGACACGACGATGGCAAACACCACGTCGAGCGAGGCTGTCACCACCTCGAGTGAGGCCGCCCCGTCGACCACTGTTGCCGAGAAGATGTATCACATCGGCATCACGCAGATCGTGAGCCATCCCGCTCTCGACGCCACCGCCCAGGGCTTCGTCGAGGCTCTGGCTGCAGCCGGGTACGTCGAAGGCCAGAACGTCACGTTCGACCGGGAGAATGCTCAGGGAGACATGGCCAACGCCACGACCATCGCCCAGAAGTTCGTGGGGGACAAGGTTGATCTGATCTTCTCCATTGCCACGCCCACGAGCCAGGCGGCCGTCAAAGCGGCTACGGGCACGAACATCCCGGTGGTGTTCGCCGCGGTCACCGATCCGGTCGCGGCCGGTCTTGTCACCGACGCGAACGCTCCCGACGCCAACGTCACCGGTTGCTCGGACATGCTGCCCGTGCAGCCGCATCTGGATCTCATCAAGGAGCTGGTGCCCGATGCCAAGACCATCGGCCTGCTCTACAACTCCGGCGAGACGAACTCCGTGACCCTGGTGGAGCAGGAAAAGGCCGCCGCCAAAGCCATGGGCTATGAAGTCGTGGAGGCCACGGCGGCCAATTCTTCTGAAGTCCTCGCCGCGGCCCAATCGCTCGTGGGCCGGGCCGACGCCATCTCCATCCTCACCGACAACACAGTCGTGTCGGCTCTGGACAGCGTCGTCAAGGTCTGCGAAGAGAACAAGATTCCGCTCATCGCCGGCGACATCGACAGCGTCAAGGGCGGCGCCATAGCGGCGTATGCATTCGACTACCACGAGCACGGCATCCAGGCCGGCGAGATGGCGGCGAAAGTGCTGCAGGGTACTCCGATCTCCCAGATCCCTGTGGAATATGCCAAGAATCTCAAGCTGGCCGTCAACCTTGAGGCCGCCGCGGCCATGGGTGTAACCATCCCGGAAGCCCTCAAAGCTAAGGCCGATACCACCTACTGAACCGCGAAGTAGTAGATAGACGGCGGGGGACCGGCCGGCCCGAGGGCCGGCCGGTCCCCCGCCTAGAACAAGCCATGTGGTGAGTCGCCCGTGGAAACCGTCATAGTAAGCGCGCTGCAGCAGGGGCTGCTCTACGGCTTCATGGTCCTGGGGGTGTATCTCACCTTCCGGGTCCTCGACTTCCCCGACCTCACCGTCGATGGGAGTCTGCCGCTGGGCGCGGCCGTCACCGCGATAATCATCACCTCGGGAGGGTCGCCCTGGTTGGCCACCCTCGCCGGCACGGCCGCCGGGTTGTTCGCCGGCTTCGCCACCGGTCTTCTGCATCTGCTGCTCAAGACGGGTGAGAGCAACCCCACGAACTATGGCCCGAAGCTTCTTGCCGGGATCCTGGTGATGACCGGCCTCTACACCGTCAACCTGCGGGTTATGGGCGGCAGCAACATCCCCCTCCTCCGGGAGGAGAACGTCTTCGACCAGATGGGTCAATGGGTGGGGGTCACCATGACCGGCTGGTGGGTGATCCTCTCTTTGGCTGTCCTCATGCTGATAATCAAGTACATCCTCGACTGGTTCCTGCACACCGAGATCGGACTGGGCATGCAGGCCACGGGAGACAACGAGCAGATGCTGCGTTCACTCGGGGTCAACACCGATGTGGTCCGGGTTATCGGACTCGGTCTGGCCAACTCGATGGTCGCGCTCAGCGGCTCGTTGGTGGCGCAGTTCCAGGGGTTCGCAGACGTCGGGATGGGCATAGGCACCATCGTGGCCGGCCTCGCCGGAGTCATCGTTGGAGAGGTCTTGTTCGGCTCGCGAAGTGTGCGCTGGGTACTCTTCAGTGTGATCGGTGGGTCGATAGTCTTTCGACTGCTCATCGCCATCAGCCTTCGTCTCGGGATTGCACCGACGGACCTCAAGCTGTTCACCGCGATCCTCGTCGTGGTCGCGCTGGCCCTGCCTACTGTCCGGCGGAAAGTGATACGGATGTGAGCGACTCCGCCACCCTCGTCCTCAAGGACCTGAGAAAGGTCTTCTTCCCGCACTCGGTGAACGAGGTTGTGGCCCTCAACAACATCACCCTGCAGGTCGAGCCGGGAGATTTCATCACGGTCATCGGCTCGAACGGGTCCGGCAAGTCCACGCTTCTCAACACCATCGCCGGCACGGTGCCGGTCACCGGCGGCACCATCAGCCTCGACGGCAAGGACGTCACCAAACTCGCCGAGCACCAGCGGGCCAAGCTCATCGGCCGGGTGTTCCAGGATCCGCGGGCGGGCACGGCTCCGTCGATGTCCATCCAGGAGAACATGGCTATGGCCTATATGAGGGGCAAGAGGCGCGGCCTGGGACCGGGAGTGCCGAAGAGACTCAAGGGGCGGATGAAAGAACGGCTGGCCGAGTTGGGCATGGGTCTTGAGGGACGTCTGGGCAGCCAGGTGAACAAGCTTTCCGGTGGGCAGCGCCAGGCCATGTCGCTTCTCATGGCCACCGTCGCCGAGCCCCGCCTGCTCCTTCTGGACGAGCACACCGCGCCCCTCGACCCCAAGGTGGCCGCCACCATCATGGATCTCACCGGCAAGATCGTTCTCGAGCGCCGCATGACCACCATAATGGTGACGCACAACATGGAGATCGCGCTCCGGTGGGGGAACCGCCTCATCATGATGCATGCCGGGCGCCTGATTCTCGACCTTCCCGCCGAGCAGAAGGAGAGACTGACCGTCGCCGACCTCGTGAGCAAGTTCCACGAGGTGAGCGGAGAGAAGCTCGTCACCGACACGATGCTGCTGGAATAGCGGACGTACACGAGAAGGGGGCGTATGTGAGCACGCGACTGCCTCACGAGGAAGCGAAGGGGAAGCGGATCGTCCCCACCTTCTGTCATGGCTGTGGCTCCTACCGGCCCACCTGCGGCATCCTCTGCCACGTCGACGACGGGAGGTTCGTGCGGGTGGAGGGGGACCCCAGCGCCTTCAACGCCGGGGTCCGTGGTTCCACCGCCCTCTGCGCGAAGGGGCTTACCGGCCCACAGTTCGTCTACGCGGCCGACCGCCTCGAGTACCCGATGAAGCGCGTGGGGCCCAAAGGAGAGGGCAGGTTTCAGCGCATCGCCTGGGACGAGGCGCTGGACACCATCGCGGAGAAGCTCACGGAGTCCAAGGAGAAGTACGGTCCCGAATCCTACGCCGTCCTCTCCCCGGAGTACTGGCCGGTGCTCGGCAGCCTGGGCCGGCGGTTCCTCAACGTGCACGGCAGCCCCAACTATCTGCACAGCGCCATATGCGCCACGCCTCGCATGGCAGCGGCGCGGGTTACCAACGGGTACATCAGCATGGCGCCCGACGACTGGCTGACAACGCGGCTCATCGTCAACTGGGGAGGGAATGCGGAGAATTCTGGGGTCAACCAGGGTGTTCCTCGCTCGATGCTGAACGCCCTGGAGAACGGCGCCCGGATGGTGGATATCCGGCCGATGCTCGATCCCATGGGGTCCAAGGCCGACATGTGGCTGCCGGTGCGGCCGGGCACCGACTGCGCCCTGGCCCTCGCCTTCCTCAACGTGCTCATCGAGGAGCGTCTCTACGATGCGGACTTCGTGGCCCACTGGTGCCACGGCTTCGACAGGCTGGCCGAGCACGTGGCTCAATATCCTCCAGAATGGGCGGCTCCCATCACCGGACTGCCGGCCGAGCGAATCCGCGAGGTCGCCCGTCTTCTCGGCACCCTGCGCCCGATGTTCATCCGGATGGGGAACGGCATCGGGGACCAGGCCAACGACGGGACGGCCACCGTCTCGGCGGTCTGTCTCATCGCCGCCATCACCGGGAACCTCGACGTGCCTGGGGGTCAGTACGCGGGAGGTGGGTTCGGCGGCAACGCGCCCCTGGTCCCGTGGCTGGACGAGTTGCTGCCGGACGGCATGGTGGAACGACTGGTGGCGCCGGAAGCACCCG
>CAZWAR010000164.1:0-4496 GCA_964631965.1 uncultured Gaiellales bacterium
ACCGGTGGTAGAGCGCCGCGTTTATGCCCGTGGAGAGGAACAGGGCCGCAACGATGTCGCCGATGGAGGCGCCCACCCTGACGGGCGGTGAATCCGGCCACCCGGTGAGGCTCATGATCCCGCCCATCGCCTGCACTATGATGTCGTAGGCCGGCCGCGACGCGTAGGGTCCGGTGCGACCAAAACCCGAGAGCGCGGCATAGATGAGGCCCGGGTGACGCTCGTGGAGAACCTCCCATCCGAAGCCCAGGCGGTCCATGGCACCCGCTCTATAGTTCTCCACGAGCACGTCGGCCCTCTCGAGCAGACGGTCGAAGACGTGGCGGTCGCTCTCGACCTTGAGATTCAGGGCGATACTTTCCTTGCCCCGGTTGAGTGACATGAAGTAGGCGGACCGGCCGTTGACGAAGGGACCGTAGGCACGGGAGTCATCACCTCCCGGAGGAGCTTCCACCTTGATCACCCGGGCGCCCAGATCGGCGAGCACCAGCGTACAATAGGGACCGGCCAGCACCCGGCTGAGATCGACTACGGTGACGCCCGAGAGCGGGCCTTCGCCGCTCATGAAGGCTCCTACTTCTGCAGCAGGCCGCACATCTTCCAGATACCGCGGTGGAAACGATGTACCGACTTCACCGGTTCCGCGTACATCAGCACGCAGGCTTTGTGGACGGTCGGCACTCCCTTCTCTTGGCAAAGAGCGACAGCTTCCGGCGAGTCGCAGCCGGCCTGGATCCAGAGTCGGGGAATGCCTGCTTCGATGGCTTCCTGCACCGCGGCAGCACACTCGCTCTTGGGCACCGAGATGATGGCCCCTTCCACTGCATCTTTCACGCTGGCGATGGTCGGGTCGGAATCTCCAGCGTTTAGATAGACGACCTTGACCTCGTAGCCTTTGGGGACCAGTTCCTTCTTCATGTCGCCCATCACCGGCGTCTGAGCGGAGAGGCGCATGAGAGCAAGATTCTTGTGACTCAGGAACTCAGCGGTCGTCATCGTGGCGGTCATGATGAGGACACTCCTTCGTGATCAGCACGTTTCGAGGGGCCTACTGCCGTCTTAATGGCGCTCGCTCATCGGCCATCGTATCCAGTAACAAGTATCCATGTCAGGAGGGCTCAATCCAACGGCCTCCTGGGTCGTTTCCAGACCGGCCAGATGGCCAGGTAGGTCTGGCTCAGTCACCGATGCAGCCAAAGTGCCACCGAGTAGAAGGGCAGACCCCGAGCAGGGGATCGCCCAGCGCCGGGTCCCCCAAGTTTCAGCGTGGCACGAGTGGGAATCGTGAGAGCACGCACAATCAGACTGCATACCAACCTTCAAAGAGAGGGAACGATGAAGCGGATCATGTGGATAATCATCGGGTCGTACGCGTCACTGCTGGCAACAATAGGCGTCCTCAGCTGGCTGCTCTACCGCGAGCGCCACAGGAGGGTCATCCCGGTGCCCGAGGCCCTGGAGGGGGTGTTCGACCAGGTATCGGATCTCGCCTCGCGGGCCGAACAGGCAGCGGCCAGCATAAACTCGATGGTCTCGCGCCGCGTGGGCGAGGCCAGAACTGTGGCCCACTGGGCACGGAAGGCCGTCTCCTAGTCCGCCGCACCCCCGGGGATCAGACCGGCATCCTGCCCCCACCGGCGGCGGGACACCGCCCGGGCTCCGACCCCGGAGACCACGGCCCCGACAAGCCTGGCCGCTGGCCGGCGCCACAGTGCACCCTGCGGCGGCGGTCGCCGCTTGCCGGCGACCTGTCCGGCGATCCCGGCCGGCCGGGAAGAGAAGAGCCACCACTAACTGCACCTTGCATATAGATTGCTCTAGAATATAGAGAGACGACAGTGCGGAAGAGGAGGGTTCCATGCCCCGGTCCAGCGGCAGGTACGTCTACGGCCCGGTCCCCTCCAGACGCCTGGGCCGCTCCCTCGGAATCGATCTCGTCCCGCGAAAGATCTGCACCTATGACTGCACCTATTGCCAGTTGGGACGCACCACCGACAGGACGGTCGCACGCCGCGACTACGTCGACATCGAGGCCCTCCTCGGCGAATTGGAGCAACGGCTGGCAGCGGATCCCCTTCCTCCCGACTACATCGGAGTGGCCGGCTCAGGCGAGCCCACACTGCATGCCGGCATCGGTTCGGTGATAGCCGGCATCAAGGGCATGACCACCGTGCCTGTCGCCGTTCTGACAAATGGATCACTTCTGTGGATGCCGGAGGTACAGCAAGCGCTCATGGCAGCGGACGTCGTCCTGCCCTCACTCGACGCAGGTGACGCCCGGCTGTTCGAAAGGGTCAACCGTCCGCATCCGGACATATCCTTCAACATGATGCTGGAGGGCCTCGTCTCGTTCACAAAGCACCACCCGGGACAGGTGTGGCTCGAGGTCCTGCTCCTCGCCGGCATCAGCGGGACTCCGGTTGAAGCCGCGAAGATCGCCGCTCTGGCGGGTCTGATCGATCCGAATCGGGTGCAGTTGAACACGGTATGCCGCCCTCCGGCAGACCCCTCGGCCCGTTCACTCTCCGACGAGGAGCTGGAGCGCCTCCGAGCCCTATTTCTCGGACAGGTGGATATCATCAGCGGAGTCCGCCGGGAGGTACCGGCCTCAGACCAGGGGCCTCCGACAGGCCGGGACGATGTCCTCGAGCTGCTGAGGCGGAGGCCCTGTACGGTCGAAGACGTCGCCGCCGGCCTCTGCCTGCACGTGAACGAAGCCCTCAAGCAGCTCGATGCTCTCGTCAAGGCCGGGGCGGTGGCGGTGTCCCCGGTGAAGGGCGGGGTCTTCTACACGACCACGGAGGTCTGATGGGCACTGATATCACGATCGTCGTCGATAACAACGCCGGGCGTGGTCTGGCCGCGGAACACGGTCTCGCAGTGTGGATAGAATCGGGTCCCGCCAGCATCCTGTTCGACACGGGCCAGGGCCGGGCCCTCGAACGAAACGCCCGGGCGCTTGGTATCGACCCATCCTCCGCCCTGAACCTCGTCCTCAGTCACGGCCACTACGACCATACCGGCGGGCTCGGGCCGGTGCTCAGACAGGCTCCGACCATGCAGGTGTACTGCCATCCGGCAGCCGTTCTGCCCCGGTACTCGGTCCGTGATGGCGCCGCGAGGACGATCGGGATGCCGGAACAGGCTCTGGAGGCATTGGAGCGGTTTCCGGCAAAGCGCGTCCACTGGGTACAGAGGCCACTGGCGCTGGCGACCGCGACCGGCGAAGGGCCTACCCGTACGAGCTGGGCCGCTATCCCGGGATCCATCGGTCTGACTGGACCCGTCCCCCGCCACACCAGCTTCGAAGATACGGGCGGACCCTTCTACCTCGACCCGGAGGGGACCCGCCCAGATCTCATCGAGGACGACCTTGCGCTGTGGATCACCACCGAGCAGGGGCTCGTCATCTGCCTGGGATGTGCTCACGCCGGGGTGGTGAACACACTCGAATACGTCATCCGGCTGACCGGGATCTCCCGAATCCAGGCAGTCATCGGCGGCTTTCACCTGCTCGGCGCCAGCCCGGACCGGCTGGAGCAGACTGTGTCGGCCCTGTGCCGGCTTGCCCCCGACGCCATCTACCCGTGCCACTGCACGGGAGAAGCCGCCATCGCCGCGCTCATGGGCGCGCTCGGGGAGAGGGTGCATCGTGTCGAGGCGGGCATGACTTTTCGCTTCTAGCGGGACGGGCCAGCAACCCCGTCACGGTCTCCACGCCGCCAACGGCCCCGGGGGCCACCTCTCGGAACCATTGCCGGTGCTACCGTTTTGGGCGCGCCGGTCTGGTCGAACGGCAGCCGGAGTCTCGCGCTCCATACCCTCCCGCTCGATTCATCCGTTTGAACGTCTACGGATGCTCGTGGCAGTCGTGGGGCACATGCATTAGAATTGCGCGGGGCGTCCCTGACCGGGCATCCAGGAAGCCGTCAAGCGGCATGGGTAGAGCGCGCCTCTTGGGTACACGCACGAGGTGCCTGTGAGCCATCATGAGGGGAGGCAGGATGCAGGACGCCATCATCGGGTACGGAGCCACTCTCGCCACTCCCTGCCTCTTCTGCCAGACACCTACCGCAGCTGCAGGCAACCACAAGACCAGCGTCGAAGTGTTGTTCGAGCAGCTTTCTGCATGAATACACCGCGTATCCACGCGGCCGGGATATGGGAGGTTGATCGGTGAGCAAACGTACGACGTACTCCCTCGTGGGCGTGCTCGCACTGCTCGTGGTCCTATTCGCTTGGAGCGGGATCGCGTGGGCGACGACTTTCACAACCCCTGTGGATGCCGACTACGGAGACATCACCAACTCGGTCTACCTTTCCCAGGATGACTTCGAGGGCGGGGCGCCGGCCGCCGTGCTCACCGACTCCGCCGCCTATAGCAGTATGCTCGCCGGCACCGTCCTGGCCAACGCCGCCGGCGGCCCGCTGCTCCTCACGGGAACCGTCAGCCTCAGCCCGAGCGCGCGGAATCCGGGACGATCCGGTTGTGCGGG
>CAZWAR010000165.1:0-4437 GCA_964631965.1 uncultured Gaiellales bacterium
GGCAGAAGGTCATGAACATCAACGTGCGCGGCACCATGCTGTGCGCCAAGTACGCAGGCGCCGAGTACATCAAGCAGGGTGGCGGCGGCAAGATCATCACCATCGGTTCGGTGCGCGGCTTCCTCGGCCATCCCGGTGGATACGCCGCCTACGGTACGTCCAAAGGTGCAGTCCATCTGCTCACCAAACAGCTGGCCACCGAGTGGGCGAAGTACAAGATCAACTGCAACGCCATCGCCCCGTCCATCTTCTGGACGCCGCTCACGCAGCAGATCAAGAACGATCCGGAAATGGTGAAGATCTTCATGCAGCGCATACCGATGGGCCGGGCCGCCGAGCTCGACGACTTCGTCGGCGCTGCGGTCTATCTCTCTTCCGAGGCGTCCGACTACGTGACCGGTGTCATCCTGTCTGTCGACGGCGGCGCGGTGGCCGGATGATGAAGCTGGACGACGTCAAGAAGATCGCCATCGTCGGTGGCGGCAGCATGGGTCACGGCTGCGCTATGGTCTTCGCGGCGGCGGGCTACCCGGTGGGCATGTACAGCCGCAGGCTGGAGACCCTGCAGAAGGGTGTGGAAGCCATGCGGGCCGATCTCACCTTTCTGGCCGAGCGCGGCCTGGGCAAGCTCGAGGATGTAGAGCCCACCATGGCTCGTGTGGCCACCACCCAGGATCTGGCGGAAGCGGCTGCGGACGCCGACTTCGTGCTCGAATGCGTGGCCGAGGACATGGCACTCAAGCAGGACACGTTCCAGAAGCTGGACGCGATGTGCAAGCCCGACGCGATCCTGGCCACCAACACGTCGGTCATGAGCCCGACGGAGATAGCCAGCAAGTCGCAGAAGCGCGACCGCATCATCGGTACGCACTGGTGGAACCCGCCGTTCCTCATCCCGCTCGTAGAGGTCGTACAGACCGACGAGACGCCGGATTGGGTCATCGACGTCACCATGTCGCTCCACCGGAAGATCGGCAAGCGTCCCGTGCACTGCAAGAAGGACGTCCCCGGCTTCATCGCCAACCGGCTACAGCACGCTCTGTGGCGCGAGGCGCTGTCCATCGTCGAGCGCGGCATCGCCGATCCGAAGACCGTGGACGAGAGTCTCAAGTATGGCCCCGGCCTCCGGCTCCCGGTGCTGGCGCCCTGCGAGAACGCCGACATGGTGGGCCTCGACCTCACCCTGTCGATCCACAACTACGTGCTCAAGTACCTCGAAGACTCTCACGAGCCCTCGCCCCTGCTCAAGGAGAAGGTGGAGAAGGGCGAACTGGGCTTCAAGACGGGCGGCGTGGGCTACCAGACGTGGACGCCGGAAGAGCAGAAGGCGCTACGGGCCAAACTTCTGGGCTATCTCACGAAGGCCGTACGCGAGATGAACGAGGCGGAAGGCCAGTAACAGTAATGGACGCATCGGGCCCGCGATAGGCCCGTCAGTCACAAGGTAACTCTCACAAGGAGAAGAGCAGGAACCATGGGGAAAAAAGTGTTTGTTGATCTGACCCACCCGTTCAGTGCGGAGATCCCGCGGTGGCCGTACTTCGTGAAGCCGGTCATCGACTCGATGCACACAATGGCCAAGGGTGGCGTCCTCACCCAGCGTGTGGACTGCGTGCAGCACACCGGTACCCATGCCGACGCTCCGCGTCACGTCATGGAACGGGAATTCGACGGCCGTCGCGCCCGCTACACCCACGAGATGCCGGTCGACGCCTACACGGGCGACGCCGTCTGCCTCCAGATCAAGATCCATCCCTGGGGTCTGATCGGTCCGGCCGAACTCGAAGACGCCTGCAAGCGCGCGAGCATCAAACCGGAAGAACTCGAAGGCATGGTCGTGTGCCTCAACACCGGTATGCACCGTCTCTTCGACGACTCGAAAGCGTACTACCACTACGCTTGCGGCACGGGTATCGAAGCCGGCAAGTGGTTCGTGAAGCACAAGGTCAAGTGTGTGGCCATGGACTCCCAGGCCCTCGACCATCCGCTCCACACCGCGATGGGCAAAAACGGCCCGCCGATGATGAACCTCCGCGGCGCCACCGGCAAACCGATCACCGACGAGTACATCGAGAAGTTCGGCATCGAGGCCTACGCCGAGTTCGACAAAGAGGTCTACATCCAGGTCCACGGCAAAGAAGCCTACGACGCCAAGTTCGGGGAACTCGAAGCCATCGGCCAGGAAGGCACCTGGGAACCGTGCCACAAGTACATGCTTGGTCACGGCATCGTGGGTGTGGAGAACCTCGGTGGAGATCTGGACAAGGTCGCGGGCAAGCGCTTCCGCTTCTATTGCTTCCCGATCCGCTGGTACATGGGCGACGGCTCCATGGTCCGTTGCGTGGCCGAGATCGACGAGGACGACATCGTTCCCGGCGTTCCGGATCGCACCTACACCTACTGCGGCACCGGCTACGGCCCGGTTGCCGACGACACGCCGTACGACATCTACCCGATGGCCGACCCGACCAAGTAGGACGCCCGCTCTCGTTCGCCTGAGGCGCCGAGAACGGCGACTGAAAGATGTCGCAGCGAGCCCCCCGCCGGTTCTCCGGCGGGGGGCTCCTTGATCTTCCGGCTCGATAGCCGCCTCAAACTACCTACCGCCCGGTAGGCGGGGCTATTCCCGGAAGGCTGTCCATGTGTCAATATGCTTGGGCCGGAACGGTGGCCCGCGCCGGCACCCGCAGCAGCGGCCTGGAGTCCGCTCCGGCTTTCAGTCCGGGACATGGGAGGAACACGAACTGTGAAGAAATGGAACATGGTCATCGACTGCGCTCGATGCCACGACTGCAACAACTGCTTTCTGGCCGATAAGGACGAGTTCGTGGGCAACAGCTTCCCACCATACTCGGTGGCTCAACCGTGGTCGGGTCACCGGTGGATGAACATCGAGCGCAAGGAGCGAGGCCAGTACCCCATCGTGCAGACGGGGTACCTGCCGAAGCCCTGCCAGCATTGCGGCGACGCTCCCTGCATGGACGGCTCGCCCAAAGGCGCCATCTACCGGCGTGAGGACGGCCTGGTGATCATCGACCCGGAGAGGGCAAAGGGTCATCCCGAGATCGTAGAAACCTGTCCCTACGGGGCGATCTACTGGAACGAGGAGCTCCAGGTGGCTCAGAAGTGCTCAGGGTGCGCCCACCTGCTCGATGCCGGCTGGTCTGAGACCCGTTGTTCCCAGGTCTGTCCCACCAACGCCATCACCCTCGTGCTGGCCGATGACGAAGAATGGGCTGCGCTCATAGCGAAGGAAGACCTCCGGGCTTACGAGGCCGAACTCGGCACCAACCCTCGGGTGATGTACAAGAACTTGTACAAGTGGGACAAAGTGTTCGCGTCGGGCAGCGTGGCCTACAAGGACACCGACGAGTGCGCGGACGGCGCCGCGGTGACTGTCCTGGGTAACGGCGCCGTCCTGGGCGAAGGCGTGGTGAACAACTACGGCGAGTTCGTGGTCGACAAGCTGGAGCCGGGCCGGAGCTACACCGTGCGTATCAGTGCTGTAGGCTACAAGTCTGTGGAGAAGAAGGTGACCCTCGACGAGAGCCGCAACCTCGGCCTGGTGTTGCTGGAGAGGGCCTGAGCGACCGGATAGGAAACCGAGATTCGAATGTCGGGGCCCGCCACACGGCGGGCCCCGTTTCGTTTGTCATGCTCAGCGATGGTCCCGCTTATTGGAACCATGGTCCACAGCACAGAATGAGTGTTGTGAGAGTCAGGCTTCTGTATCATCGATGGGGAGCGGCGCCCTTATAGTAGAGGCGGAAAAGCTAGCATGGGGGATGCATCGAGCCAGTTTCTTCGAGCATGGCAGTCGGTCGCGCCATCACAGCGAAAAGTCCGTGCAAGAGAAAAGAGAGGTAGGGAATGGGCGAAATAGTCCGTATGACGAACTCGAGCACCGGTGGGCCGGTCTTCGTCTATGTCCAGGACGGCAAGATCGTCCGGATCACGCCGATGGACTTCGACGACTCCGTCGACGCCGCGTCGTGGAAGATCGAAGCCCGGGGCAGGACCTACACGCCGCCACGGAAGACCACCTACTCGGTCTACACCGCCGGCTTCAAGTCCATGATCTACTCCGACAAGCGCATCATGTATCCCATGATCCGCGAGGACTTCGATCCGAACGGTGAGCGCAACATCCAGAACCGGGGCAAATCTGGATACCGTCGTATCAGCTGGGACGAGGCCACCGACATCCTGGTGGCCGAGATCAATCGGGTCAAGCGCGAGGCCGGTCCCGCGGCCATCGTGACCAGCCCAAGTTCGCACCATATGTGGGGCAACGTCGGCTACCGCCACAGCACCTACTTCCGCTTCATGAACATGGTGGGTATCACCTATGCCGATCACAACCCGGATAGCTGGGAAGGCTGGCACTGGGGCGGCATGCATATGTGGGGCTTCAGTTGGCGTCTCGGCAATCCCGAA
>CAZWAR010000166.1:0-4336 GCA_964631965.1 uncultured Gaiellales bacterium
CCTGCCAGCCCCCCACCCCGATCACCGCCGCCAGGACGAGAGCCCCTCCCGCCAGCGCAATGGTGCGCCAAGCCCGTCGGTTTTCCATGGCCCGTCGGGAAGTCCCGCGGCTGAGGCCCCGGCGCGTGAGCGCCTCCTGCGGATGCAGCGCGGCAGCCAGATGTGCCTCGTTCGCGGCGGGCGCGTTCCGCTCGAAGGCCTCCCGGAGCTTGGCGTCGGACGCCTGTGGGTCGAAGCCGAACGAGTCCATCAGTCCACCTCCACCAGCGGGCGCAGAGTTTCCCTCGCTCTCTGGAGGTGGCTCTTGACCGCACTTTCGGATACCTGCATGGTGCGGGCGATCTCTTTTGTGGAGAGGTCGGCCTGGTAGAAGAGGACGGCGGCTACGCGCTGCTGCTTGGGCAGGCGTCCGACGAGGTCCGCGAACGCCGCCTCGGGGATCCACTCATCGCCGGCTCCGCTCGACCCGGTCCGGTCTCCACCCATGCGGTTGCCCCCCGTCTCGGTGGAAAGCCGTTCGAACAGCCGGGCCGCCCGCTTGAGCTGGCGCCTGTAGTCCCGGCAGCGGTTGATGCCCACTCGGTACAACCACGCCACCGGGTCGTCGAGTTCGTCCACCTCGTCCCACCGGAGATACAGGCGCAGGCAGGCTTCCTGAGCCGCGTCGGCGGCGCGCCCCGCATCGAGCGTGATCAGGGAGAGACTCTGTTCCAGCCGATGGAAATGTCTGCGGACAAAGTCCTCGTATCCGCCGTCGTCCATGCCCCTCACACACTCGCTGGTGGTCCTCACCGGGTGTCGCGGCCGGCGGCCGTCCAAGCCCGGTCCCGGCGTCGTCTCTTCTGATATACAGACGCTGCGGGAGACTGCATCGGTCTACAAACACCCACTCTACACACACGCTCGACAGACCTGGATCAGATTACCGGTCTCGCGAGGGCCCGCCGATTCGTCCGCACAACGCGGGAAAGCTCGTGGGCCTCGGCGGCCGGGCATAGCGCTCGCGGCGGAGGTCTAGTACGCTTCTGCTCGAAACGGCCGGCAAGGAGGGGTTCGCCTGGAGACTCTTCTCCTCATAGCCTGCGTCCTCATCTACCTGGGCTACGTGGCCATGCGCCTCTCGATGCGGCTGCGGACGCGGATCGGCCAGCGGCTCATCGGAGCCGAGAAAGAGCAGTAAGGCGCTCCTACCGTTCCCTGATGAGCCGCTCGAGCGACTCGCGGAAGTGGTCTCGATCCTCAGTACGGAACGGGCTCGGTCCCGACGTGCGGCCGCCGGCCCTCCTGTGCCGCTGCTCGGCGTGGCGGACGGCAAGTTCCGCGTCGATGGTAGCGGCCAGGTAGACCCGGCCACGCGGGCTCAGGGGGCGGGCCCCGCGCGAGAGAGCCATGGCAGCGAGGCCCATGTCCTGGGTGACAACTATGTCGCCGGGGGACAGCTGCGGGACCATCGCATAGTCCGCCGAATCCGGCCCACCCCGGACCTTCACGATCTCGACTCCCTCGCGCCCTGCGTACCGATCCAGGTTCTGAGACTCGTTGGCCACGAGGACCACCTGGAGGCCATGGCGCCGCCCGATGGCAACGGTGTCACGGGTCACCGGGCTGGCATCTGCGTCGACGAAGACCTTCATGCTGTGGCGGCTGCCTCCAGGAACGCGACGACCAGCGGGTGTGGCCGTCCCGGCTCGGAAGACATCTGCGGCACGAACAGCGTCCCCAGGAAGAAGGGATGGGTGAGCGATTCCGCCATCCGCACGCACCCTTCCGCATCGGTGGCCGACACCTGCAGATCCCCTCCGAACAACCGTCTCCCATACGACTCATTCACCCCGAACCGGCACATGAACCGTTCGATCACCCGGCCGGTCCCGTATGCCGCGGCGGCTTTGGTGCCGGGCAGGATCACCACCTCTTGGTCCGTACCGCGGAGGGAGCAGGCCAATAGGGTGATCACGAGCGCGGGCGACTCCGGGTTCACGTCCTCCAGATCGGCTTCCGCGATGCCTGCCACGTTGCGGGCATGCTCTACCAGAGCATGTTGGAAGCCCCCTCAGGTGCCGAAAAACGGCCGGCCCTGCTCTCTCGCGAAGCGGACGGCCGCGAATGCACCCTCCTGGCTGCCGTACGGCGCCCCCGGGCCGAGAAAGACGGCGTGATAGCGCTCGAGAAGCCGCATCGCGGCGGCGGAGGGTTCGAGAGCCTCCGTCGGGATCCAGTCGGCAGTCACACCGAGGCCAAGGGAGTCCGCTGCGTGCCTGAGAGCCGCATCGGTCGCCCGGTGGGTCTCCCTGGTGGGATCGTAATCCCCGACTATCGCGATCCGGGTCTCGGACATTCACAGCCCTCTTTGTCGACCTGCGCCCCTGTGGCGGATTTGCGGAGGTCGTGTCGCTTTCCTGATCCACGTTACACGGAGAGGATGCTCCGGTCCACGTTGGGAGCCGAGACGCACGCATACCTTCCGGTCGCATTCATCTTCCGGTTTGCGGTAGTCTGAGATGCATTCGGAGCCAGCGACCATTGGCTCCGAAGCACCGGCCATCGAGATCGAACGGGGATGAATGCCCGGCAAAGCGTGGCTGAGGCGTGTCTGGGCACGGCTCTGGACGAACTACTGGTTCCTGCCGGCGGCCATGGTGGCCGTGGCGGTAGGGCTCTCCTTCCTGCTCCCATGGATCGATCACGACGTCGGGGCCGGGGCGGCTGTCGTGCCCGACTGGATCTACGGGGGAGGGCCGGACGGCGCCCGGGCGCTCCTCACCACCATCGCCGGCTCGATGATCACCGTGGCCGCCCTCACCTTCTCCATAACCATCGTGGCGTTGTCCACCGCTTCGCAGCAGTTCGGACCGCGTCTTCTCAGGAATTTCATCAGGGACCGTGGTTACCAACTGGTACTGGGCACGTTCGTAGCCACGTTCGTCTACTGTCTTCTGGTGCTGCGAACGGTGAGAAGCAACGGATCCCATCAGTTCGTTCCCTACGTCTCGCTCGCTCTGGGTCTGGCGTTCGCGGTGGCGGGCGTCGGGGTGCTCGTCTACTTCATCCATCACGCCACGTCCTCCATCCGGGCGGAGTCGATCGTTGGCACCACGGGCCGCGAGCTCCGCGCGGAGATCGAGCGTATGTTCCCTCCCACCTGCGAACTTGGTATGGAACGGCGAACGCGAGGCCGGGCTTTACCGGAAGGCTTTCCTTCGGGTGCGTACGAGATTGCGGCGGACAGCAGCGGCTACGTCCAGTCTATCGACTACGACAGGTTGCTCGACTTGGCGCACGAGAACGGGCTGGTGCTGCGTTTCGAGCACCGAGTGGGGCGGTTCCTCATCCAAGGCAGCCGCTTGTTGGACGTCTGGCCGGGCGATGTCCCGAGCGGCGATCTCAGCAAAGAGCTCAACGAGTGCTTCACTTTGGGCACACAGCGGTCCCTCCATCCCGATGTCGAGTCGGGCATCGACCAACTGGTGCAGATCGCGATGAGGTCGCTCTCCCCGGGCATCAACGACCCGGACACCGCTATCGCCTGCGTCGACCAGCTGTCCGATAGCCTGGGAGTGATCGGCGGCAGAGACATCGTCCCAGCGCTGCGCAGCTACGAGGGAGAAGTGAGGCTGGTCACCTATCCTCTGACCTACGCCGGTTTGGTGGACGCCGCTTTCAGCCGGATCCGGCAGTGCGCTCACGGAAATCTCCCCGTGATCCTCAGGCTTCTCGAGGCGATCGCTTCCCTGGCCCCAAGCGCCGCGCACGATGCGTATCGCAGCGCCCTCCTGCAGCAGGCCGAGATGCTCTGGCGGATGAGCCAGGAGTCGATCTCCGAGCCAAACGACCTGCGCAGTGTCGAGCTTCGCTACAAGGCGGTGAAGGAAGCGCTGGAGGTAGACGCGGCCCGAGCTTGAAGATCAGCTGCGTGAGCGGCGGTAGACGCTCCGCTATTCACACTGAGCCGCTTCTCCTGCGAGCGAAGATCTTACCCCGGCCGGTTTCCAGCACCACGACGGCGGCCACCACCGCGATCCATCGCCAGGAGTGCCCGGACCTCGCGGCGTGGGTTGGACCAGACGCTGGAGTCGACAGCGTAAGGAGAGCGGCAATGACGAACAGGACGCTGAGTCTGCAAACAAGGCTTACCCTCGCCACCATGGCCGCCTCTCGGCCGAAGAAGTGAGCGCCGCCGACCGAGCGAGGCGATGCTGACCACCGGTTTCGTCATATACCGGTAGTAGCGGTTGGGCTAGGACGAAGTGGACGGGAACCAGGAAGAGGCGGACTGTGCACTCTTGGATCATCAGTAGAAGCCCCAGCACTGCGCAACGGGGTCCTGGCAGTTCTG
>CAZWAR010000167.1:0-4320 GCA_964631965.1 uncultured Gaiellales bacterium
CCTTTCGGGCGGCAGTCGCACGAGAAGCGCGGCTGTCGCCGGGTGGAAAGCGAGCTCGCAGGTGGACGGGAAGGGGGCTCGCGGGCGGATGAGAAGCGCGGCTGCCAGCGACCGCCGGCCGACCTGTGCCACCGGCGGGGGGCGCAGCCGGCGGAAGTCATTCCCGCCTGTGTGCCCACCCCACGAGCTCGGGGAGTCTCTGTCCACGCTCGCTCAGCGCGACTTGAAGATCTTCCGCCAGCCGCGAGCCGAGCAGCGGATCGCGGAACGCGGCTGAGCCGACGGCTACCGCTGTGGCGCCGCACGAAATGAAGTCCAGGGCATCCTGCACCTCGGCCACACCACCCATCCCGATGATGGGCACAGCCACGGCTTCGAACAGATCGTAGACGGCGCGGAGCGCCAGCGGTTTGATGGCCGGCCCTGACAGCCCGCCGGTGATGTTGCCCAGATAGGGCTTGAGAGTGCTGCGGTCGACCACCAGGCCCTTGTAGGTGTTGACCGCCGCCAGACAATCGGCCCCGGCGCCCTCGGCCGCGCTGCCGATCGCGCTGATATCCGTGACGTTCGGCGACAGCTTGGCGACGAGTAGTCCAGGCCACGCCTTCCGCACGGCTGCGACGACGGCCTCGGTCTCGCGCGGGTTGCTTCCTATCGAGACGCAGCCCGTGTGCACGTTGGGGCAGGATATGTTCAGCTCCAACCCAGCCTTGGCCGTCCAGTTCAGACCCATCGCGGCTTCCACGGCCTCCCGCAGCCTTTCAGCAAGGGTCTCGTACTCCTGGAGCGAGAACCCGCCGATACTCAGGATCAGTGGGCACGGAAGGCGCAGCAGACGCGGCAGCCGTTTGTTCACGAATGCCTCTAGCCCCTCCCCCTCCAGCCCTATGGCGTTTATCAGACCGCCGGATGTCTCCAGGATCCGTGGCGGATGGTTCCCTGCCCGGGCATCCAACATGATGGTCTTGGGCACGTATGCAGCCACGGGCGGATGTTGGAGCACATCGGGACCGAGTACCTCGCCCAGGTCGAAGATCTCCATGGTGCCGGAAGCATTCACGAAGGGATGCCGCAAATGGATGGGGCCCAGGTCGATGGCGATATCGGGGATGAAGCCGCCGCGTCCGGCGCCATCCTGCGCCGGCCCGCCCGGCATCGCAGAGTCCGCCGGCCTCATTCTCGACTCCCATCTACGTCTCCCAGGCTTCCTCGCTCGAAAAGCGCCCGGGCCGTGAAGACCGGGCCCTCCCGGCAGACCCGGGCGTCGCCACCGCCCGCGAGCGGGACGACGCAACCGTGGCAGGAGCCCACACCGCAGGCCATTCCCGCTTCCAGACTGAACCAGACCTCGACGTCGGGGATACTCGCGCACACCTGGGCGACCGCCCGAACCATCGCCCAGGGGCCGCAGACCGCCAACCGATCGCCGGGCCTGACGACCCGCCAGAGGGACTCGGTGACCATCTCGGCGCGCCCGACGGAGCCGTCCTCGGTGACCACCTCCCCCGGACAGGAGACACCCGCTGTCTCCAGCGCCGCCGCCGCCTCCGCGACCGGCCCGGCACCGGCAGCCTGCGCGGCATCTCGAAAGCCCAGAAGCACGACGACCTCACCCAGACCAGCTGCCGGTTCGTCGCTCCCGCCGCCGGCTCTGTCGGCCAGCGCGGACAGAAGAAGCGGGAACGGCGCCACCCCCACCCCGCCGCCCACGATGACCGTCCGGCCCGGACCGCCGGCAAGCGCCCCGATATCGAAACCATTGCCGAGAGGGCCTAGTATCCACAAAGCGTCGCCTTCGCGCAGGCTACACAGTTCCACGGTTCCGGTGCCCACAGGTGCGATGAGGAACGAGATGGTTTCTCCCTTCTGCCAGGCGACCGACAGGGGCCGAGCCAGGAAGAGACTCGAATCAGACGGCTGGAGCATGACGAACTGTCCGGGCCTGGCCCCCGGCCAACCAGGAGCCTGCACCGTAAGCCAGGTGAGACTGCCGAGAGGCCGATTCTCCATGACGACGGCGCTGAGACGCCGGGCGAAAACGGAAGGTCCGGACGAGAGGGGCGATGCCGACGATACGGGTGTCACCGGGTCGGTCAACTCTCATCCTCTGCAGGCATGCCGCGGCCGCCTGCCGTGAAGGCCAGTTGGGTATGGAGATCCTGCAGACATACCACGGAGATCTCCTGCCGCTTGCGATCGTTGGCGATGGCCTGCACCGCCGCATGAGCGGCGGCCGCGTTCGTCATGGTCGGTACTCCTCGGCGCAGGGCGGCCCGGCGGATCTCGTAGCCGTCGGAGCGGGCCCCCCGGCCCCTGGGGATGTTGATGACCATGTTGATCTCGCCGGCCTCGATGAGATCGACGATGGTGACGATGGATTCCGGGTCTTCACCCATCTGCTCCCCGATTGCCGGCCCACCGTTTCCGGAAGCCTTCCGGGCTTCTTCCAGCGCAGCCCGCTTCTTCATACCAACGGTGTACTTCATCACCGGGACGGAGTCGATGCCGTTCAATACCAGCACTCTGTGCGTACCCTCGGTGGCGAGGATCCGGAAACCGAGGGTGCTCAGCATGAGGGCCATCAGCACGACCGCGTCCTTTTCGGCATCGGCCACGGAGATGAAGATCGAACCGGCACGGGGCAGACGGTCACCGGCAGCCAGAGAGGCCTTGGCGAACGCCTCCGGGAAGCTGGTACCCACGCCCATGACCTCGCCGGTCGATTTCATCTCGGGGCCCAGGGTGGTATCGACCCCGGGGAAGCGCGGGAACGGTAGCACCGCCTCCTTCACCGACACGTGCTCCAGGTCGCGCCGGCGGGGCACCCGGCCGGCGGCGAGGGACTCCTCCCACCCCGGCAGCCCGAGGTTCCGCAACTTCTGTCCGGCGATGACCCGAGTGGCCATGCGGGCCAGGGGAACACCGGTCGCTTTGCTGACGAACGGGACCGTCCGGCTGCCACGCGGGTTCACTTCCAGCACGTAGACGGTCGCGCCGCCGTGATCGCTCTGCTGCACCGCGTACTGCACGTTCATGAGTCCCACCACTCCCAGTTCCTTGGCCAGGGCCTCTGTCTGCTCCTCGATACGGCGCACGGCGGCGTCGCCGAGAGACACGGTGGGGATGACACAGGCTGAGTCGCCGGAGTGGATGCCGGCCTCCTCCACGTGTTGCATCACCGCGCCGATGTAGACGTCCTCCCCGTCGCAAAGCGCGTCCACATCGATTTCGGTGGAGTGTTCGAGGAATCGATCGATCAACACCGGATGCCGGGGCGAGGCCTTGACCGCCGTACTCAAGTAGTGCTGGAGGCTCTCCTGATCGTAGACGATCTCCATCGCCCGGCCGCCCAGAACGTAGGATGGGCGCACCAGGACGGGATAGCCGATGCGCTCGGCCACCGCGAGCGCTTCCTGCTCGTTACGTACGGTCCCGAAGGGGGGGGCCTTGAGGTTCAGCCGTCTGAGCACCTCGCCGAACCGTTCCCGGTCCTCAGCCAGATCGATGGCGTCTTGAGAGGTGCCGAGGATGGGGACGCCCGCCGCGTGGAGCCGCTCGGCGATCTTGAGCGGGGTCTGTCCACCGAACTGGACCACGACCCCCTTGGGCTTCTCGTTGTCGATGATGTTCAGGACATCCTCGAAGGTGAGGGGCTCGAAATAGAGGCGGTCAGAGGTGTCGTAATCGGTGGAGACCGTCTCCGGATTGCAGTTGACCATGATGGCCTGATAGCCGAGCTCGCGCATCTCTTGGACGGCATGGACACAACAATAGTCGAACTCGATGCCCTGCCCGATGCGGTTCGGTCCGCTCCCCAGAATGATCACCGATTCCTTATCGGGGACGGGAAGAGCTTCGTTCTCCTCCTCGTAAGTAGAGTAGAAGTAGGGAGTGTAGGCCTCGAACTCGGCCGCGCAGGTATCCACCGCCTTGTAGGTGGGGATGACCCTCTCCGCGAGGCGCCGCTCTCGCACCTCCTGCTCGGTGGCGCCGACGAAGCGGCCCACGTACTCGTCGCTGAAGCCCAGCCGCTTCGCCTGCCAGAGCTCCTCGCGGGGAAGGGAAGCAAGCCCTCCTTTTTCGGCAAACGATCTGAGATGATTCTCGGCCTCGACGATCTCCCGGAACTCCTCCAAGAACCACTCGTCGATGAGCGTCGCCAGGAACAGCTCTTCGAGCGCCACTCCCCTGCGGTAGGCCTCGAAGATCAGGTCGTACCGCTCTGCAGACGGTTTGGCGATCTTGTCCACGAGGTCCCGGTTGTCGTCGGGAACATCGGGCCGCACATCCAGTTCCCGCGAGCGCATGGACTTCTGGAAG
>CAZWAR010000168.1:0-4305 GCA_964631965.1 uncultured Gaiellales bacterium
GCCGGTGAGATCCTCTCCCTGGTCAAGGCCAAGAACCCCGCGGAGCCGGAGTTCCACCAGGCGGTGTTGGAGGTGGTGGAGTCCACCGCCCTCGTCATCGACCGGCATCCAGAATACCGCGCCGCCAAGATCATGGAACGGATGGTGGAGCCCGAACGGGTGATCATGTTCCGCGTCCCCTGGATAGACGACGACGGCGAGATCCAGGTGAACCGCGGCTTCCGCATCCAGATGAACTCAGGGATAGGCCCCTACAAGGGAGGCCTCAGGTTCCACCCGAGCGTTAACCTTGGCATCCTCAAATTCCTCGCCTTCGAGCAGGTGTTCAAGAACGCCCTCACCACCCTACCCCTGGGCGGCGGCAAGGGGGGGTCTGACTTCGATCCGAAGGGCAAGAGCGACGCGGAGGTCATGCGCTTCTGCCAGAGCTTCATGACCGAACTCTACCGCCACATCGGCTCGGACACCGACATCCCGGCCGGGGACATCGGAGTGGGCGGCCGGGAGATCGGCTACCTGTTCGGCCAGTACAAGCGCATAGCCGACAACTTCTCCGGCGTTCTCACCGGCAAGGGCCTGGGCTGGGGAGGATCGCTCATCCGGCCGGAGGCCACCGGATATGGCTGCATCTACTTCGCCGCGGAGATGCTCGCCACCCGCAACCAGGTGCTCACCGACAAGGTCTGTCTCGTGTCCGGCTCAGGCAACGTGGCCCAGTTCGCCCTCGAGAAGATTCTCGATCTGGGAGGCAAACCGGTCTCCGCCTCGGATTCCAACGGCTTCATCTACGACGAAGAGGGCATCACGAGGACCAAGCTCACCTACCTCAAGGAGCTCAAGAACGTGCGCCGGGGCCGCATCAAGGAATATGCCGAGAACTTTCCCGAGGCCGTCTACACCCCGTTCGACGCCGCAGCCGACCATTCCCCCCAATGGGACCTTCCCGCCCAGTGCGCCTTCCCCTGCGCGACGCAGAACGAGATCAACGGACGTGACGCCGAGAACCTGCTCCGAAACGGGGTGTTCGTGGTGGCCGAAGGGGCCAATATGCCCACCACCGCGGAGGGCGTCGAGACGTTTCTCGATGCCGGCATCCTCTATGCGCCCGGCAAGGCGGCCAACGCCGGGGGGGTGGCCACGTCCGGCCTGGAGATGAGCCAGAACTCCATGCGCATCCACTGGCCGCGAGAGGAAGTGGATGCCCGGCTACGGCACATCATGCAGAGCATCCACGGCGCCTGCGTGGAAGCGGCCGCCGAGTACGGAACGCCGGGCAACTACGTGAACGGGGCCAACATCGCCGCCTTCCTCAAAGTGGCCAACGCCATGATGGACCAAGGAGTGGTATGACCGAACAGGAGGCCAACGTGGCCGGTGAGCCCCAGCCCGCGGCGAAGCTGGAGTGGCGGCATTCGTACGACTTCCAGCACCTCATGGCCAGACGGGTGGAGAACATCATCCTGGTCTCGAGCACTTACGACACGTTCATCCTGCAGGAGGACGGTCAGCTCAACGAGGTGCTGCTGAACGAGTTTCTCGACCTCAACCTGCACCACACCACCGGCCTGCGCCATGTGGCCACCGGAACCGAAGCTATAGCCCTCGCAGAGAACGAGAGCCGCTTCAATCTCATCGTCACCGCGGTGAATGTCGGCGACATGGACGCCGCCCAGCTTGCGCAGAAGGTCAAGGACGCCGGACTGGACATCCCGGTGATCCTTCTGGCCTACGACGGCGGCGAACTGGCCGAGTTCATGACCCATCACGACACCAGCGCTCTCGAGCGCATCTTCCTGTGGCAGGGCGACACCCGCATCCTGCTCGCCATCACGAAGTACATGGAAGACAAGTTGAACGTGGCCTACGACACCGGCGTGGCCGGCGTGCAGGTGATCCTCCTCATCGAGGACAACATCCGCTATTACTCCTCGTTCCTTCCTACGATGTACACGGAGATCATCCGCCATTCGCAATCGCTCATAACCGAAGGCGTGAATGCGTCCCATCGAATCCTGCGCATGCGCGCCCGCGCGAAGATCCTGCTCTGCGCCAGTTTCGAAGAGGCCTGGGAATACTTCTCCCGCTACGAGGAGGACGTGCTGGGCGTAATCTCCGACATCGAGTTCCCCCACGCCGGGCGCCTCGATCCGCTGGCCGGCGCGGAATTCGCCCGCAAGGTGCGCTCCGCGTATCGCGACATCCCCGTGCTGCTGCAGTCCAGTCGCCCCGACAGCGAGGCGGTCGCGCGGGAGGTGGGCGCCGAGTTCCTCCTCAAAGGCTCCCCCACCCTGCTCGAAGACCTGCGCCACTTCATCGTGACCCACTTCGCCTTCGGCGACTTCATCTTCCGGATGCCCGATGGACGGATAGTGAGCCGGGCCGGCAACCTGAAAGAGCTGCTCCGCGGCCTGCGCACCGTCCCGGTGGAGTCCGTCGCCTACCACGCCGAGCGCAACGACTTCTCCCGCTGGCTCAAGGCGCGCACCGAGTTCCACCTCGCCCACCATCTCCGGCCCCGCACCTCGGCCGACTACGCCGATCCGGAAGCCCGTCGCCGGTACCTCATCGAAGAGATCGACGCGTATCGCAGGGAGCAAACCCGGGAGTCGGTGAGCGACTTCGAGCCGGGAGCATTCGACCCGGAGAACAGCTTCGCCCGTATCGGAGGAGGGTCGCTGGGAGGCAAGGCCAGGGCGCTTGCGTTCGTGCGTCACCTGCTGCGCGATTTCGCGGTAACCGATCAGTTCCCTGGGATCGTGATCACCGTGCCGCCCTGCTTGGTGCTCACCACCGACATCTTCGACGGCTTCCTCGAGGAGAACGGTCTGCGCCATTTCGCCATGGCCGCCGACGACGACGGGGAGATCGAGCGGCGCTTCGCGGCCGCCACCTTCCCTCGGGAGATCGAGGCCCGCCTGGAGGCGTACCTGGAGCAGGTCCGCTACCCCCTGGCGGTGCGATCGTCCAGCCTCCTCGAGGACTCGCAATATCAGCCTCTTGCCGGCGTGTACAGGACCTACATGCTTCCCAACAACGACGGCGAGGACGAGATCAGGCTGCGACAGCTCGTGCAGGCGGTCAAGCGCGTCTACGCCTCCACGTTCCTCACCTACGCCAAGAACTACTTCAAGGTGACCCCGTACCGCCTGGAAGAAGAGAAGATGGCGGTGATCATCCAGAAGATGGTGGGGTCGCGCCACGGCAGCCGTTTCTATCCCAGCTTCGCCGGAGTCGCCCGCTCGCACAACTTCTATCCGGTGTCACCGCTGGCCGCGGAAGATGGGGTGGTGGCCATGGCCCTCGGTCTGGGCCGTACGGTGGTGGACGGCGGGAACGCACTCGCCTTTTCCCCCAGGCACCCGCGACGCCCTCTCCACTTCTCGACCCCCAAAGATATGCTGGACAACTCCCAGCGGGACTTCGTTGCCGTGGAGATGGACGGAGACGACGGCGTCACCGAGAAGCACCACCCATTGTCCGTGGCCGAGGAGGATGGGACCCTCACGTGGCTGGCCTCCACTTACAGCCCCGAAGACGACGCCGTCTACGACGGTATCTCCCGTCCGGGCGTCCGTTTGATCAGTTTCGCTCCTCTCCTCAAGAGGAAAGCTTTTCCGTTGCCCAAGGTTTTCGAGCGCCTCTTGGAGCTCGGCCGCTGGGGGATGAACACCGAGGTGGAGATCGAGTTCGCGGTGGAACTGGGGGAGCGAGGGAGGCCTGCCGAGTTCGGTTTCGTGCAGATGAGACCCATGGCTCTGTCACGAGAGCTGGAGGAGCTCGATACCGAGAACATCGAACCGGACCGAGTGCTGGTACGCTCCGGCAGCGTCCTGGGAAACGGCAAGTGCATCAACCTCCGGGACGTGGTGGTCGTGGACCACGACCGCTTCGACAGGGCGAAAACGGCCGAGATCGCGATACAGGTGGCCCGCCTCAACGCGGAACTGGTGGCCGAAGGGACGCCCTACATCCTGTTCGGCCTGGGGCGATGGGGTTCGGCCGACCCCTGGCTCGGGATCCCGGTGACCTGGGAGCAGATAGCAGGAGCCCGAGTCATCGTGGAAGCGGGGCTGAAGGACATCAAGGTGACGCCCTCCCAGGGCAGCCATTTCTTCCAGAACCTGACCTCGTTCCGGGTGGGCTATTTCACCATGAACGAAGGCGAGGGCTTCGTGGACTGGGACTGGCTGGCGGCCGCGCCGGCGGTCAAGGACGCCGGCTACGTGCGCCGCCTTCACTTCGAGGAGCCGCTGCCGGTGACCATCGACGGGAAGCACCAGCGCGGGGTGATACTGAAGCCGGGGG
>CAZWAR010000169.1:0-4250 GCA_964631965.1 uncultured Gaiellales bacterium
CGGGCTGGGGTATCGTCGGGGTGATCCTGGGTGCAGTCGCGGCCCTTCTGATCCTTTTCGGGGTGACGGGTTCGATGTCGACGATCCAGATCGTCCTGAATATTCCGATAGGCGTCAACGAGATAGTCCTGGCGGTGTGGCTGATAGTTAAGGGGTTTCGGCCGTCTCCGGCTTTGACCCCGTCCACCCAGCTTGCCTAGATGATCGTGGGGCGGGCCCCGACCACATAGGTTCAACTCCCCCGACTCCGCCGCTTACGAAAGTCGAGAATGGTACACGTTGGGCCGGGCAGCATCAGGCCTAGCGAGGACGGTTCTGGGGAAGGAAGTAAGCGACCAGTCCCAGCAGAGCGGTCGTGTCTCTCGATATATAGTAAACTCATTTCCTCGCGTTTGGGCTGCAAATCGCACTATCCGCCCTCTTCTTGCCCTCCCGAGCTCGAAGAATGGAAGATCGGGAGTCGTGCATGGAAGAAGAGCATCGACCGGCAGAGTGTCCGGTCCAAGGGCCAACCAGAATCAGCCGCCTCCTCAGATCCCGCTATCTCAACTGGCTCACCTATGCTGTGGCCGCCGGGGCCTTGGCCTACGTATTGCTACACGTCGATTTCTCCGACCTGTCCCATGGTGTCTCCCAGATGATCTGGTGGCCGATCGTCCTGGCGGTCGTGCTTCAGATCGCTCCCCGAGTGCTGCAGGCCTGGCGGTGGGCCTATCTGTTGCGCCCGATCAAGGTGCGGATCCACCATCTCCTTCACGCCATCTACGTGGCGACGCTCATGAATGGGGTCCTGCCGGTCTGCCCGAGCGATCTGGTTCGCGGTGTGTTGGTCGCCGGCCGGGCGCGCACCGGCACGGCCAGGGTTTTCACGTCGCAGGCCGTCGAACGGGTGGCGGATGGCATCGCGCTTGCCCTTGTTACCTGGCTCGCCGTTCGTGGGCTCGATCTACCTGCGGCGCTCGACACGGCCCTTCTCGCCTTTGTGGGCCTCGTGGGAGTGGGGATCGCCGTGGGCGTCGTTCTGGTTTTCAGGCGCAAGTATTTCGATGCCCTTGTCGCCCGCCGCCATCCGGGCGGTCGCATCGGAATAACACTGAAAGGCGCGTCGCTCGACATCCTCGCCGGCGTCAAAGCGGTGAAGGCTTGGACAATGCCCGTGTCGGTCGCGGGTGGCGTCGGAATCCTGTTGACACAGGTCGTCACGATGTGGCTCATGCTCTATGCCTATCGCATGGACCTGTCGCTGTTCGAGGCGGCGGCGCTTTTCGGGATCATCACCATAGGAACATTGATCCCGAACGCTCCGGGCAAGATAGGCTCCTGGCAGTTCTTCTGCATCGTGGGCCTAGGTCTCCTGGGGGTGCCCGCCGACCACGCAGCCGGGTTCAGTGTGATCGCCTTTGCAATATGGACTCTCCCGTCTTTGGTCTGGGGCGGCTTGGCCATGGTCCTTTCGCCGGTCTCGTGGGAGGGGCTGCGTGACAGCCGGCGCAAGGTCAGAGCCGAGCTCGCCGCCACTGCGGACTGAAAGACCCGCGCCGCAGTCTTCTGCCTCAGCATGCGGCAAAACGGCGCACTCCTTCCGCGTACAAGACGCCGGCCTCGGCTTCTAGGAGTCAACGCCTGGCCGGCCTTGCCCCCGCTCGACATTGCAGACCGGAACCAGGGGAGGCGAAAACGATTAGCCGGAGAGGGGGCCGGGGTATGTGCTGACGTGGGTTCGCGTCCCTCTTTCCAGACCGGCACAGAAGGGAGTCTCCATGTCGACAGAAGACGAGATCCGCGAGGCGTCGACCCACTTCTACTCAGCCCTGCTCGGCATGATCAAGGGCGATGCTCAGGGCATGTCCGATGTCTGGTCGCACGACTCGAGCGTCACCACCATGCACCCTATCGGAGGGCGCCAGGTCGGTTGGGACGAAGTCCGGCGGTCGTGGGAACAGGTGGCCGGTGTGGCCTCCGGAGGGAAGGTCGAACTTGAGGACCAACTCATCTACGCGGTCGGAGACCTTGGTTACGAGATCGGCCTCGAGCAAGCCGAGTTCACGTTGGCCGGGCAGAAGGTGGCCGCTCATGTCCGAGTGACAAACGTCTACCAGCGCGAAGGCGGCAGGTGGAAGATCAGGCACCATCACACGGATCTCGCGCCCGAGATGGTGGAAATCCTCAACCGCCTGCAATCGGCTTGACACGACTGGAATAAGCCAGATTGCTCGAACTCGCGGGGATCCCTGGCCGCTATCGCCTTCCGACCGAGACCCGAGTCGGTCGATTCGGCTTCTCGTTGCGCACCCACATCACGCACCCTTGCGTACGTAGCGCTCGGAAGTATGGGGACTATGCGCTGGCGGCGGTCGCCGGTGATGAAGCAGCTACCCGCGGGTCGAATCAGACTTGACCGGCGGTTTCTGAAACGCACCAATCGCGTCCTCTCCTGCAGCACCGAAGCGATCCTTCCCTTCTACATCCTGCATCACGCCGTTGTCCACGTGGTCGCCTACTTCGTGATCCAATGGGACCAAGACGTGGCCGTCAAGTTCTTCTCCCTGCTGGCCATTTCCCTGGTCGCCGTATTGACGCTCTACGAGTTGTTCATCAAACGCCTGAACCCGATGCGATTCCTCTTTGGGATGAAGATCCGAGGCAGAGTCTGGGGAATCGCGCGCCCACTCCGCACCACCCGTCAGACCGCGTTGACCGCCCAGAATGACTCGACACCTGCGATGGCCTCCAAATGACACGAATGCGCGACCGCCGTCGGAAGGGTGGGACGATGTTCGATATTCATACCTGGATACCTCGCCAGATATGGAGATACACGGTGAGCCCCAGTCCCAGCGCTATCAGCCAGCTCGCGAGCGCAGACAGCATGAAGCCCCGATAACGGTGAGGGGCGCGAACTACTCCAAACCAGGCCAGGTTGATGTACGCGAAAAGACCGATGACCGCGAGCCCGAAGGTGTGGTGGATGACGATCACCGCCACCCACACGGCACCCAGCGAATCACTGACGTAGAGCCCGAACGAGCGACTCATGAAGACCGCGATCATGACGATCTGTACTCCGAAGAGTATGCGCATGTACAGGCAGTGAGGGTGAAAGTGCCGCCTGGCGCCCACGAAGGCACCAACGAGGACTGCGGCCAGCAGCGCCAGTTGCAGCACCGCGTTGAGGACCGCAAGGGTGGGGGTCATTGTCATCGCGGTGTAGTAGTACCCGTTGGGCGTTCACGCAATGCCGGCTCCCGCGCGCATGCGCCCGGCGCCTGCTGTGTTCCCGGCTGGCCCGCTTGTTTGCCGGTGCTCGCAGCAGGGTAGGCCTACATCGCAGGCCGGGTCTGTTCCGCCCGTCAAAGAAGGAGTCAGAACATGATAAAGATGGCGACCAGAGCCCTGATCCCCATACTGGGATTGGCACTCGTGGCGGTCCTCGTCGCCGGATGCGGGACCTCGTCCTCCACCACGAGCGCAGCCCCAACGACCACGAGCGCCTACTCCACAGGCACGAGTGCATCCTCCGCGACAACCGGAGCGTCCGGAGGCTACACCGTGATGACGTCGTCGAACAGCGCTCTCGGCACGTTCTTGGTGGATGGAGAGGGGAGAACCCTCTACCACTTCAGTCTCGATTCCAACAACACCTCGAAGTGCACCGGCAGCTGTGTGGCCAAGTGGCCCGCGTTCTACGCCCCCACCATCGTCGTGCCCTCCGACCTCAACGCGTCGGACTTCACCGAGTTCACTCGTAGCGATGGAACCAAGCAGAGCCAGTACAAAGGACAGCCGCTGTACTACTTCTTCAAGGACACCGCAGCCGGGGACGTCAACGGAGAGGGTGTGGATGCCTTTGGCGGGAAGTGGTCAGTAGTTCCTGTCCAGTAGCCCTGGCTTCTTCGGATCTCATCATGAAGAAGGGAGCGATACTCATTCTGGGGGTTGTTCTGCTGGCGGCGCTGACCGCGGGATGCGGAACGTCGACCCCCACGACCAGTGGCGCAACTTCCACGACCGGTGGTTCCCCCTCCACGACCACCGGTCCGTCATCTCCCACGAGCGGCACGACCTCCGGCTCCGGCAACTACTCCATCATGACCTCGTCGAGCAGTTCTCTCGGAACGTTCCTGGTCGATGGGAACGGCAGAACGCTGTATCACTTCACCATCGATTCCCCCAACAGCAGCAAATGCACTTCCGGTGGCTGCCTCGCCGCGTGGCCGGTGTTCTATGCCTCTTCCGTCGAGGTGCCCTCC
>CAZWAR010000170.1:0-4196 GCA_964631965.1 uncultured Gaiellales bacterium
TGGCAGACGCGCTGGACTCAAACTCCAGTGAGGCTCACACCTCGTGCGGGTTCGATCCCCGCCTTCGGCACTCCTTTCTACCCGGTACTTCCCACCTTGAAGCATTTTTCTTTCCGATTTAGCATGATCGAGAAGGATTTTGTTCCCATCGAGCGAAATCTCTCTTCGTAACATGAGTGTTGTTCCCGTAGATTTCGTTCCGCGAGGCTGATAGACTTTTTGTTATGGACGACAGACAGCAAGAACGAGAGCGGCGGTATGCCGAACTGGTGGGGGAAAGGCTCCGGCGACTCCGGCAAGATCGGGGACTGAGCCTTCAAGAGGTGTGTGAACGCTCTGGGAACTCCTTTGTGGTCTCCACTCTCAGCGCTTACGAACGGGGCAAGCGTAGCCTCAGCCTCGAGAGGTTGTACGAACTCGCCACTGTCTATGGCCAGTCTCCCATGTCGATCCTCGATGTCGAGGACGAACCCGAGTTCCAGAGCACACTGGGGAAGGGAGCTCCCCTACGCATCCGCCTGGACCTCCTCGATCGCCTGCAACCTGAAGAGCGCCGGCCCCTCGAGACCTATCTCGCATTCCTGCGCAAGCTGCGCGACGACCCGTCCCAGGAGCTGCTTACCATCCGCAAGGAAGACCTCAACTATCTTTCGGGTCTCTACGGCATCAGGCCGCAGGCCCTCAAAGACTACCTCGAAAAAGAAGGGGTGCTGGTCACCCACTGACCGGCCGCCGACTTCCGGCCGAGTGCTCCGCTCTGTCCCTCCGCTTTGTCTTATCGTCCTGTGCCCAGGGCTAGCGGGCGCGGACGGCCTCTTCTGCTTCCTCGAGAAACGCCCGGACCCGGGGAAGAGCCTCGTCCAGCCCCCCGCTGCTCTGCACCAGCGCCACCAAGCTGCTGCCTATGATGACCCCATCGGCGTAGCGGGCCACAGCGCCGGCCTGCTCCGCGGTGGAGACGCCGAACCCGACTGCGAGAGGCAGGTCGGTATGCCTCCGTACCCGGGCGACGAAATCGGGTAGACCGCTGCTCAGAGCTGAACGGGCTCCGGTCACCCCCGTGGTCGAGACGCAGTAGACGAACCCCGACGCAGCCGCGGCGATACGCGCCAGCCGAGCGTCGGTGCTGGTGGGAGCCGCCAACAAGACGACGTCGATGCCGCTCTCCCCCGCGGTACGCTGCAGGTCGGCGGCTTCTTCCACCGGTACATCCGGCACTACTACTCCGGCCACGCCCCTGCGGGCGCACTCCACGAAGAAGCGCTGCGGCCCATAGGCCAGGATGGTGTTGAGGTATCCCATCAGCACGATCGGGACGCCGGTCTCCGCCACCTCACCGGCGATGTCCAGCACGCCGGCCGGCCGGATGCCGCCCCGAAGAGCGACCACCGAGGCGCTCTGGATCACCGGACCGTCGGCCAAGGGGTCGGAGAAGGGAATGCCTATCTCCACGATCCCGGCTCCAGCTTCGACGTAGGCCTCGAGGATCCGGACGCAGGACCCTTGATCCGGATAGCCTCCGACCGCGTACGGTACCAATAGCGGGTGACTCGCCTGCCGGAACGTCTGAGTGAGACGGCTCTCGGCAGGACTCATCGGTCCACCCCCAGCATCGAGGCGACGCTGTAAACGTCTTTGTCCCCGCGCCCGGAGAGGCTCACGACCACTACGTCTTCCGGTCGGAACCCGTGGTCGTGATCGAGCAGAAAAGCGATCGCGTGAGCGCTTTCCAGGGCAGGGATGATCCCCTCGAGACGCGAGAGCGTCTGGAAAGCCCCCAGAGCCTCTTGGTCGGTTACAGAGGTGTACTCGACCCGGCCCGAGTCCTTGAGGAAGGCGTGCTCAGGCCCCACCGACGGGTAGTCCAGACCGGCCGCGACCGAATGGGCTTCCTGGATCTGGCCGTCCGCGTCCTGGAGCACGTAGCTGTAGGAGCCGTGGAGGATGCCGGTGGCGCCTCGCGCAAGCGAGGCGCCGTGCTTGCCCGTGTCGAGCCCCAGACCTCCGGCCTCGACTCCCACCATCCTGAGATCTGTATCGTCCACGAATTCGTGGAACAGCCCGATGGCGTTGCTTCCGGCGCCCACGCAGGCCACCAGGCCGTCGGGAAGGCGGCCCTCCTTGGCCAGCACCTGACTGCGCGTCTCCCGACCGATGACCGCCTGGAAGTCTCGCACCATCACAGGATACGGCGCCGGGCCGACCACAGAGCCGATGATGTAGTGGGTGTTCTCAACGTTGGACACCCAGTCGCGTATGGCCTCGTTCGTCGCATCCTTCAGAGTACCGCTACCGGATGTCACCGGTAGCACCTCGGCGCCGAGCAGACGCATGCGGAAGACGTTCAATTCCTGCCGGCGGATGTCTTCCTCTCCCATGTACACGTGGCATTCGAGACCGAAGAGGGCAGCCACTGTGGCGGTGGCCACGCCGTGCTGCCCGGCTCCGGTCTCC
The DNA here is from genome assembly GCA_964631965.1 of uncultured Gaiellales bacterium. Classification (GTDB taxonomy): domain Bacteria; phylum Actinomycetota; class Thermoleophilia; order RBG-16-64-13; family RBG-16-64-13; genus CAIQPS01. The sequence continues at coordinate 2,455 of CAZWAR010000170.1, forward strand.
GCGATAATGCGCTTCTTGCCCATGCGGACCGCGAGCAGGATCTGCCCCAGAGTGTTGTTGATCTTGTGGGCCCCGGTGTGGGCCAGGTCCTCGCGCTTCAGATACACCCGGCACCCCGCGCGGGCCGAGAGCCGGTCCGCCCGGAATAAGGGCGTGGGCCGTCCGGCATAGTCGATCTGAAGCCCCCGCAACTCCGCGAGGAAGTCCGGGTCCTCCCGGTACCGCTCGTACGCCGCTTCGAGCTCCTCGAGCGCCGACACGAGGGTCTCCGGGACATAGCGGCCTCCATACGGGCCGAAACGATACTCTACGGTCACGTCCTTCTTCCTTCCGATAGTTCCCGATTCTCCGCCGGCAGCCCTCCGCAGCCGCTCGGCCGTGCCGGTCCGTATCGCAGGGCGGCGAACAAGGCGCGGAGCGCACCAGGGTCCTTTATCCCGGGAGAAAGCTCCACCCCACTCGACACGTCCACTCCCACCGCCCCTGACGTATTCAGCGCTGCTTCCACATTGTGCGGACCGAGACCTCCTCCCACCGGAAATGGGGTCGACCCAGCCGCATCCCGAGCCAACGCCCACGGGAACAGGGCGCCGGTGCCGCCGAAACTCGCCCCCGCCTGGGTGTCGAAAAGCAGCAGATCGGCATCGGTCCCGATGTCACGCACTGCAGCCGCCAGCCGCTCGACATGGAACCCTTCCGCCGGCACAGGGACGGCCTGGATGATCAGCGTCGCCGCCGACCTCCGGCCGAGCGCCGCGCGCACGGCGGAGGCTCGGGGCTCCGGTCCGTGCAACTGGACGGCGTCGAGTCCGGCCTCGGCAACAATCGCCCCGATCTCCTCGGGAGAGGCACCTACGAAGACGCCCACGGTAAGCGGCTGCCGCTTCACCCCGGTTCCGCCCGATTCCGTCCCGCCGGCTGCCGTCCGCGCCGCCTCGATCAGAGCCGGGACCTGTCCGGGGACCACCCGCCGGGGGCTAGGGGCGAGCACGAAACCCACCGCCCATGCCCCAAGCCGGGCCGCGAGAGCCGCGTCTTCCGTCCGGGTGAGGCCGCAAATCTTGACGAGCCCGACGCCGCTCGGACCGCCCTTCCCCAAAAATGCCGGCACGCCGTGCGTCGGGCTCACGTCCTTCTCCAGCTGTAAACGAGGATGCTCATGACCGACAGGAACATGAGCACGAACATCACCGCGAACCAGGTCAGGCTGCCGAACGGCATCTGAGTGAAGTTGATGCCGAAGAAACCCACGATGAAGGACAGCGGCATGAACACCGTGGCTACCACCGTGAGTTGCTTCATCACCCGGTTCAGCCGGTTTGAGACGCTCGACAGGTGCAGGTCGAGCGCGGACGACAGGATGTCGCGGTAGGTGTCCAGAAGTTCGATCACGCGCATCACGTCGTCGTGGACATCCCGGAAGTAGACCTCCGACTCAGGTTCCAGTAGAGAGACCCCGTGGGAACCGAGGCGTTGCATGACGTCACGAACCGGCGCCACCCGCCGTCGGAAATCGACAAGATCGCGCTTGAGGCCGAAGAGCGCCTGGATCGGCTCCTCACCGGCCGCGAGCACCACCTCATCCTCGAGTGCGTCGACCCGGGCGTCGAGTTCGTCGAGCACGGGCTGCAGGCTTTCCACCAGCCACTCGCATATGTGATACGCGATGAAACTCGGGCCCCGCCCCCTGGAGAACACCTGCCGACGTATCCTTCCCACCAGCTCCTCATGGTCGGCGGCGT
>CAZWAR010000171.1:0-3777 GCA_964631965.1 uncultured Gaiellales bacterium
TCGTACCAGTCCCCGGTCTTCACGATGCGCTCGTCGGTCTGCTCGTAGCGGGTGGGCGGGACGACGTAGGTGAAGTCGTCGGCGGCACTGTCCGCGCTACTGCCAACCAGGGTGGTCACCCGCACGTCCACGGGTCCCTCGGCGTGAGCCGGGGCGGTGCAGGTGATCTCGGTGCCGGCGCGGTTCACGACGACATCGGTAGCCTCCTCCCCCCCGAAGGTCACGGAGGAACAACTGCCGAAGCTGGTGCCGGCGATCGTTACCGAGGTACCGCCCACGGTGAAGCCGCAGACAGGATCGAGGCCGGTGACGGCGGGGGGCGAGGGCGGGTCGGTGACGCTCCCCGCCACGTCCACCGCGTCGATGGTGATGAATGTGCCGGCCGGGCTGGCGTCGTTGCGCTGGATGGTCACGATGTGCGGCCCGTTGGGAAGGTCGCCTGTCGACCAGACGTCCACCTGATACGAAGCCTCGAAGGCGGAGAGATCGACGCTGGCTTGGAACGCACCGTCCAGGTACACGTCGGCCACTCCCGTCGTGGTGCCCATCATGGCGATCCAATCGAGGCGGGATCCCAAGAAATGGATGTTCACCGAAGCGTCATCGCCGTCGGCTCGGGCATAGCCGCCACCCCAGGCGACGCTCTTCGGGAACTCGTGCCAGGTTCCGAGGTAGATGAGGTGCGAGTCCGTGTGATCGAAGCGGTTCGCCCCGGGAAAGGTCTCCGGACCGCCGGTGATATCGAGGATCAAGGTGGATTTGAGCCCCAACTTGCCCTTGAATGTACGCGCCGCCATGGTGGTACTACCGGCCGTACCGGAGATCCTGAGCGTGCGTGCGTGGCTCTCCTTGTCGGACGTATCGCGGGCCGTCACCTCGACACTGGTTATGGTGCCCACGTTGACACCCAGCTTCGAGGCGAGGCTCTCCGGCGAGATTGTGTACGTCCACGGATACCCCGGACTGATGTTCCACGGAGGGGCCGGAGCCTGGAGGCTCCAGGGGTCGGGCTTGGCAACAAGGTAAGGGATCCCTGGGTTGTCAGACCAGGCGGAGTCGGTCAGGTACCCACCCGAATGGGAACAGTAGAGGGCGGAAATCGCCTTTCCCCCATAGGTGACGACCAGGCCGGCAGTGGCATCGGCGGCTGCCGCCACGCCGGGGTGGCTGGCTTCGTAGGTGTAGCCCCCATAGACCTGGTCCAGCGTGCTGTCGCACAGCTCAGAGGTGCCCTGAGCCACGGCGTACGTCCGGGCCGCCGTCTGCTGAGCCTTGACGCACTCCGGGGCGTACTGGCTGGGCAGGCTGGGGTTGGCCCATCCAGGATCGACCTCCGACACACCTCGGGTGTACCGGTCGAGAAGGACGATATTGTAGAGCCGGAGCGAGCCTGCGGAAGTGTTCGGCTCCACTCGCGCGGTGCCCCAGTACTCGATGTCGTACCCGCTGCTGGCGTAGCTCGTGCCCCAGAGCGAGAGCGCCACCCGGCCGTCGTTCGACTCGGGGCGCAGTTCCACCCAGTCGAACGTGCCGTCGGTACCCACCACCCGGACCTTGCCGCCGCTGTAGAGAGTCTGGACCGAACTACCCGCCGTGATGGCCTGCGTATGGTCCCCGTCAGCGTCTTGCATGACGAGTGTCGCCGAGGTGACGCTGGGCCGGAGATCCAGCCGGTAGTAGCAGTTGCTGCTGTTGCTGGACCGTGTCACCCGGACCGTGACGGCGCGGTCGGAGTCCACCTGGGCAAGCGTGGTCCCGGGGTAGTAGAAGGCGAGGATGTCGTCGTAGGTCACTCCCTGCCGGGCGGCAGCCCAGGCCCCCCACTGGCTCATGCCCTCCCCATGACTGTAGCCACGACCGGAGATGATGAAATCGCCGGAGGCTGCCCGCGCCGCGGACGGGAACACAAGCGTGGCGAGAACCGCCATGGCGAGGACGGCCAGAAGCCCGGCCAGCGTACGAACATGCGCATGACCGCGGACAAAGGAGCGAACGGGGGGCTCGGTGCGGGCAGGAAGGGAGCTCCTCATGGTTTCTACCTCGATCGTCGTCGCCAGAGAGCGCGTCTGTCTCAAGCCGGCCGCCACCAGGCGATCTCCCCCGAGGAGCCGCTCCGGACCCATACGCTCTGCGTCACAGCCATACTTATGGTGTCGACAGATGGGGCCGAGTACCTGAGCCCAAACTCACTCGATCTTCATTGGCTCCCCGCCGGCACTCAGGGCTTTGCCTCGTCGACGTTCCGAGGCCCTCGATGCCGAGAATAATCCACCGAGAGCTTGTCTTCTTCTCGCGCTCTTGCCAGAATATTCGGCCACGCGAGGCACCGAACCCCTTGCGGAACTGGAGCTGCCGGGAGGTGAAGGCTGTGCAGATCACACGCCGTCAGAAGGACCGCTTTCTCGTCGTCGGAATTCACGGCGAACTCGACCGATCCAGCGTCGAACCTCTGGAGCACGCGCTCCTCGAGCACCTCGACTCTGGTCGGAGCGATCTGATCATCGATCTTCAGAACTGCACCTTCATCGACAGCTCGGGGATAGCCGCCATGTTCATGGTTCTTCAGGGGATCGGGGACAAACACATCCTCGCCCTCGTCGGCCCGAACTCGAGCGTCGCGCGGCTGCTGGAGGTGGTCGGGCTCATCGGTGCCCCCAATGTCGAGGTATTCCCCGACATGGAAGCGGCGTCTGCAGGCCTTTCTTCTGTCGCCTAGCTGCTTGCCCACACTCTCGGCCGGAAACCGAACTCACCGGCCTTCTACCGGCCGCCGGGCAGCAGGATCAGACGTATCTCCTGGCTGCTCTCCTCGTCGGGCGATTCGGAGATGACTGTGGCCGGACGCGCGAAGCGCTCCAGGGCTTCACGCAGGGGTTCCGCTCTCAGGCTACCCACTCCGTAGGGTAGATGCTTGGTCTCGTTGCGGTTGGCGAAGGCAATGTCCGAGAAATGGATGTGGAACGGCTCATCCGGCGGGAGGACGCCATCAACGTCGGTCAATGGCAGGGCGAAGGCTTCGACGTCGACCAGGGCCCCGTCGGTGACGGCGTGCAGATGGGCGAAGTCGACGACCGGGCGTATCCAGTCGAGCCGTTTCGCGAGCCATAGGATATCGTCGGCGCTGCCCAGGTCCCTGACTCGCCCCATGAGTTCCACGCCGAAAGGAACCAGGCGCTCCTTCTTCTGCAAACGGTCTCGAAGCTCCTCCAACTGGGCGGCTACCGAACACAGGGCCTCTTCTCGGGAACGTCCGAGGAGGAAACCCGGGTGGATCACGACCACCGTCGCGCCGCACAGCCCGGCGAGGTTCGCGGCGTGATCGAGCATGCCCATCGCCCGCTGGTACTTCATCCCCCGGTCGCGGTGCCCCAGGAACGCCGGGAGGGGCGCGTGGACGGAGAGCGCGATGTCGGCGGTTGCGGCCAGCTCACCGAGCCGCTCGGCGTCGTCCCTGCCCAGCCAGAACCCGCTCTCGAAATCGAGCTCACAGGCCGTGTAGCCTCGGGATGCGAGGACTCTCACAGCCGCCTCCGGACTTTCGCGGCTGGGGCTGCGGGAGGGACCGAAGCGGATCTTGCCGGCGGGGCTCACGGCTGAGCAGACAGGCTTGGCACTCGCAGCCGGTCCGGATGGTCGACCCGATTGCGGCCGGCCTCCCTCGCTTGGCGGATGACCCGGTTGTGGAGCACCCTGTCTCCGCGGCCATCGACCAACAGCCGCAGAAACGTGGCCGCGCGGGCGCCCACCAGGATGACGTCAGCGTCGAGAGAGGACATG
>CAZWAR010000171.1:3787-4034 GCA_964631965.1 uncultured Gaiellales bacterium
CTTACTATCCATGCATGACATCTGCGGCCTAAGGGGACGCCCGCATTGCAGGGAACCACGGGCATCCCGCGTACCTCACAGATTGCGTACAATGAGGACGCGCGGGCCTGCGGACCTGGTGGCGAGAGGGGAACGTGGATCCTGAGCTAGGCGAGAAGGACGACCTAGTCGAGACGAGCGGCCTGTGGGGTTGGCTGCCGTCGCTCGTGGCGTTCCTCATCGTCTACGCGATCCTCCTCACGTTCTT
>CAZWAR010000172.1:0-3958 GCA_964631965.1 uncultured Gaiellales bacterium
TCGATCACCCCCTCCTCGCGCGCGGCCCGGCCGTGACCCATCATCTCGAACGGGCCGGGAACGGCTATCACCGCGTTCTGCATATGGATGATCACGAGCGCCGGTTTGCCGATCAGTTGCCACTCCGCCATATTCAGCCCCCCTTGCTGGCTTGGAACCCCACCGAAATCGGGTCGGTCATCGGTCCTGATGGTCCATTATACGGACCGCATTTACCTGTATAATGGACCTCATCACTCTACTGCCGCCCCAGGGGTCTGTCAACATGAGGCCCGGCCCAGGACGAGAGTGGGCATCGATACCGAAGCCACGAGCAAGGAGCCGGCGATAGTGACTGGTGACGCCCACGGAGGTCCGTCGACGGCGGCAAACGAAGGCGGTTCTCCCAACCGCACGCTCGAGAGGGGATTGCTACTGCTCGATCTGTTCGGCCCGGAACACCCCGACTGGAGCCTGCGCGACCTCCGTGAACGCTCCGGCTTCTCCAAGACCACGACGCTCCGTCTCATCAAGACCCTGGAATCGCTCGACTATCTCGCCCGCGATCCCGACACCGGCAGGTACCACCTGGGCTACGGCATCCTCCGACACGTTTTCGCGGGACAGTCCCATTCGGAGCTGGTCCGGGCCTGCCACCCGCACATGCTGCGTCTGGCGGAGGAGACCACCGAGACGGCCGGACTCACGGTACTCACCAAACGCGGACCCCTCCTCGTCGACCTCGTGCTGACGTCACGGATGTTCAAGCCCCAGCTCTGGACGGGGATGCTCCTGCCCGGTCCGGGAAGTGCCGCCGAGCGGGTGCTGCTCGCGTTCAGCCCGCGCCACACCGTTGATGCCCTGCTCGCCTCCCCTCAGAAGGCGACCACTCCGTTCACCCTCGTCGACCCGAAGCTTCTACGCGAGGAATTGGACAAAGTGAGACGGGAAGGAGTGTCCTTCGAACTGAAGGAATGGGACCTATCGATGGGAGCGGTGGCCGCGCCCATACTGGGACCGGACGGCTTCGTGCGGGCGTGCGTGTCGGTGGTGGTGCCCATCGAGCGCTGCGGGGCGGCGGAGATGGGGGCCTACAGGGACGCTGTCAAACAGACGGCGCGATCGCTGTCCGGCGAGATCGGTTATCAGGGGGAGTGGCCGCAGGCGGGGTAGGCGACGATCGGCGCTCGGCGTATGCGCCCGGTCGGTAACCCGGCCCCTACTCCGCCCCGGGCCCCTCCGGATACCGGTCCATCATGAGCTGAAGTAGAGCTTGGCCGCGCGCCACTTCCTCGTCCGTGGGATCCTTCTTCTCCGCGAGCTCCCGGAAGGTCTCGTACTCCTCCTCGGTGAGCAGGTCCCGGTAAGGAACCGGGCCTTTCCCGCCGACGAGGACGAGTTCCTCGTCCGCGGCCTCGGACACGTCCCCCATCTTCTCGAGACCCTCGTCCTCGAGGTCCTGAAGCCCGTAGGCCTCCAGCCTTCTCTCGCGCCGCTCCTGCTCGTCCATGGCTACCGTCCTCTCCCCTAGGGTTTGCGACACAGATACTGGGCGGGGAAGCCCTCCACCTCCGCCCTCTCCAGTATGAAGCCCGCCCGGACGAGCAGCTCGCGCATCGCCCGGTCGGACGTGCTGAACTCCTGTCTGATGTGGCGGGTCATCTCCGCACGCGAGTTCTCGGGCATTGCCGCGACCAACTCCTCGAAGTGGCCGCAGGGATCCGCTTCGGCTTTGTCGGGGAAGACCACGTCGCCGAGCAGTAGCCTACCTCCCGGGCCGAGCATCTCTTCGAGACGCTGGAGAGCGACGAGCTTCCAGGGATCGGGCGGATGGTGCAGAGCTACTCGGTGGCGCCGAATCTCAGGCTCCGGGTGATGGCGTCCAAATCGGGCAGGACCTTTTCGTCGAAAGTCCATACCCCATCCCGTGCGGCAAGCACGTAGAGGGTCCCTCCCGAATCGATCCACACATCCTGGTGTTCATAGTAGGGCTCTCCAGAAGGGAGTTTGTAGGACTTGACCAAAGCGGGCAAACCGTCGACCGCGGCGGTCCATCCACTGACGTCGCGCATGCTATCTCCCCATTCGGCCGCCAGCAGGGAGTAGCTTTCATCGAAGGCGCTCTTGAGGGTCTTGTCCGGAGATGACTCGAGTCTGATCAGCTCCACACGCGGGTAGGACGGTTGATCGAGCCCGAACAGGAGCGTGCAGTCGAGGAAGCGGCCCAATGGCCACCGCATGTCCTCGCCAGAAACCGGTGTCCACCCAGCCGGCCAGTCCAAGGAGATTCCCCCGTCCTCCCAGTGTCCGGCAGCCGCCTCAGTCGTCGCCACCACCGACGACTGTGTGGTCGATCCGCCATCGGCGGGCGTTCCACAGGCCGAAGGCCCAAGGGCTCCAGCGGTGATGACAAACAACAGGACAAGTAGCGATGAGAGAGGCGTCGTGTTGCTCCGAAGCTCCATATCGACCCCTTTTCCTACGTGAATTGCAGGCTACTCGAGCGCCAGAGGTCGGCGCATCCCTTCCGCGTCACTATTGTATGTCGAGGGCCGGGTCTTGAACCATGGATTCTCCCCGCGTACGGTAAGGAGAGTCACGCAGTCCCAGGATGGAGGTGAAGATGGGGAACCCACGCCTACTCGGCCTACTTCACTCGGCTCTTCTGCTCTTCTTCGCCCTCGCCCTGCTGACGGCCTCTGGCTGCGGGAGCGGTCCAGACGAGAATGGCGCGACCGAGTCGTCGGCCGGCTTGTCGGTCATCGCTTCTGATGCCGCAGGGAACACAGCTGAGACCACCGACCATGGCGAGGTCACCGTCACGGTCGTGACCTCAACGGCCCTCTCAGGCAGCCTCACAACCGCGACCGTTGACTCCATCGCCACATCTGGTGCCGTCTCGGGGCCGGGGTCCAGCTCCGACACCGCACCGACTTCGGAAGAGACACCATCGCCCGGAATCACCCCCGAGGAAATCAAGGAGGCCATGTCGTCGCTCGGCGTGGGCTCACCGAATCAACTGGACGTAAGCGACTACGGAAGCTTTGGCCACTACGCAGCCGCTTACGCCATGGCCGCCGATGGGAACATGTACTTGGTGCTCTTGAACGACGAAACGGGGGGCTGGGCGATCCTGGCCACGTACACGGGCCTCGACTGGGAAACGGTTCAGACGGACTTGCGAGCCAAGGCTGCTCCTGAGGATCTTATCAAATGGGCAAATCCGGGCGAGGGATAGAACGAAGAGCGCCCGTGGCCGAGTGACACCGAGTTTCAGGCTGAAGCCTGCGGCCGCGAAACTACTCCCCCGCGCCCGCCTCCTGGAGTTCGAGTTCGGGGGGCAACGGCGGCATGCCTGACGAAAGCCGATCGATCAGCCGTGCGTAACGCTCAACGCGAGAGTCGATATCGATCTCGCCGTTCCGAGCGGCCTGGGCCGCCAGGAAGAGCCACAGATGGGCCTCGAGCAACTCCTTGCGACTGTACTCCCTGTCGAAGCGGGACCTGAACGCGACATGCTCGTAAGCACCGAACAGGTTGAGCGCGATAAGTTCTCCCGGGAACGCAGACGGGTGTGAATAGTTCGGCTGCTCCTGGTCAAGGTCGGCAAGGATGCGGTCCACGGTCGCCTGCAAACCTTCCTGGATGGATCGCTGAGATTCGGCGTCGTCATCCGTTCCCTCGAGCCAGATGACCGCCAGCGCCGCGGCACCCAGCTCGAATACCCGAGTATGACCGTATATGTTCCATAAGAGCCGCTCGGCCGAATCCGACGTCTCGGCCTCCTTGCTGTCCACGTACTTGAGGCTCGAATTCAGCAGCACCTCGACGCACTCCGCGAGCAACCTCCGCTTGCTGGGCACATGGCTGTAGAATACCGTCGCAGTAATGCCCAGCCTGCGCATGATGGTCGTCACGTGGGCGTTCTTGAAGCCCTTGGTCGCAAACTCGTGGGCGGCGACGGCCAGGATCTGATTAT
>CAZWAR010000173.1:0-3862 GCA_964631965.1 uncultured Gaiellales bacterium
CGGAGTCTCGCCTCCCTGCGCCGACCTCCCGGCCGGCAAGCCCGAGCCGGCAGATTCCCCGGCACCCGTGTCCGCCGGCGCCGGCCCTTTGCGGACAATGCCCCTCACCACGAAGAACCAGGTGATGGCGACTGCAGTGTAGATCGACACCAGGATGCCCAGGGCGGTCGCGACCTCACCAGTGGACACCGTGCTCGACACACCGTCCACCGTGCGGAGCTGACCCTGCACCATCCACGGTTGCCGGCCCATTTCCGTGGTGACCCAGCCGAGGATGCACGCAATCACAGGTAGGGGGATGACGATCCTAAGAGTCTTGAGAAACGGTAGCGAGAAATAGAGCCGTTTTCGTCGCCAGAGGATCAGTCCGATGATCATGATGAGCGCCATGAGCAGGCCCACGCCGATCATCAGGTGCCAGGTCTGGAACAGCACCTGCACATTCGGTCGGTCATCGGGCGGTACCGAGTCGAGTCCCTGAACCACGTGGTTCGGCGAGAGCCCGAGTATGAGACTGAGCCCGTCGGGGATCTCGATGGCCACTGCGTGCTGAGCTGTCGTATCCACCCAGCCGTAGATTCCCAGTGGTTTGTGCGAGCCCGTCTGGTAGACGGCCTCCATGGCAGCCATCTTGATCGGCTGGTCTGCCGCCACTTCAAGGGCCTGCCAGTGGCCGATGAACGGCTGCGCCACCGAGGTGATGGTCCCGACGATGAGGGCCGTCCCAAGAGCGCGCTTGGCGAAGTCCACATGCCGGTGCTTGAGAAGGTAATGGGCGGCCACTCCGGCGGATATGAACGCCCCGGTGATGAAGGTGGCGTTGACCGTATGCACGAAGCGCGGCGCAAGCGATTTCGTGAATATCGCCGCCCAGATGTTGGTGAGAACCGCCCGGCCGTCTTCAACGACGAAGCCGGCCGGCGTATGCATCCAGGAGTTGGCCACAAGGATCCAGAACGCCGAGAAGAGCGCGGCGCTGAACACGATCCAGGTGCTGATGTAGTACATCCGGCTGGAGACGCGATTCTTGCCGAAAAGCACGATGCCTAGGAAGCTGGACTCCACGAAGAACGAGAACAGCCCTTCGGCCGCGAGCGGAGTCCCGAAGATGTTGCCCACGAAGCGGGAGAACGCAGCCCAGTTCGTGCCGAATGCGAACTCCATGGTGAGACCCGTGGCTACGCCGGCGGCGAACGTGGCGGCGAAGAACCGGGTCCACATATCGACGGCGGACCGGTCCGCCGCGAGACCGCTGATCCGGTAGCGCCGGGCCGCCAGGACCATGATCAACCCCAGGCCGATGCTGATGGGGACGAATAAGAAGTGATAGCCGATGGTGAGGGCGAATTGCACCCTGGCAAGCTGCACGGCTGTGGTCAAAACCTTGGCCTCCCCGGCTGGTCGGTTGTCTCGGCCTATCCGGATATACCCAGAACGGCCCAAACAACTGCATGCCCCGCTATCCTTTTGAGAGGATAGCAGCCTGGGAGGCAGTTACGGCCGCGCTGGGAGTCACGGCGCGGGCCCACGCCGAGTCGCTTTGGCCTTCGCAGTTTGACTTCAGGGGTTCTGCGTCATTCAATTGACGAGTGCGGCCACCAAGGGCCGCGCAGGTACCAAAGGAGGAGAGATGACCGACCCCAAGCCACTCCCCACGATGGTCGAGGCGAACGGGACCCAGCTCTACTACGAGATCAAGGGTGCCGGCCCGGCCCTGCTGTTCATACCGGGTGCTGAAGGAGACGCCGAGGAATACGACCGAGTCACCGGCCTGTTGCAGGACGAGTTCACCATCCTCTCCTACGACCGCCGGGGCTTCTCCCGCAGCCCCCGTCCGCAGGGCTTCAACGGCACCAGCGTCGAGGAACAGGCCGACGACGCGGCCGCCCTGCTCGCCGCCACGGGCCTGGCCCCGGCCACGGTGTGGGGCAACAGCTCTGGCGCCATCATCGGCCTGGCTCTCGCCCTCCGGCACCCGGACTCGGTGAGTGCCGCCATGCTCCATGAGCCTCCGCTGTTCGCCGGGGCAAGCGACGTGGAAGGGGTTCTCGGGTGGCTGAGAAAGGCCACGGCAAACGGGAAAGCGCCCTTCGTGGCGGGCCTCTGCGGCGAAGCCACCTATGGCGGGTTCTCGGAGGGCTACCGGCAGAGGCTCGAGACCGACCGTACATGGATCGACTACGAGTTCGATGTTTTCGAATACTTCCGGCCGGCGGACGAAGAACTGGCTCGTCTGTCGACGCCCATCGAGGTACTGTGCGGGTCGGCGAGCCCCCCCTTCTTCATGGAAGCGGCCAGCTGGCTCGCGGAGCGTCTGGGTACCACCGTGGAAGTGATGCCCGGCGACCACGGCGCCCACTACTGCCTGCCCGAAGAGGTGGCCAAGAGGATCAGGAAGTTCGCTGCAGAGGGGTGACAGAATACCGACTCGAACGGAGGGGATCGTGGAGAAGCGGGCTATCAACCCCGGCACCTGGCAGGACCAGTTCGATTTCTCGCAAGCGATAGAGGTGCACGGCCCAAACCGGGTCGTCTATTGCGCCGGACAGGTCTCGGCCGACAAGGATGGGATGCCGCTGCATCCCGGAGACATGACGGCTCAGTTCCATCAGGCCCTCGACAACCTGGAGAAGGTCCTGGGCCTGGCCGGGCTGGCACTGGCCGACGTCGTACGCCTCGACTACTACGTGACCGACGTGCCGGCGTTCCTCGAAGCGGTCCCCATCGTGGGCGAGCGTCTCAAGGCGGCAGGCTGCAAGCCGGCCTCGACCCTGCTCGGGGTGACCAGCTTGGCCCAGCCCGAATGGCTGATCGAGGTTGAAGCGACCGCGGTGGGATAGCGGTGCAGCAAAACGACGCCTCGTGCGGGGCTCGACTGAGTCAGTCCCCCATCACCTTGATCACCAGTCGTTTCGGTCGGCCACCGTCGAACTCCGCGTAGAAGACCTCCTGCCAGGGTCCCAGGTCGAGCCGCCCGCCGGTGACCGGCACGATCACCTGATGGTGCATAAGCAGGTTCTTGAGATGCGCGTCGCCGTTGTCCTCCCCGCTGCGGTGGTGGCGGTAGTCACCCCCGGCGGGTAGCAGCTCGGCAGCCACCTGGTTCGCAGGCCGCTTCCAGGAAGGCGGCGCCAGCTTGTCCAGCAATTCCAGGGCATCCTCCTGAATACCGGGCTCGTCGTCGTTCACCCATACGCCCGCGGTGATATGCATGGCGCTTACCAGCACCATCCCTTCCTCGATACCCGCTTCTTGGACCGCCCTCTCCACGTCGGGAGTGACACGTACGAACTCCCGACGGCGGGGCGTATCGAAGGTCTTGTAGATGGTGTGCGCTTTCATGTTCCTCCTCCCGGTTGGATCCGCACGTACCCATAATGCCTCCTTGACGCATCGGTACCCAGCGGGATACGTTCCCCTCATGACCCGTGACGGCAACAGCATGAGGATCGTGGGCGTGGTCGGAAGCCCGAGGAAGAGCGGGAACACCCACGCCCTGGTGAACAGCGCTCTGGAGGCAGCGGCCCGGATGGGAGCCGAGACCCGCTTGATAGAGCTTCGCGATCTACGCATCGAGGGCTGCAGAGGATGCGAGTCGTGCGCCGTCGAGCACAGGTGCGTGGTCGACGACGACATGCAGGAACTCTACCCCCTGCTTCTGAACGCGGACGGACTCATCCTGGCGTCCCCGGTGCACTTCTACAACGTGACCTCCCTCGTGAAGGCCTTCATCGACCGCTGCTACTGCCTCGAAGCCTTCGCTCCCGATGACCGCTCCTGCTGGGTCGGCCTGCGCGAAGCCGGCGGCGGGGGCTACGCCGCCGTGATCACGGTGGCGGAGCAGGCGGAGGGCGACTACTCG
>CAZWAR010000174.1:0-3852 GCA_964631965.1 uncultured Gaiellales bacterium
GCCGGTACTCGTGGCGGTAAGTTGCGGACTGAGGCGCGGCGAGCTGTTGGGCCTACGGTGGCAATATATTGTCTTCATGGAGAGCAGTCTCTCGGTACGGCAGGCGCTCGAACAGACCGCGGCCGGCGTTCAGATCAAGGCGCCGAAGACGCCGAAATCAAAGAGACAGCTCGTTATCCCGCCTTTCGTCCTTGCCAGTCTGAAGACGCACCGGACCGCTCAGAAGGCGCACCGGATGGAGCAGGGGAACACATGGAAGGATAACGACCTTGTCTTTCCCGCCGCGAATGGCGCCCCCTGGTCGCCCTCGTGCTTCTCGCGGATGTTCACCTACCACGCCCGCCGGCTGAAGGTGGACTGTCGCTTGCACGACCTTCGGCACTCGCACGCGACGCAACTCCTCAGCGCCGGCGTCCATCCGAAGGTCGTAAGCGAACGCCTCGGGCATGCGACTGTAGCCTTCACCTTGGACACCTACACCCACGCGGTGCAGGGCATGGACCTGGACGCGGCGATGAAGATCGGCCACGCCTTACAGACGGCGCTGGCGAAGGCGGACCGCGCCAGCCGGAGGGCTCCGCCCGGTTCGCGAGAAGTTCAGGGACAACATAGGCCGGGGTGCGCAAAGAGTTAGAAGACTTTCCCACCGGCGCACCTCCCGCCTCACCTTTTATCCCCCCGCCTTGAAAACCTCGGTCTGGAGGTTGGGCAGTCCGGCCGCACTGTGTCCCGCCCTGGCGGCTCTGGTGAGCGCTGCGGGATGAACGGGAGAGAGGCGGAGGCAGATTTGGCACCGATTTGGCACCGACTCTTGCGAGAGTGCTCTAGAACCGGTCTGCTGTCGACGGCTTACGAGTGACCATGAGGAGTAGCCATAAGTGCGTTATATGCAGGCCTTTCATGGTCGCCACCGCGCACGAGGGGGCGCCACTGATAGCTACTGATTATCGGCACCAAGCGTCGACAGAACCCGCTTCATTCCGCACGTCCGTATCTATGCCCCAGTGCTCCCCCGCCCGAAACCGTGGCCGACAAAGGCCCTCGGCCCATGCAAAAGGGCGGCTGGGTCTCCGTTCCCGGTAACCCAGCCGCCCCGCATCACACTGCGTCAGGCCGATGGCTTTGCGTCCCCGCCTTACGACAGGTTTGCTCTTATCGAGAAGCAGAACAAGCTTGTTTCCGCTTATTCAAAGATACGCTAGTACTTGTGCATTTTGTTGTCAAATAGGGAAAAGCTTGCTATTTCCGAGATAATTCTTCAGGAATTTCCGCCCCAGAGCCGCCCGGCAGCACCCACCAGTGTTCTCCGGGAACGCTTCGACGCGAGACCGCCGCAACGGTTACTGGACACAGCTCGAAGGTATATCCTACGGAGCCATGAACACGCGCGAACTCGAACTCAGGTCCTCCGCCGTCACCCTCTCCGACATGGAGGTCTTCATCTTCCCCCAGCTGATGTACAGCCTGGTGCTGGCCAATATCATGTCGCCCCGCATCTGGAAATGGCGCGACGATCCCTGGTTCGAAGGCGCCGAGGATCTCACCCCCTACCGGCGCATCACCCGCCTCAAGCAGTACGTCATGGACCACTACGCTTTCAACCTGGACCTCGACACCTGGGGGCTCACCACCAAGCAGACCGAGATCGCCCGGTTCGAGGATTTCATCGACACGGCGGCGCTGGCCCAATCCAACGCGCTGTTCGGCTACGAAGGCGACAAGTACTACTTCGACATCGACATCCGCACCCACTTCGGCCTCGACAAGTACGAGGGCGATATCATCCCCTACTGGAAGACGGAGACGGTGGAGGCCATGGACGCCTTCTGCCACCGCCCCCAGTACTCGTACGGGGCCGGAGAGTGCGTCTCCCTGGCCGCGTTGTACGCCGCCGCCCTGTTCGTGGTGGGGCAGGTCCCGCTCAGCGACATCTTCCTCATGGCCACCCCCCTTCACTCTCAGAACTTCGTGGACAACGGGCAGGGGATCCTCACGAACAACCGGCGACTGGTGACCAAGAACATGTGGTTCAACGGCACCGCGCTCTCCGCTCAGGCCCGTCGCGCCCTCGAGAACGAGCGGGTGACGGTGGTGGCCCACGAGACGGGCTGGGTCCACATCCTCTTCCCCCAGGCGACGATAGATCCGGAGGCCTACGAGCGTTTCTCGAGCAAGCTGCGGAGGTTCTTGCAGAGCCCCCTCACCCCGGAGCTGCTGGGGAACTTCGTGCGACACAGCGACCGGCTGCAACGGTGCTTCCAGGCGCGCTGGCGGAACTTCGGCACCGACCACTACATCGAGATGGAGAAGCTCCTCGCGTACGAGCGTGACTTCCCCTACCGCTTCAACGACAACACCCGCGAGCGCCTGCTCATGGAGGTGGCCGGCGAGGACTTCGCTCCCCAGCCCCTCCCCGACCGCATCGTCATCGACGACCTCGAGCAGATGGTGAAGCAGGAACGGGTCGACATCAGGAATCCCAGGGACTTCGAGCTGCTCGTGGACACCCTCGGCAACTCCTGCCCCAACGCGCAGGACGCCATCGATCACCTGCGCTCGTTCATCTGGACCGAGCCCCGCCTACCCGATGCGGAGGAGAAGACGTTCGTCCAGGATCAGCTTCCGTTGGGGCTGGAAGTCGGGATGGAGCGGGACCAGGTCATCGCCCGGCTCGATGCCATCCGCGGGCAGAACGAGTTCGCCGGCCTCGCGTTCTACGCGTACCGCGACCTCAACCGAGTGGAAGCGGAGCCCTTCCTCAAAGCCGCCCTGGAGCGCTGCCCGGTGGTCGTCGAGGGGGCCGCCCGGCTGTCGGACGACGAACTTGTCGCGAAGGTGGAGGCCATGCCGGAAGAGTCCATCTACGACGAGGATGGCCGGCTGGCCCAGCCGGACGAGGTCTGGAACTACGGCCGGGGCGACGGCGTGGAGAAGGCGCTTCTCCTGGCCGACGTGTTGCGGAGCCGCCATCCCGGCGAAGCCATCCGGGTGATCGTGGAACCGGATTGCGCGGTGCTCGAAGCCGCCGGGCGCCGGGTGATCCTCCCCTCGAACAAGCGGCTGCGCGCCCAGACCTGGGATTGTGGGACGTAGGAACCCCTGGTGTCGGCGCCGGAGTTGCCGCTGCGAAGCTCGGAGCCGGATCAGCGCGGCGTCGCTCGCGAAACTGCGGCTGTGGAGCCCGGGCGCTACCCCGAAAGGCTCCGGCGCGATAGAGTGGTACGGCACAAGCGGGTGTGCACACGAGCAAGCGAGGAGTGGTGACCATTCATGAGCGCGGCAGCAGACGCGGCAATCCAGATCGTCGTTTGGTTGATCCTCATCGTCGTCGTCGTATGGCTGTTCATACGGAAGGCGCACTCCATCACCAAGGGCTGACTCCCAGCGGCTGCTGACCCCTAGCGGTCGCTGACCCTCAGCTGGGGCCGACCCTCAGCTGGGGCCGACCCTTACCGGCAGTCGGTCCTCACCGGGGGCTGATCCCGCCTCCGTGTCGTGTCACTTCACTGTCGGAGGCGCTATCGACTGAGGGTCGGCGAGCAGCACGTTCACCGCCGCACGGGCCCTCTCCATGTACTTCTGATAGCTTCCCGACGTGTACACCGACCAGGGTCGCCACGTCTTCCCCCCGTTCGATATCTTCCAGGCGAAGCCGGCGTTCACGTAGGCGTCGTACCACCGGCTCGCGTCGGGATCGCTCGGTTTGATGAGGTCCGGATGAGCGGAGGCCAACACCTGCCACAGACCGTAGGTCTTGAGCCGGCCGATGGCGTTGGCGTTGCGCCCCGATTCGGCCCAGGCCACAGCCACCGCGATCACCAGGTTCTCTCCCGAGAACCCCGCTTTCTGAGC
>CAZWAR010000175.1:0-3851 GCA_964631965.1 uncultured Gaiellales bacterium
CAAGTTCGTCTTCATCCACCACGAGACCGGTGGGGACAACCCCTACGGTCGTGGCGGTGCCAAGTCCGCCGGCTACTACGAGTGGGGCGGCATGAACGCCGACGGGAGCTGGGGCTTCGACACGCACCGCCCCGGCTGGGGAGTGGACGCCGAGCATCCGAACGGCACGCCCATCCATCAGTTGATGGTGGAGAACGGGGTCACCATCTTCTTCCATGGCCATGACCACGCCTTCGCATACGAAGAGATCGACGGGATGATCTATCAGGAGTGCCCGAAGCCTGACGAGGCGGTGCCGGCCCAGACGAGCTATCTGAACGAGCCCAACGACGGTGGGGATCATTATCCCGACGCCGTGAAGCTGGAGGCCTCCGGCAGCATGAAGGTGACGGTAGCCCCGAGCGGGGTCACCGTCGAATACGTGAAGTCGTACCTTCCAGGGGAGACGGGAACGAACGGCGAGATCGCTTACTCCTACACCATCGAGCCGGGATCGACGGGGCACACGACCACGCTCGATGCCGGGTGGAATCTAGTGGCGGGTGCTCCCGGCAGCCTGTTCCCGGGCAGCCTGTTCGGCTGGGACGGTGGGTCCTACTTCAGCACCACCTCGGTCTCATCCGGGCACGGATACTGGTGCAAGATGGAGTCGTCGCAGTCCGTGGACGTGCAGGTGTCCAGCGGGCCGCTGGTGCTCGATCTGGACGACGGCTGGAACCTCATCGGTAACTCCATGGCTGATCCTGCCAGTGTCACGCTTCCTCCGGGACGGGTAGCGTTCGCCTACGACCCGGAGATCCGCTCGTATGTTTCGGTCTTGACTCTGGACCCTTGCAGGGGCGCTTGGGTGAAAGGGGCTGCGGGTGAGCAGGCGACGCTCACCCCGGAGCCATAGCCGGCTTCCGGTCAGCTGCGGATACCATTTGCCACCTTTCGCCTGACGCTGCTTCCGCAGCGTCGACGGCGCGCGAGCGCCATGCTGCCGCAGGGGCGGACTCGCCGACCTTGGTCTTTCGGTTGCTCGAAAAGCAGGGATTCGCGGCCATATCGCGCATCTGACAGGTACAGTGGCAGGCATGCTGCGCGATCTCGCCACCTGGACCATATTCCCGGCCGATACTGACGAGTTCCTGGCCACAGGCACTGACGCCGAGGCCGGTGACAGAACGCTGGCCGAGTTGGCGGTGGAGAGGGACGAGAGCCGCGCGAGGGTACTGCCGAGGCTGAAAGCTGCCGATAAGAAGTAGGGTGAAGGAAGCAGTCGAACATATCTACGACCGCCGGGGCTTTCGGCAGAACCCTGCATTGCGGCTCCCCACGGAGCGACAGTATGGCCTGGGACCCAGGGTTCTTTTTTTCGTCTCACTGGGCGCCGTCGCTGTCGGGGTGAGCATCATCTACACCCAGAGCATAAGCGCCCCCAGCTATCTGTTCCTCTTCTTCTTTCTCCCGGTTGCCGGCGCTGCCGTGGTGCTCGGAAGCCTCGCGGGTCTGCTCGTGTCGGCACTCGCAGTGGTAGCCACTCTCATACCTTCGATCTGGCTTGGTCTGGACATGATTCTCAGCGACATCGGGGCTTCTGGAGGCCGCGAGGCAGTCATGGCCACCTGGGCGATGTTCCTGGTCGTCACCGCCTTTCTGGTGGGATTCGTATCGGAGCGCGGGGGTAGTCTGAGCCTCACCCAGGGTCTGGGCAGCAAGGCGGTCGGAGCCATCGAACGGGAGCGGCGTCGGACCGGTCAGGATATCCATGACGGTATAGCCCAATATGCGGCCGCGGCCTTCCTGGAGACCGAGGTGCTGGCCGGACTCACCACCGAAGCGGATCCCCGCTTGCATCAGCAGGTGGAGAAGGTGAAGCACTCTCTGGCGCTCCTCATCGACGAGGCGCGTTCTATGGTGGGGACCTTGCGTCCCCCGGCGCTCGGTCCGGTGGAGTTCGACGCGAACCTCTTCAAACTCGTGCGCAATTTCCGGGAGAGGACGGGTATCGGGGCCGATCTCGAACTCGAAGGCGCATTTGCTTCTCACACGGATTCCGCGCGTATCTGCGTGTATCGGACACTTCAGGAGGCGCTCACCAATGTGGAGCGCCATGCAGAGGCGACTGCCGTCCGTATTTGGGCCAAGGCAGGCAAAGGGAGCGTCGACTTGGTCGTGATCGACAATGGCAAGGGATTCTTCGTGAAGGACGAAGAGGACGAGGACTGGCCCGAGCACTTCGGCCTTTCCGGCATGCGCGACCGCGCCGGCTACCTAGGTGGGCGTCTAGACATCAGGAGCAATGCAGGCGAGGGTACGACCATATTCCTCCATATCCCCAAGTACGAGGGGAACCGCCGTGCCTGGTTCTGACGGAATAGAAAACGGGCAGCCGATTCGAGTAGTGGTTGTCGACGACCACGAGTTGGTGCGCTCCGGCATCTGCGGCGCGTTGAGCATGAGTCCGGAGATAGCCGTAACCGGCCAGGCAGGTGATGGCTTGGCTGCGCTCGAGCTACTGGAGCGCGAACCGGCCGATGTGTTGCTGCTGGATCTGCACATGCCCCGCATGGACGGCTTCGCCTGTCTCGACGCGGTCAAGATGAGGTGGCCCGATATGCCGGTGATAGTCCTGACCGTCGAGGACGACCAAGAGGTGGCCATGGACGTCATCCGGCGCGGGGCGGCGGCATACGTTCCCAAGTTCGTGCGACCGGGCGACCTCGCCTCACTCGTTCGGCAGGTCGCCTCCGGCTCGGTGCTCATGGGAGGCTCTATGTTTGCAGGGGCCCTCGCGGCCGGCGGCGACAAGACCTTCACCCGGAGCGAGCTTCCATACGGGCTCACTCACAGAGAGGTGGAAGTGCTCCACCTGGTTGCCCAAGGCAAGAGCAACGCGACCATAGCCTCTCAGCTCTTCGTCACCACGAAGACGGTGAAATACCATCTCACGGGCATCTTTGCGAAGCTCGGCGTTAGCAACCGCACCGAGGCTGCGGCTCTGGCCCTGAGTCAAGGTATCGTCTCCACACGGCCGGCAGCCCCCGGCAAGCAGCGCTGATGAGCTCCGCATCGATGGTCGCCGCCCTGTCCGTCGGGGCCGTGGTGGTGGGGGCCGGCACGGGGATACCCCTGGCTGTAGCCGTCGGCAGGGTACGGCCGGTTACCGAGGTTACTGAAGAGGGGGAGGCGAGTATCGAGGTAGAGGGTCGCACGCCCCGCTGGCATTGGATCGCCATGCCCGTCCTCACGGCCGTCGGCTTCTTGCTCGCCTATCTCCACTTCCGCTTGTCCTGGGAACTGCTTCTCGCCTGCGCCTTCATCGCGGCCATGGTGGTGATCGCATTCATCGACTTCTATCACATGATCATTCCCAACCGCATCGTGCTACCAGCCGCACTGATCGGCTTGGCGGCCGCCATCGCCCTCCGTCCCGACGAGTGGTGGCAATTCTTGGTCGCGGCTATGGGTTCGTCCCTTTTCTTGTTCGTACTCGCCATCATCTGGCCGGGCGGCATGGGGATGGGAGACGTCAAGCTCGCCCTGCTGATGGGAGGGGTTCTAAGCGGGGGAGTGGTCGTGGCCTTCTTCCTGGCGTTCCTTCTTGGAGCCATAGTCGGACTAGTCCTGATCCTGAGCAAGCGCAAGACCCGGAAGGACGCGATACCCTTCGGGCCCTACCTTGCGCTCGGCTCGGTCTTGGCCTTGCTCTACGGGCCCTGGCTTCTGGATAGATATGTCGGACTGCTGAGCTGACGGGCGGCTGCCCGGGCTTCCGACTGGACCAAGGTCCAGGCTATGTTCCGTACGACCTGGTTCCTTCCCTTCCTCAAGAACAACGGAGTCACGATTCCCGATGACGTCTTCGC
>CAZWAR010000176.1:0-3793 GCA_964631965.1 uncultured Gaiellales bacterium
CTGCTCTCCTTGTCTACGCTCGCCCGGCCTGCGACCACACCATCAACGCACAGATTACCAGTCCCTGCACGCGGCTGCCGACAGGTATTGCCCGAATACAGGCTTTTTGTGGGCAACGGCGGCGGGTGATGATAAGGTAACTGGGTGAGAGAAGGGGCATCTTCATCGGAAGTTCTCCGCCAAGGCCAGCCGGGCCCGCGAAAGCGGCGCGACGAAACCCTGTACCGCAGGCGTAGAATCGGGTTCGCAGCCGGCTTCGTCATCTTCTGCGTGGCCATAGTGTTCATCGTCATCGCTACGACCGGCAGCGGCCCTGCGCCCAAACTCGGAACCCTCAACTCAAGTTCACCGGTCGTCTCCGGGGCTTTGGGCGACCACCCGCCGTTTGCACGCCTGGGTGACCGGAACCTGCTGCTCCCGGTGAGGGCGAAGGACGCCACGATAATCGCGTACACGCCGGTGGACGACGATCAGATCGTTCTCTTTTCCCCCGACGGAGAGCGAGCCAATGCCAATGCCCTGGTGCGCTTCTTCCGGGGGCTGTTCTCCGGCGAGCCGGCCGTGCGCTACTATGTCCTGCCCGGCGAGGGCCGTGGACCGACCGGGGCGATACTGGTAGGAGCCCCTGCGGGGTGCGAGGTGAAGGCTCCGGTGTCCGGGACCGTGACGGCCGTCACGCAGTACAAGCTCTACGGCAAGTACGACGACGTCCAAGTGGACATCCGCCCCGAAGAGATGAGCGGCATCACGTTCTCGATGCTGTTCATCGAGGATCCAGCCATCTCCATCGGCGAGGTGGTGACGGCCGGGAAGACCACCATCGGCAAGGTGCGTGAATGTCCCGAGGATCTGGGTAAGCAGCTCTCTGTCTATACACACGACAGCGGATCGCATGTGTTCATGCAGGCTACGGAGGAGCCCGTAAGCTGAACGCGCGCTTCTGCTCCAAGTGCGGGGGCCGGTTGGAAGTGCAGACCGTGGGGGAGCGACCCCGGGATGTCTGCAGTGCGTGTGGCACGATCTTCTACCAGAACCCCCTGCCGGCCGCCGGGGCCCTTGTCCTCGACGACCTGCGACGCGTGCTGCTCGTCAAGCGCAAGTACCCGCCTGGTGAAGGAATGTGGTGCCTGCCCATCGGGTTCGCGGAACTGGGCGAGACCATCGCCGAAGCGGCACTGCGGGAGTTGCGGGAAGAGACGGGTGTCACCGGCCGGGTCATGCGCCTCATAGACGTCGACTCTTCATACGGCCCGTTCTACGGCGATGTTCTCGTGGTGACGTTCGAAGTCGAGAAACTGCTCGGTATGGAGCGTCCCGGCGACGATGCGGAGGAGGTGGACTACTTCCCTCTCGACCAACTTCCGCCGCTCGCCTTCTCTCACAACGAGAAGGCTATCCGCCTTTGCGCCGACCTGCACCGCGACGAATGGGCCATCCACGACTCGTTCCGTCGACTGGAAGAAGGGGTGGCGGCAGGTGATACCGAGGGCGCCGCAGGCCCGGGAGCCGGCGGCACTGAAATGCTCTCCGACAGTCTCATCGGCTTCGTCAACGAGAGCATTCCGCTGGTGGCCCGGCTATGGCTCGCAGACGTGAGGTCGAACCACACCACGAGCAGCTACCTGCGCCTCGATCCCGATACGCTGCTGGCCGAGTGCACCATGAGCCTGCAGCAATTGGGCCACTGGCTGGAGGGGGAGCGCACCGAGGAACAATTCAAGCGCTCCTTCCGCGATCTGGGGGCCCGCCGACAGGCGCAGGGCATACCCCTACACGAATTGCTGTCGGCCATCATGCTCCTCAAGCGGCAGATGTGGGCGCACGCGCGATCTCAGGGTGTCTGGCAGCGCCCCATGGAGATGTACAGGGTGATGGAGCTGCAGAGCCGCTTTGCGGTGTTCTTCGACCGGGCGATGTACCACTCGGCCCGGGGCTATGCGCGCCCCGCTTAGACGTTGAAGCGGAAGTTGATGATATCTCCGTCCTTCACTACGTAGTCTTTGCCCTCCACCCGCAGGACGCCGGCTTCCCGGGCCTGCTTCATGCTCTGGCCATGGTCCATGAAGTCTCCATAGGAGATGACTTCCGCGCGGATGAACCCTCGCTGGATGTCGCTGTGGATGGCGCCCGCGGCCTCCTTGGCTGTTTCTCCCCTCCGGATGGGCCAGGCGCGCACCTCGTCACTGCCGGTGGTGAGGAAGCTGATGAGACCGAGCTGCTCGAACGCTGCTTGAGCCACCACTTCGGCCGCCGGCCCAGGCAACCCGAGGGCAGCGGCGAACTCCGCCTGTTCCTCGGCGGATAATCGCGCGACCTCCAGGGCCTCCGGGAACGGGAAGGCCAGGAGCCGTCGGCCGCGCCCCGCTTCCTCGAGCGCAGCCAGGTCCGGCGAGACGCCGGACTCGGTGTTGAGAACGAGCATCTGGGGGGCCAACGTGAGGAACTGATAACCCCGGATGAAGCTCAGCTCGCTCTCGTCGAAACTCACCTCGCGAAGAGGGGTATCCGCCTCCAGATGCTGCTGGCACTTCGCCAGGGCTTTTTTGCCGGCGTCCGGCAGGGGCGCTTTCTTGGCCCGCTCGAAAGCGCGCTCGATGCGGATGAGGTCGAACAGGAGGAACTCCCGGTCGAGCTCCTCCAGGTCGGCTTGGGGACGAGCGGGCTCGCCGAGCATAGGGTTGTCGAAGCCACGCAGCACGTGCACGTAGACTTGCCCCCCGCCGAGCGCACCGAGATACTTCTCCATCTCACCCTTGCGGCCGGTGGCCTCGGGCCACGCCACTTCGCGCACCTTGAACTCGGCGAACGTGGTCTTCTTGGGCTGAAAGATCTCCGAGAGAGCTCGGACCCGAGCGTCGCCGACGTGAACGGTGGCTACGTGCCCCTCGCCCCGCCCTTCGGCAAGCGCTGCCACGAGCGTCGTCTTGCCGCATCCCTTGAGCCCGATGAGGCGTGCCTCCACAGCTCCCTCCCGATCGATCGTCCGCGCCCGGTGCCGCGGTCTTCTCTCTGAAGTGTAGCCCAGGCCACAACTCCGGTGGCCGCGGCCGTCCCATTGTGGGGTACGATGTACCCCTACCAAGGGCCCGCGGGCAGCTTCGGGCAAGCAGAGGGAGGGGGTCGTGAAGCCTGGACGGGGATTTCTCCATCGAGGCGCGCTGGCGCCGGTCGGGATGGCGGTCCTCATCGCCGTACCACTGCTGATCGCAGTTGTTCTTCTGCCGGGTTGCGGTCCCGGCACAAAGTCCTACACCGATTTCACCTACGGCTTCGGTTTCTCGTATCCCAATCAGTGGAGTGTCGAGCCGGGCACCAGCGAGGTCACCGCCGGCGGATCGATAGCCGTAAACGTCGGTGTTTACGATCCGGGGGGGACCAAGGCCGGCGACACCTACCTCGATCTGGTCTCGGTGACCGTCTACAACCTCAGTTTCACGGTGGACGACCCCTGGTCGCCCGCGCTTCAGAACGAGATGGAAGGTCTCATTGCGGATCTCGAGAGCCGGACGACGGACGTCGAGGTGGAGAGGGATCTCAGCCACATCACTGTGGCCGAGCTCAACGGCTATACGATCACCTACACCTTCACCATGCACGGCACGCCCATGCGTTCGACCCTGTACTTCTTGTTCGACGGCGACAGGGAGTACCAGCTCACCCAGCAAGCATCTCTCGCGACCTGGGACACGGTGAAGCCGTTGTTCGACGACATCGTGGAGAGCTTTCGGCCGGGAAAGGTCGGCTAGGAGCCTGTCGGACAATCATTGCGACCGGAAGGTCGGGAAGGCTGTCA
>CAZWAR010000177.1:0-3775 GCA_964631965.1 uncultured Gaiellales bacterium
TCGTCTGGGCGATAAGAATCCAGAGCATGAAGAACTCGTCCTCGGACGGCTCCTCGTGCCTGCCTGGTCTCCCCACTGCGTCCGGCATGTTCTCTCCTCCGTTGGTGGCCGTTCGCATTCTCGCACATGCCGGCGCCCACTGCCGCCCCAGCGTATCGAGAGTCGCAGAGACTAGACCTTGCTTATGAACCCGGCCCATTTGTCGAGAGCCGCCACCCACCGGCTGAATTCCGCGAGGGTCATCTCAGCGATGGTCGTCCAGCCGGTGCCGTTGACATCCGCCTGTACGAAGACCACCCCCGACTCAGGAGAATAGACCAGCTGCAGGGCGCGTTCGCGACCGGTGCCGCCCTGTCCGTGCAACTCGAACGTGGTCTTGTTGAAGTGCGTAGGCTCCGCCATCGGTCTTCCTCAGCCTTCTGGATCGTTTCAACCACCCACAACCCCACCTGGGCCTGCCGGCGCTACAGGTTATCCCCCAGACACCAAACAAATAACGGGCACCGCCGAATGGGCACCGCCGGCGGCCGCCTCCTCATCATCGCTGCCATCGTCGACGTGGTCAGAAGTGGCCGTCTACCGCTGAGCCATCTCGACGACACGGTGATCCGGACCGCCGAGGTCAATCTCCAGCATGACTCGTGCGGCGCCGACCTGAAGACCCGGGGAGGCTCCGCGAGCAGGTTTGGACGGACATAACCGCGGGTATGCATAATCTGGCCCCAAGAGGTCGGACGCCCACCGCTGAAGAAAGGTGAAGCGCCAAGCGCATCGCCCCTGAAGAAAGGTGAGAAGCCGACGGCCACTTGGGGCTTCGTCGTGCCTGTCGAGCACTCTAGGGTCAGGATAACCGCGGCCGCCGCGCTCATCCGGAGCAGCACGGCGAACATCGCCACCAGAGCCCATTGATGGCGTTCGGCGAACTGGCCGGGTACTGACGACCGAGCAGATGACCATGCCCGATCCAGCCAGGTACGCAGGCGCCCCCCCACGTCCGCCGATGACGCAACGCGACGCCTCCTGCGATCAGCACGGCCGCGATCAACGACTCCGCCGCGATGTGGAAGCCGCCTGCAATGCGGTGTTGTGTCCGATTATCGGCGGGGTTATTGTGGAGCGGTGGGGACACCGGCCCGGCCGTACAGCCAGCCGCTGTCAGACGAGGCTGGGGTCCCCTTTCTCCTCTCAGGCGGGCCGCTGGTGGTCCTGTTCACTGCCGCGGCCCGCCTCCAGAGATATGCCGCTCCCACATGTTCGCTTTGAGCTTGGTGAATTCCTGCGCATCGACGAGTCTCGATGCCGCGCCCGAGGAGACGCTTTGTCCAGGGAAGCGAGTGAATCGTGGCAACCCTGTCCAAGAGAAGGAGGGCCGCAGCACTCGGTTCTGGCCCCTTGTGAGCGGCGAGGCAGGCCTTACGATGACTTTACCTCTGAAGAGCTATCTTGCCCTGACCAGAAGACGTCTGGACCCGTAGCATCTGTGACGCACAGGTGCACGAGCAAGAGTAGGAGGCGATATTGAGCGATACGGAAAATACCCCCACTAACGGAGCGACGGAGACACCCGCGCAGACGGCTCAGCCCGTGCAGACGGCTCAGCCCGTGCAGACGGCTCAGCCGGCCGAGGTGCCCCCGACCGGGAGCAAAAGGGGTCCGGGCTGGTTCAGCAGAGGTTGGCGGTGTGGCGTTGCCGCGGCGATCTTGATCGTGGTCGCCGGTGCGTTCTTCACGATCGGATGGTTCACCTCCGACCGTGGAGACCATGATCGCGGCATCAGGGCGGAACAGTTCAATCCGCAGATGAACCTGCCCCAGCGGTGGTTCCAGCAGGATGGGACCGGCCGACAGGGTCAGGGCCAGCAGGCCCCGTCCAACCAGCAGGGCTATCTCGGGGTAGGCGTAGTAACGGTCACCCCCGCATTGCAGCAACAACGCGGTCTCTCCCGCGCGGACGGCGCTTTGGTTGCTTCCATCGATAACACCGGTCCGGCTTTCCAGGCGGGTATCCGGCAGGGTGACATCATCACCAGCATCGACGGGACAACGGTGGTCACGCAACAGAATGTCATCAGGATCGTGACGAACAAGGCCCCGGGAGACACTATCTCGGTGGTCGTCGACCGCAACGGTCAGAGCATGACCTTCCAGGTGACCCTGGGAACGCGAACTGCCGGTATCAGCGGATAGTCCCGCCGGATCGAAAAACCCGGAGTGAGCCGCAAGGTTCGCCGGCAGAATGAAGACGAGAAAGCCCCGCCTATGCGGGGCTTTCTGCACAGTGGCGGTACGCTGCTAGACCTAGTAACCGAGTGCGCTGTTGACCGCGGTCGCCTGGAGCATGATCTCCGCAGCCGCGGCCGGGGCGATCTTCTTGCCGGTCTGGGCCATTGTCTGGTTCACGAGGGCCATGAGTTCGTTCCTCGCCACCTTGGCCGCGTTCTGGTTGCCCCTGGCCAGGGCCGCAAGAGCGCCTTCCACCTTGGCGGTGAGGCTCCGCACCATCGCGGCGTCGATGGAGCCGGTAGTCGGGGCCATGATGAATGTCCTGAGGTCGCCAAGCAGAATCTGCGCGTCCGGGTCGCTCACAGGCTGAAGCCGTTGTACCAGCCAGACCCAATCTGTGCCTTCCCCCCACCCTGCGGTGATCAACTGCAGCTTGAAGTAGTTGTCCTCGGCGGTGTGGACGACAAAGGGAGACCTCAGGCTCTGGTACCACTCGTCGCTCCGCCACGTCGTGCCCGCGAGATCGGCGTACGTAATACTGTCGAAAGTGCAGGTGGGCACGCCGTCGGAATCGACGAATTCGTTGAAGGCGACCGGTGCCATGCCCCAGCCACAGGCGTTCAACAGCCAGTGGGGAGCACCACCGTCGCCGGTGCCGACGCCGGGAGCCAGAAAGAGCTCCGAGCCCTCCGCTCCTCCGAAAGTCCCGCTATCCAGATCCCAGTAGCACCAGCCGGTCGCTGTTACCGTACTCGGGGTCTCGTAGGCCGCCAGGGCAGTCCCCGGCAGTACGAGGATGAGCGCGACGGAGATCACAGCAAGCAGCAATAGATAACGTCGCTTCATGACTCCTACGAACCTCCCTCCGCGCACGTTGACAAGGGCATCAGCGCCGAGCGGAAGAGGAAGGCAATCCTCAAAGGCGACTACGTATCCGCAATTGCTCGCGCCCACTCTCCCAGGCGCTGATTGAAAACCATCAGAAGCGTTCTCGTGGCGATAGGTGAAACGAAACCGCAACGGAGTGGATACGGGAGGGTCCCCCCGCCGGCGCGTCTGCAGACAGATGCATGGGGACGTGCTCAAGCCGTTGTTCAACGCGACAATCTGAGCCCCTCTCCTGGCCACCGGGATCGGACGCAGCGGCCGCCGCCCGAGAACCTGCGGGCGGCGGCCGCCACCGGTTCAGCGGCGGCCAGCATACTCGGCCCCCCCTCCGATCCGGCCTTGCCGACAGTCGGCATGCCCTCGCATCACCGGGATCGGCGACACCGTGGGTCCCCGACCTCACTGCGTCACATAGTAGCCGCTGATGTCGTACAAGCCGGTCTCCGTATTCACCTTGTCGGTCCAATGCGCTTCCCAGCCGTTCACGGCTCCGGCCACGCCGTGGGCTACGCTCGCATAACTGGTCGTCCCGTCCGCTTCCATCTTGCCGGTGCGGTACACGTTCCAGATCGGCGTGGTGTAGGTGACGTCGGCCAAGCTGTCGCACCCAACATGCAGCGTCCCCTTGTGGTACCTGAGCCCCCACAGCAGGTTCCCTGACGAA
>CAZWAR010000178.1:0-3725 GCA_964631965.1 uncultured Gaiellales bacterium
TACTACGCGGCGGTCGACACCGACGCCTGCAACGGCTGTGGGACCTGTGTGGAGAAATGCCAGATGGAGGCGGTGACCGTCGGCAACGGTGCCGAAGCCGCCCGGGTCGGCCTCGATCGGTGCATTGGCTGCGGCCTGTGCGTGACGACGTGCTCCACTGGAGCCATGGCCCTGGTCAAGAAAAGTCAAGAGGTGGTGCCGCCCCTAGACCTGCAGGCCCAGTACGAAGTCATCATGGCCCACAAGAAGGGCACTGTCGGCAAGATGAGGTTGGCCAGCAAGCTCATCCTCAAGATGTAGTAGCGAGATACAGGCGCGCCCCTGTCAACTCTTGGAGGCCGTCTCATTCGAGGCCGTCGCCGCGGAGTCTGTCCCCACCGAGGCCGAGGTGGCCGCGGCCCTCGGTCTCGCCGAGCGCAGTCCGGCGGCCGCCAGTACGCCGGCGAAGCCCAGGCCCGCAATCACGAGGACCGTGTCGTGAAACCCGGCGGTGAGCGCCTCCTCCAACGGCACCCTGAAAGCGGCCGGGACCTGCGCGGGGTCGAATGCCGTGGCGGCGCTCTCGGGGATCTGCTCGATCCCCAAGGCACGAAGAGAAGTCGAGACTCGGGTCAACTCCCGCGCCGTGAACACACTGGCTATGAGTGCGACGCCGAGACTCCCGCCCAGCCTCTGGACGACATTGAAGAGGGTGCTGCCGTGAGGCATCTCCTCAGGCGTCAAGGGGAGTAGCAGGGCATCCAGAAGAGGAGTGACGACAAGCCCCAGCCCAATGCCCCTGCCGGTCAGGACAAGGGCGACAAACCACGATGATGTCGTGTTGGTGACGAGCAGCAGTAGAAGGGTGGAGAGAGTCAGGGTCACCATGCCGAGGACTACGACCGGCCGCAATGCCCAGCGCCCCACCAGCCAATTTCCAAGGCGGATAGACCCGCCCATAGCCAGTCCCTGGGGCAGGAGCACGAGTCCGGCGGTGATCGCGGAGGCGCCGCTGGCCTGTTGGAGGAACACCGGGATAAGGAAAAGCACGGCAAAAAGGACGATGGCCCCGAGTGCGCACAGAACCACCATGAGCGCGTTGCGCGAGGAGCGAAGAAGATCCAGGCGGAGCGCCGGGTTCGAGCGGCCGTGTGACCACGCGACATACGCCGTGGCGAGCACCAGACCCGCCGCCCAGAAGGGCCATGTACCTTTACTGAGCCAGCCGGACCGGGGCCCTTCGGCGGTCGCATAGATGACGAGGGCGAGACCGGCGGACAGAAGCAGAAGGCCGAAGAGGTCGAGGCGGGCGTTTCGATCGGGCTCATCCGGGACCACATGGCCCTTGGCCCGCAAGACCCCTAGGGCGCCCAAGAGCCCGATAGGCAGGTTGATGAGGAATATCAGGCGCCAGTCGCCGGCGCTGATGAGCAGACCCCCTACCGTAGGCCCCAGGGCGGGAGCGAGGAAGAAGACGAGCACCGGAAGCAGGGAGGATACGGGGCTGGTCATGCCCGGCTGTCCCCCGTAGACCAGGGTGAGAGAGAGCGGGATCAACGGGGCAGCCGCAAGTCCCTGGGCGATACGGGCGAGATCGAGGACGAGGATAGACGGGGCTGCTGCACAGAGGCCGGAAATGACCGTGAAGGCCACCAGGCTCAAGAGGTAGACTCGGCGGGTGCCGTAGCGCTTGGCCAGATACGCACTGGCTGGAAGCCCGGCTGCCAACGCCAGGAGATAGCCGGAGAGCGTCCACCCGGTCGCGGTCAGGCTCGCGTCGAGCCTAGATGCGATGTCCGGGATGGCGACGGTGATGACGCTGCTGTCGATCATGGAAAGCAGCCCGCCCGCCGCCAACCCGGCCATCACGAGGGGAGGCAAGCGCTCTATGCCCTGCTTTCCCGAATCCTCAGCCGGCGGAGAGGTTGGAGTGCGCGATCCCAGTTCTCGGTCCCCCGCGGGTCAGCTACTCGGTCGTCTGCCCGTTGAACTCCTGTCGACCACCAGGCTTCGCCGAGGGAAGGTACCCCGGCCATATGGTGCGTAAGCCGGTTTTGCACGATGGCCGCCGCCGTCAGCGTGCGCAGCTCGGAGCCTAGCACGTTTGTCGGTCGTCCTCTGCGGGTAGGCGCCAGGGAGACGATAGAAGCCGCGTCGGGAGAAGGCATGGACCTGGCACACCTCGAAGCCATGACAGCCGAACTGGATCTCTCCCTTTATCGGGCACTCGTCCTCGATATGGACGGCGTCATAACGCGGACGGCCGCCATCCACGCAGAGGCGTGGAAACGACTGTTCGACGATCTCCTCAGGAAGCGGGCGAAGGAGTCGGGGAAGCCTTTCGAGCCTTTCGACAAGGATCGGGACTACCGCACGTATGTGGACGGCAAACCGCGGTTGGACGGTCTTCAGAGCTTTCTGGCCGCCCGGGGAATAGAGGTGCCTCAAGGCGAGGCCTCCGACCCGGCCTCCGCTGAGACCATCAACGGCCTGGGTAAACGTAAGAACGAGATCTTCCACGAGCTGGTAGAGGAGAGAGGGGTCGAGATCTTCCCGGGCTCGGTGCTTCTCACCGGACTCGCGCGCATCGGAGGGCTGCGGGCGGCGGTCGTAACGTCCAGCCGTAACGGACGGTTCATCATGGAGCGCTCGGGACTGCTGGACCTGTTCGATGCCCTCGTCGACGGGAACGTGGCGGCCGACCTGGGCCTTGAGGGTAAGCCGCATCCCGACATCATGCTCGAAGCGACCAAGCGCTTGAACGTTAACCCCGGCGAGGCGATCCTGGTGGAAGATGCACTGTCCGGCGTCGAATCGGGGCGGGCCGCCGGCATGGGCCTGGTGGTTGGAGTGGCCCGCAGCGGCAACGCCGTAGCGATGCAGGAGGCCGGCGCCGACCTGGTCTTGAAGGATGCCGCACAGCTCAAGCCGTCGGTGCCGAAGCCCAGGCCCATGAGTGCCGTCCCTCCAGGCATGGCCTACCTGGACACCCTGAGCGTCGTAAGTTCTGCAGTCGACCGCACCGCGATCTTCCTCGACTACGATGGCACCCTCACCCCAATAGTCGCCCGCCCTGAGCTGGCCCGGCTTTCGGAGGACATGAGAACGGTGGTTGCGCGGTTGGCCGAGGACCGAGCCGTGGCCATCATCAGCGGCAGAGACCTGCAGGACGTACGCTCCCTCGTCGGCATCGACAGCATCTACTACGCCGGCAGCCATGGCTTCGACGTGGCCGGCCCTGGCGGGATGCGGTCGCTGCTCGAGAAGGGCCGGGACGCGATTCCCCTCATCGACGAGGTGGAGCAGCGACTCCGCCACCGTCTGGGTCGGATCGAGGGTCTCATCTTCGAACGGAAACGTTTCTCCCTGGCCGTCCATTTCCGTCTCGCACCGGCGGAGGCGGAAGGCACGGTGAATCGCGTGGTGCGGGAGGTCCTGGCTGAGTATCCGGGGCTGCGTCAGGCGGGCGGCAAGAAGGTGGTCGAGGTGCAGCCGGCTATCGACTGGGACAAGGGCAAGGCCCTCGAATGGCTGCTTCAACAGTTGGAGATCGACCCGGGGAGATCTTTGGCGATGTACCTGGGCGACGACCTCACTGATGAGGACGCGTTTCGTGCGCTCTCCGGGTGGGGCTTGGGGGTTGTGGTGCGCGACGGGGGGTCGCGGCAGACTCATGCCGACCTGGCGCTGGCCGACACGCGGGAGGTCGGTGCCTTTCTCGAAGCGTTGAGGACCCATCCGAGGAC
>CAZWAR010000179.1:0-3704 GCA_964631965.1 uncultured Gaiellales bacterium
CCGGACGGCATGGTGGAACGACTGGTGGCGCCGGAAGCACCCGTCTGGTATCAGACGCCGGGACGCTGGGAGAGCGGTCCCACTTCCGCCTACTACAAGGCGTTGATGAGCGTGCTCACGGAGAGGCCCTATCCCATCCGCGTGCTGAACGCGAGCTGTAGCAACCCGCTGTCGGCAACGCGCAACCCGAGGAAGGTGGCTCAAGCGCTCGAGAAGCTGGATTTCATGTTCGTCATGGACGTCTTCCGCTCGCCGCACATCGACTACGCCGACATCGTGCTGCCGGCCTGCACCAGCTACGAGCAGGGTGACTTCTTCGGTGTGCGTCCCACCCCGGATGGTCTGCGCATCGCCCCCTACAACCAGGTGGTGGAGCCTTTCGGCGAGGCGCGGAGCGACTGGCGCTTCTACCTCGATCTCGCAGCACGCATGGGCTACGGTGAGCACTTCTGGCACGGCGACATGGAAGCCTTCATGAACGAGGCTCTGGCCCGCCACGGTCTCACCTGGGAGGAGTTGAAAGAGAACCCAGGGGGGATGTTCGTGCCACCGCCGGCGGCGCCCGGCACTGCGGCGACGGCCGGAGCAGCGCCGAGCGGGGGCGCTACGCCGGACAAGCCCGCGACGCCGTCCGGGCCTCAGCCACCCGAGTACCGCAAGTACGCCGCGCTCTTCAAAGATCTGCCTCACGGTAAGGTGCAGTGCTACAACGAGTTCGTCGGGGGCAAGCCCGACTGCAACGGTACCGGCACTCTGCCGTATCTCCCCATCTATCAAGGCCCGCCCGAGGGGCTCGCTGAGACCCCTGAGCTAGCCAAGGACTACCCCCTCGTCCTCAGCGATGTGCATGCGTATCGTCTCTGCCAGCATTCATATCACCACAACGCCGCCTATCTGCGCGAACTGCAGCCCTATCCCTGGCTGCGCATCAATCCGGCCACCGCCGCAGAGTACGGCATCGGTGACGGGGACTGGGTGAGGGTGGAGTCGCCGCACGGCTGGAGCAGGTTCGTGGCCGAGTACTTCCCCGGCATCTCCCCGGAGGTGGTGATGACCAAGCGGGGCTGGTGGCAGTCCTGTGAGCAACTGGGCCTTCCCGGTTACCCCACAGGTGACGGCGGGAGCGAGGTCAACAATCTCTACAACTCCGACGAGCGCCTGTTCGACCGGTTCTTCTCGCAGATGGCCAAGCAGACCCTGGTGAGGATCAGCAAGTGGGAGGAGGCGTGACCATGAGCGAGGGATATGCCTTCACGCACGATCCGAAGCGCTGCATCAAGTGCTTCACTTGCGAGATCGCCTGCAAGGAATGGCGAGAGATCCCGTCCGGCACGTTCGGGCTCAGGCGGGTGTACGAGGTGGTCACGGGCACCTTCCCGAACGTCACCCGTACCTTCCACTCCATCTCCTGCCAGCACTGCCCCGATGCCCCCTGCATCCAGGCGTGCCCGCCGGGTGCCATCTCCAAGCGAAAGGACGGAGTGGTGGTTGTCGATGCAGCCTTGTGCGACGGTTGCCGAGGGTGCGTCCCCGCCTGCCCTTTCGGTGTTCCTGATTTCGACGGCGCCGGCATCCTTCAGCTCTGCGACCAGTGTTCCGACCGGTTGGCAGACGGGAAGAAACCAATATGCTCGGACGTGTGTCCAACCCAAGCACTGAGGTGGAATCCTCGGGCAGTCAGTTCCTGATGCAATCAGAGAGATAGGGGAGCGCCGGTCGTGAGACTACGCCGCACTGTCAGCAGCCTCGGGCCGGTAGGAGCCTTTGCCGTTGCCGCCCTTGCCATCCTACTCGCCACCGGTTGCGGAGACGCGGCCGGGGGCTCGGGCGATCAGACCTCGAAATACACGGAGACGTCCATGGCTACACAGTTACCGCCCCTCGACCTGGAAGCGCCCGCCGAATATCAGACCGCGACCTTCGCCTTCGGCTGATTCTGGGGCTCGGAGGCCCAGTTGGGCGCTCTCCCAGGAGTCATCCGCACCCGGGTCGGTTACGCCGGGGGTACCAGCACCGACC
Organism: uncultured Gaiellales bacterium; assembly: GCA_964631965.1. Lineage (GTDB taxonomy): Bacteria > Actinomycetota > Thermoleophilia > RBG-16-64-13 > RBG-16-64-13 > CAIQPS01. The sequence continues at coordinate 2,020 of CAZWAR010000179.1, forward strand.
CGACCTATCACAACCTCGACGGCCACAGCGAGACCGTGCAGGTGGACTTCGACCCGGCCAAGATCACCTACGAGGAGTTGGCCGAAGCCTTCTTCGCCTCTCACGATTCCACAGTCCCGGGGCTGCCGCTGCAGTACCGCTCGGTGATCTTCGTCCACGATTCCGAGCAGGAGCGGGTCGCCCGGGCGATCATGGAGCGGGTCGACGCCGACGCCAAGCGCCCGGTGCAGACCGTCATCCTTCCCTTCGAGCACTTCTACCTGGCTGAGGACTACCACCAGAAGTACGCGCTCCAGGGCGATCGAAAGCTGTGGGCCGAGTTCCAGGCGATGTATCCGGACATGCGGGACCTCATCGATTCCACTGCGGCTGCCCGCGTGAACGCCTACCTCTACGGTGAGGGGTCGCCCGAGCAGCTGCAAGCGGACCTCGGATTGCTGGGGCTTTCGCCCGAGGGCATTGCCCGCCTGCAGTCTGCTTCGCCGGTGGGGGCGTGCGCCATCCAGTAGAGCCGCCGGTGGGCGCCGTCCGGTGAATGGCGTATGCCGCCAGCAACGGGCCGCTGGGCTCGCGCCCGGGCGTCTGCTCCGGTCAGTGACTCGAAACGCCCTCTGAAGCCAGTTTCAGGGCGGTCTCCACTGCGAAGCGGATGCGCTGGTCCGTGCATTCGTCCACCTTGCCACTGGAGAAGAACTCGTCCTGCACCTCGTGGCTCCGCAGAGAAGGGTAGCCGGTGAGCTCCGAGCACAGGAAGGTGCCGTGTCTCTCCAGCCAGGCGTCGTAGAAGGCCTGGGCCTGCCCCTCCACGTGCTCGGCCACGCAGCCGGCAGGTTCGCCCCGCCCGGCGAGCAGGGATAGGGCCACCAGAGCGGCCGTGAAGGCCCCGCATGGGCCTCCGCTTCCGCCGACACCGCCTCCGAACGCCGCCGCGGCGTAGCGGGCGCCGGTCCAGGGAAGAGGCAGGTGAACCCGCAGAAGTTCCATCGTGATGTCGGCGCAGCTGCAGTGTGGGCCGATGTCGATGGCCTTCAAGGTCTCGCTCAGGGCCTTCTCGAAATCAAACTGCTCCGGTTCGGTCATCGGGCGCTCCTCTGGTCGGTTCCCCGCACTGTGACTCGCCGGGAGCGCGGCTCGCGCCCCAGGGTGCCTACTTGTCCTCGAGCGTCTGCTCCACCTCGCACATACGCCCTTCGGCCAGGTCCTTGGAGATATAGACCTTGCCGCACGTGGGGCAGGTGGGCAGATCGTGGGAGATGGTGTAGCCCATGTACTCGAGTTCGACCTTCTTCGTCACCAGGTCGCACCGGCAACGGCCGCACTTCCAGACCCGCGGCTGCTCCTCCTCCGGCGCCGGGCTTTCCGATCCGGCGGACGCCGCGTCCGGCTGCCCGGGGGCATCTTCGGGACCGATGCTCGGCCGATCTGCGGGCTCCGGAGCCTGGGCGTCGGCGGGCCGGCCGGTGCCCTCCGGGCCCTGCTGCTCGTCGTTCTGTCGATCCCGCTGCTCGCTCGACTCTGCCACGGTGGCTACACTCCCTATTTGAAACGCATGCGGTGATGGTACGCGCTGAGGACCTGGTATGTCTCGGGGCCGGTCTTTCGGTACTCCACCCAGTAGGTGATCACGGGCTTGACCATGCTGGCCAGCCGGGTGCCGTCCGCCTCGTCCACAAACACGTCGCCGG
>CAZWAR010000180.1:0-3075 GCA_964631965.1 uncultured Gaiellales bacterium
ATAAACTAGACGCATTGGAAAGGGAGCGCCGTGTCAAGTCCCGGTACCCGTGTTACATCTTGGCTCCGGTACCTTTGTTACAGTCACTCAGGTCTCGAAGCTTCTGTCGATTTATCATGAGGCCTTCTTCTTGCGCGGTCTTCCCCCCGGAACCCCGAAGGCCCCGTGCACTTTGCTGGGGTCGTGCGTGGCCCGGTGGGTGCGGAGAAGGATGCCGCCTAAGTAGATCTGGACGACGTCACCGACCAGGCGGACCTCCACGTCCTTGCCTGCATGGCGGGGCCCCACCGCATATCGGGCATCGGCGAAACTCACGTCTCCGTGGGCAGCCACCTTGCGGATGACCGGCACCCCCACCACCGCTCCGGGCTGGGGCCGCGCTGGCCGTCGCTCTCCTGGACCTTGGGGCTTCTTCCCCCCGGTGGGAGTCACCTCGAGCGGGTGGCGGCGGGCATGGGTGGCGACCAACACCCCGCGGTGGAAGATCTCGACCAGGCGGTCGTCGCTGATGACGTCCACCGTCTCGCCCGCCAGCCAGGCGCCCACGTGATAGGGGAAGGTGCAAAGACTGATGCCTCCGCCGCCTCCCACCCGTCTGGTCACGCGCGTCTCCGGGCCCCGTGGGGGCCTCTCCCGGACGTCCTCCTCCTCGGGGTCGGGGATGACCGGGACGAACGCGTCCGGGGCGCCGAGGGCGAAGCGCTTGGCCGGCGGCACCATGCCGATGCCCTGGTGGGGTCGCTCCTCGTTATAGCTCCGGACCCAGGCATCGAGGGCCTCCTGGGCTTCCTCCAGCGAGGCGAAGACCCGGCCGGCCAGGAACTCCGCTCTCACCGTCTTGTGGAACCGCTCCACCTTGCCGGTGGTGGTCGGTGAACGCGGAGCCGTGAGCAGGTGTTTTATGCCGTTCTCCCGGCAGATCCGGTCGAAGAGCACCTGACCTTTGCCCGGCCCGAAGCGGGCGGTGAACACCTTGCCGTTGTCGAGAGGATCTGGTCGGGCACCCCATGGCGGCGCATGGCGAGAGCCAGGGCTTCGCACACCGGGCGAGCGGTGGCCCGAGGCACAAGGAGCGCCGAGACGCAGAAGCGGGAGTGGTCATCGAGGCCGGTGATGATCTTGAGCTCAGCCCCGCTTCTCAGCCTCACCCCGCCCATGATATCCATCTGCCAGAGCTCCATGGCGCGGGTGCGTTCCCATCTTCGATAGTCCTCCCGCTTGCGTCTTCGCTTCTGAGGGTCCACCAAGCCGTGGCGGACCAGCAGGCGATAGATGGAGGAGCGGCCGGGAAGGGGGAAGACGTCTTCCTTCTGCAGGTGGTGACGCAAGGTCCTGGGTCCCCAGCCGGGATGCGCTTCCCGGAGTTCGAGGATGCGGGCCTCGGTTTCGGGGGACATCTGGTGCGGGCAGGTCCCCGGTCGGCTGGAGTGATCGGCCAGACCGCCAATGCCCGAAGAGGCATAACGCCTCAGCCAGCGATGGACCGTCTGTCGGGTCACCCCGTTTCTCACGGCCACATCGCCGATCGTGGCCCCGGCCAGCACTTCGAGCACGGCTTTGTGCCGTTGTTCCACCAGTCCCAGCTCCACAAGTACGGTGTCTGCCCTCCCCAGATAGCCGGATTTCTCCTGCTATTTGGTGTGGAGCTGGAAGGCGAAGTCCTTGGAAAGTGTCACACAGGTACCGGAGCCACTGTCGCCCAGGTACCGGAGCCGCGTCCCGAAGTGGAACACACCTACCGGAGCCACAGTGTCAAATATCTACCGGGAGCGCACATTCAGAGCAAGCAAAGCCGAAGCGGACAACGGTCCGAGGTTGAACGGTTAGGCACTCGGCAGCACAGAAAAGCCCCGCAGAAACGGGGCTTTCCTAGTGAGCCGTGATGGACTCGAACCATCGACCCTCGGATTGGAATTGCGGCTTGGGGGTCCACGGCGGGCCGCCATAGGCCGTTTGGCAGGGCTTTTGACTACCGCCTATCCACCGCAGGTCGCTGTTCTACGTGCCGGTGGCCGTCAGTTTGGCCGTCGTAGCTGCAAGGCGAAGGCCCCTGCGGGCCCGGGCGGCCGACCTCATCGTCCAGCCGACCGTCCCCTGCCGGTTCTCGACTAGCCGCGCCCCCTAACGCGCCCTGCCAGCCCTCAGCTCTGGGCCTGTGTGCTGCCTGCTTCGCGGTCCTCCACCCAGGCGGGGGTGGCGGCGAGGTCCAGCGCGAAGCGCTTTCGGAGCCAGGCTTCCACCGCTTCCACCCACTTTGCGGTATCGGGCCGCACGTCCGAGAGCGACCCGGCGCTCGCCTGGTCGGCCAGGCTCAGGCCATGCGGACCCTCCTCGAAGATATGGACCTCCAGCGGCACGCCCGCCGCCGCTAGAGCATTTGCCATTCGGGTGGTGTTTTCCACCGGTACCAGTTGGTCTCCCACCGTCGCCCATAGGAAGGTTGGAGGAGTTTCCTTCGAAACGTGAAGGACGGGGCTGAATTGGTCTCGGAGTTTCGCTGATGGGTTCTTGGCGCCCGTGAGCGCGATATTCATCGCGTCGGACATCACCTGTGTAAATGGAGCTGACGTCGGCCCGCGGATCAACCGGTAGTCGAGCAAGGCGTAACCAAGGATGGCGACGGCCGGTCGGAAGACGCCTGGGGGTTCCCGAAAGTGTTCCGAGAGCACCGGGTCGTTCCAGTAGACCGCGTACATAGCGCAATTGTGGCCGCCCGCGGAGAACCCGCAGATCCCGATCTTGTCTGAGTCCACCAGCCACTCGTCGGAACGGGAGCGGATGATGAGAAACGCCTTTCCCAAGTCGCGTAGTGGAGCGGGATGAAGGGAACGAGGGTTCAATGGCACGACGCGTTCCAGGGCGGTCATGCTGAAGGCCCCTTCGTAGTAGGTCGAATACCTTAGCACGAAGGCGTGGTACCCCATGGCCGCGAAGCGGAGCGCTACCGGCTCTGCCTCGCGGTCCGAGCAGGCGAGATAGCCTCCTCCCGGGCAGATGACGACGGCTGGGCGCTTGCCACCGTTGAGGAGCTCGGGCGAATCGGCCAGCACGTACGTGGTCAGTGTCACATCCGGC
>CAZWAR010000180.1:3085-3642 GCA_964631965.1 uncultured Gaiellales bacterium
AGATCCACCATCCTATTGGAGAAGCCCCACTCGTTGTCATACGAGATGCCGAGTTTGGCCTGTCTGCCCATGACCATCGTGAGCGCGTTGTCGAACACGACGGAGTGAGATTGCCGACGACGTCGGACCCGATGATCGGTTCCTCAGTGTGCTCCAGAACGCCGGCCAGCGGGCCAGCTGCGACCTCTTTCATGGCCGAATTTATCTCCTCCGCCGAGGCCTCCCGTCCCAGGGTGACGCAGAGGTCCACCACGGAGCCGTCGGGGACGGGGACCCGGAGAGTGTAGCCTGCCAGACGCCGTGGACGCTGTCGTACTTGAGTAGGTGCGCGAGGGTTGCCGCGTCGGTGAGGTCGTTGACGACTGCCACCTCAAGGTTGGCGCCGCGCTCGGCGATGGCCCGGAGTATCGGGCGGCCGATGCGGCCGAGGCCATTGATAGCGATCTTTGTGCTCATGGACCATTTCCTCTCTAGATGATTGATGCCACGTCAGGCAGTGTAATCGACGATCGCCCGGCTGGGACGACCGAGCTCATGATTGAGGTAGATGCAGGCGG
>CAZWAR010000181.1:0-3640 GCA_964631965.1 uncultured Gaiellales bacterium
AATGAAGCCTCCTCGCTTCGGCAAGGGGGCAGTATACCGCACGGTCTGCCCTGGGAATCATGCGGATGAAGCCGGCAGGGTGGACGTCGCAGCGCGGCTGCCTGCGCCGCCGGCAGCTAGTGCGAATGTGTGTGTCCGCCCGCACGGGACGGATCGGGCGGCTCTCAGCAGCCGGGTTCGCCCGGGTGGCCGCAGCACGCCTGTCGGAGCACCACCCGCCGCCACAGATTTCGTGTCAGCTTGGACAGCTTCTCGCGCATCGGCATCGGCTGCGACAGGTTCGTCAGGAAGTCACCAATGTGGGGAGCCAATTCTCGACACCTCCCGATCTTCGGCCGCCCGCCGGCCGAGGCCCGCTCGGCGGCAGGGCATCTACCCGTTTTCCGAAGGGAGCGAAACGTCGGATCGACGCTGAGCAGAACCAGCTCTCCCTGCCGACGAGGCGTCAGGAGGATGGCCGGTGGTGTACTTCCGGTTCGAGCGCCGGCCTGGTGGAGATGCCGTCAAGCAGCAGATCGAGCATCCTGCCTGAGCGCTTGGCGTTCCAAAATTCCCCGGCTCCCACGAGATGGGACAGGGTCTCCGTCCAGGCCCAGCCGGCGACCATCCATCCCACTTGGAGCGAATCCACATTCGGGGCGATTGTTCCCTGCGCCTTTCCTTCGTCGGCGATGCGCGCGAGATTGCCTGCGGCCGCCATCTGCCTCTTCCCGACTTCGTGCCGCAGTTCCTCTTCCGGTGCGGCAGCCATGAATTCGACCAGCGCGTACATGTACTGGTTGTCGGGGCCCGGGTCGGACAGGATGAGGTCGGTGTGGCGCCGGCCGATCTCCCGCAGGCGCTCGAGAGCGTCGGGATGTGAGGACACTCCGTGCACCTCGAGGACTCGGTCGAAGACGACGTCAAGAGCGGCGAGAAGCAAGTCTCGCCTGGTCGGAAAGTATTCGTACAGGCTGGCCTTCGTCACCCCAGCCGCCACTGCGATACGGGACATGCTGCAACCGGCCACCCCATAGGCGACGACAAGGTCCAGGGTGGCTTGGACGATCTGACTCTTCCGCGCATCCCCTTTTGAACCGTGACGTCGGGGCGGCACCTCTCTCATCCTTCCGATAGCGTCTTTATGCCGGCAGTGTGGTTGACAGATCGGAGGCGGGCACTGTACAGTCGCCAAAAACCGTCCGACCGGTCGGTAACATTCTAGCATCGGCGGGCGCGCGGATTTGGACCGCTTCGGCGATTCGAACCAGGAGGAGTGGATGCGCAGGAACAAGGTGGTCGGTATCGAACGGGCGATCGCCGGCGTTCGCTCGGGTATGAGCATCGCCGTCGGCGGAACTCGTTCCCCAAGGGGCACTTGCAGAGAGGCTGCGTTTCGGGGCGCCGGTCTGGACGGCTTCCTGACGCCCCCGGGGTGTGAGCGTCCGTGGCCGAGGGCAAGGAACACGTGACCGTAGGCTGGGTCGGGTATCTCCTGGAGCACGCCGTCCGAACGGATGTGGCTTTCGTTCGGGCGCACACGGGAGATACCTGGGGGAATCTTCGCTACCGGGGCACGGCCGGGAATCTCAGTCCCCTCTGCGCGATGTGCGCGGACCATGTGGTGGCCGAAGTCGACTTCCTGTGTGATGTGGGGGAGATCGGCGCCGACAGTATTCACACTCCCGGCATCTACGTGGACGCAGTCGTGCGCTCGCGCCTGGACCAGTACTACCCTAGAACGAACTGACGGGAAGGAAACACCATGGCATTGGGCAAGTACGCCGTCGATTTCGAGCAGCGAGTGGACTATCCCCGGCTGCGCAGGGAACGGGTGGCCCGGGTGAAAGCGCAGATGGAGGCAGATGGTGTCGGCGCCATCATCACCTGGGACCCCGACAATATCCGCTACATCGCCTCCTACTACGTCACCACCCCCATGCGGGCCTCCGAGATGCAGGCCGTGTTTATCTCCCGCAACGGTGAGCCGCACCTCATCGGGGGCGGGACCCCCTCCGAGACGGCCCGGCGCATGCCCTGGCTGGCCGGCGTCCAGCCCTCCTACGGCATGCCCCGCCTGTCCGCCCGCGATTCGAACGACGCGCTCATCGACGCCTGGGTGAACGGGGTGGCCAAGCTCATGGCCGACTACGGGGTGGAGAAGGAGACCCTGGCCGTCGATGGCACCACTCTGCAAGGGTTGTTCTTCGAGGCCTTCGCCCGCAAGGGCGTCCAGACCATCCACGGCCGCCCGGTCATGGACTACTCCCGTATGATCAAGACCGTCGACGAGGTCGAACTCATCAAGATCGCCTGCGCCAACGCCGAGAAGGCGCACGCGGCCGTGGCCGACGCCATACGCCCCGGCATCCGGGAGTGCGACCTGGTGGCCGCCGGCATCGCGGCCCTCTACGAGGAGGGAGCCGATCACACCGAGGATCTCGTGTGCATGAGCGGCGAGAACACCAACCCCTATGGCTGGACGTTCACCGACCGCATGATCCGCCCGGGCGATCTCGTCTACGTCGACGTGGACGGCGCCTCCTACCAGGGCTACAAGACCTGCATCTACCGCACCTTCTCGTGCGGCAAGGCCACCGAGGAGCAGAAGGAGCTCCACGCGGAGGCCAAGGAGATGCTGCTGGCCGGTCTGAGCGTGGTCAAGGACGGCGCCACCGACCACGACGTCCTCGCTCGGTGGCCGGATTCGCCCTCCTACTGGGGTTACGACACCTGGGCCGAGGTCAATCCCTATGCCTGCGGGCACGGAATCGGCCTCACGCTGCACGACCGGCCCATGATCTTCTACAGCCATCGGGCGGTTGGCATTCCGCCCCACACGCTCAAGGCCGGCATGGTGATGGCCTTCGAGACCTACACGGGCAAAAAAGGGGGCCGGCACGGGGTGCGAATCGAGGACATGGTCCTTGTGACTGAGACCAGCTACGAGCTGCTGTCGTTCTTCCCGCTGGAACTGATGGAGTGCTGGCGACAGGTCTAGGAGGCCCGATGGAGGACGTCCGGAACACCATTGCCAGACGGGCGGCTGCCGAGCTGAGGGACGGGGAAGTCATCAACCTCGGTATCGGGCTGCCCATCCTGGTCGCCAACCACATACCGGCCGGGCTCGATATCATCATCCACTCGGAGAATGGAGTTTTGGGAGTCGGCCCGGAACCGCCTCCGGGCTGCGAGGACCCGGATCGGGCGAACGCCGGAGGGCGCCCCATCGCGATCCAGCCCGGGGGGGGAGCTACTTCGATACGTCGATCTCCTGCGGGACGATCCGCGGCGGTCATGTCGACGGGACCTTCCTGGGCACGTTCGAGGTGGACAGCGAAGGCAGTATCGCGAGCTGCGAGATCCCCGGCAGGTTGGTGGCGGGGATGGGAGGGGCCATGGACCTGCTCGTCGGAGCCCGGACCGTCTACGTGCTGACGGAGCGCTGCTCGTCGCTTTCGTTCTGGGGATTCGCCGCGCCTGGCTGTATGCGGTCCCCCTCGTTCTGGGAGGGACGCTGTGCGTGTTGTTCAGGGTCGATCCGGGATGGTCGCTCCTGGGGTCCGGGGCGGCGATCCTTCTGACGGGTGCCGTCCTCTTCTTCGCTTTTGCTCGAAGGCCGCCTGTCGAGAGGCCCGAGTGATGGGGGGCAGGAGGGATC
>CAZWAR010000182.1:0-3586 GCA_964631965.1 uncultured Gaiellales bacterium
AGACCCTACGCCCCCCGCTCGGGTATTCGCCTCGATCCAGACATGAGCAAGGCTATCGAGAAGCTGGGCCGTCTGCAGGCTCTCACCCGGTCGCTACCGGGCCGGGACTGTGGCGCCTGTGGCGCCCCCACCTGCGCCGCATTGGCTGAGGACATCGTCATGGAGCGGGCGACCATGGATCTCTGCCCGCATCTCGTCGCGGAAGAGGAGGATGCCGAGTCATGAGACTGCGTGAACTGATCGAAGCCCTCGAACTTCAGGAACTCACCCCCGCCGTGGATGGGGAAGCCGATATCACCCATGGGTACGCCTCCGACCTTCTGAGCGACGTGTTGGCGCATGCCCCCGACGGCGGCGTGCTCGTCACCCTGCAGGTGCATCTCAACGTGATCGCAGTGGCGAGCCATGCCGGCCTCCGTGCGGTCATCTTCTCGTGTGGGCGGGTGCCCGACGCCGAGATCGCGAAACGGGCTGCGGGAGAGGGCTTGTCCCTGTTCGCGAGCAAGGCCGACACGTTCGATATCGTCGGGCGTCTGTACGAATTGGGCTTGAGGGGGTGCCCGGCATAGGGTCTCGGCCGGGACCCCGAAAAAGGGATCATGAGTGAAGGACGAGAGAACATCGATACCGGACGACCGGAACTCGGCTCCCGAACGGGACCACCCGGTGCAGCTGCGTCTCATCCGAGCGGATCTCCACATCCACACCGCCCTGTCACCGTGTGGAGCAGACGAGATGACGCCCGCTGCCATCGTGGCTACAGCGCTGGCGAGAGGGCTTGAGATGATCGCCGTCTGCGACCACAACACAGCCGGCAACACCCGGGCGGTTCGAGAAGCGGGCGCAGCCGCGGGGCTCACCGTGCTGGCCGGCATGGAGATCGCCAGCGTGGAAGAGGTCCATGTGGTGGGGCTCTTCCCCGACGCGGATCGGGCCGAGGAGATGTCCTCCCACGTGCGAGACCTCCTCCCTCGGGCCGATCGGGGCTACTACTCCTTCTTCGGCGACCAGCCGGTCATGAAGGCCGACGGTAGCCGGGTGGACACGGAAACAGCTGCTCTGGCTCTCGCCACCCCCCTGGAACTGGCCGAGACCGTGTCCGTCATCCACGCCGCCGGGGGACTGGCCGTAGCTGCCCACGTCGATCGGAATTCTTTCAGTGTCTTCTCGCAGCTGGGCTTGTTCCCGACCAACGCGGGCTTCGACGCACTCGAGATCTCCAAATGGCTGCCCGTCGATTCCCCGCGCCTGGCCGAATTCGCGGCTCTAGGCCTCCCGCTGGTGGGCTCCTCCGATGCCCATTTCCTGGAGGAGATCGGACAGGGACGCACGGAACTCCTGGCGGAGGCGCCGAGCTTCGCGGAACTGGCGCTCGCCCTGACGGGCACCGGCGGTAGGCGCACGACCCGGGTAGGGCGCGACGCCACGCCGGCCGATAACGGCCCGGAGGGCGGCGGCCATGCATGACCTCTCTCTCTATCTGATGGAGATCCTCGAGAACTCCTCCAGAGCCGGGGCGACGCTGGTGGATATCGAGCTGACCATCGACCTCCGAGCCGACGAGTTGCGCTTGGTGGTGGAGGACAACGGCGGCGGCCTCCGCACCACGCCGGAGCAGACCCTGGACCCGTTCTACACCACCAAGCCGGGCAAGAGGACCGGCTTGGGCCTGAGCCTGCTCAGGGCCGACGCGCAGGCTGCGGGAGGCGACCTCACCATCGGGCCCTCGGCAGCCCTGGGTGGAGTCCGGGTGGAGGCATCGATGCAGCTCGGCAACGTGGATAGACCTCCGGTCGGCGACATGGGTGCCACCATCGTCGTCGCCGCCGTGACCAACCCCGGAGTGGAGTTCAGGGTGAGCCTGCGGGGGGACCGATTCTCGTCTCCCCTCGACCACGCCGCTCCCCTGGAGGCCGCGTCCCGGCTCCAACGACTGGAGGAGGAGTTGGTGACGTGAAGAGGGTTCCAGGGCGTGGGCGCGGCTATACCGCCCAGTCGGGCCGGGGTCTTGCCGGCAGGATGCGATGGTTGTCGAAACACCGCGCCGCCCAGCGCAGAGTAGGCAGCCGAGATTTCAGACCGGATCGGGCGCCATAGGCGCCCGGCGGAGGACGCAGACCGTCGGGGGGCGACGGAACGAGCGGCCGTAAGCGGGAGTGAGGCGACGTTCAACGACGGTTGAGAAGGAGAGTCTGAGCAATGACGGACAACACGGGAATACGAGGCTGTTCAGGCTGTGAGGAGGCCTCCGAGGAGGAGATGCTCTCCCGCCTGGACGAAGTGATCCAAGCGTACAAGAACAAACCGGGGGCGCTCATCCCCGTGCTGCAGATGGCACAGGGAATCTTCGGCTATCTGCCGGAAGCGGCCCTCAAGACGATCGCCAGGGGACTCAACAAGTCCTATAGCGAAGTGGCCGGCGTGGTCGGGTTCTATTCGTTCTTTTCGACGGTCCCCCGAGGCCGGAACCTCATCAGGGTGTGTCTCGGCACGGCCTGCTACGTGCGCGGTGGGATGCAGGTGCTCGAAGCCCTCAAGAAGAAGTTGGGCATCGACGTGGGTGAGACCACCGAGGACCGCGAGTTCTCGCTGGAAGTGGCCCGGTGCTTCGGCGCCTGCGGCCTCTCTCCGGTGATCACCATCAACGACACCGTCCACCACCGGGTCAAACCGGCCCGGGTCGGCGAGATTCTTGCCCAGTATGCGCCGGACGCTGTTGGTGCTCTTGTCGGCGCTGCCGAAAGGAGCGAGTGATGGCGGACAGGATCAAGAGCCCGGCCGAACTGCTGGCCATGGCGGGCAAGGCCAGGGAAGACCTCGACCTCCGGAGCGGGCCCAAGGAGGTCAGGGTGACGGTGCACATGGGCACGTGCGGCATCGCCGCCGGCGCCCGTGATGTGGTGGTCGCCTTCCTCACCGAGATCGGTGAGGCGAAGCTCGACAATGTGACCATTCACCAGTCTGGTTGCGTGGGCCTGTGTGAGATGGAGCCGATGGCGACGGTCAGCAACGCGGACGGTTCGGTGTTCCGGTACGGGCGTCTCGAGAGCCGCGACAAGGTGCACGAGATCGTGCAGAAGCATCTGGTCGAAGGCAAGCCGGTGGCCGAATACCTCATAGCCTCCTAGGGCGGCGGGAGGAGAACGAAGGAACAGATATGGACAAGATCAGCAACCAAGTGCTCGTGTGCACCGGGGGCGGGTGCATCGCTTCGGGTGCGCTGGAGGTCAGCGCGGCATTCACCAAAGAGCTGGCCGACATGGGGATCGCCGAGAACACGCAGGTTATCGAGACCGGATGCTTGGGGCCCTGCGCGGTGGGGCCGGTGGTGCTCATCTATCCGGACGGCGTGTTCTACCAGAACGTCAACATCGACGACGTCCACGAGATCTGCGAGGAACACCTGCTGAAGGGCCGGGTGGTCAACCGCCTGGTGAGCCACGCCCCCGGCACCGATCGTACCGTGGCGGAGATGGATGACGTGGAGTTCTTCAACCGCCAGGTGAAGATCGTTCTGCGCAACTCCGGCATCATCGACCCCCTCAAGATCGAGGAGTACATCGCCCGTGAGGGCTACCAGGCCCTG
>CAZWAR010000183.1:0-3527 GCA_964631965.1 uncultured Gaiellales bacterium
ATCGACGTGGCCATGCTTGACGCCCAGGTGGCCATCCTCGAGAACGCGATCGCGCGCTACGCGGCGACAGGATCCGCCCCCCGGCCATTGGGCGCCCGTCATCCCTCGATCACGCCGTTCGATGCGTTCGCGGCCGCCGACGGTTACCTGGTGATAGCCGCGGGCAACGATCAGTTGTTCGGGCGCCTCTGTCTGGTGTTGGACCGGGGAGACCTAGCCGTCGACACACGGTTCGCCACCAATAAGCTGCGAACCGACCATCAAGCTGAACTTAAGGTTGAACTCGATTCGGCTCTCGGCAGGCATTCGATCGAGCACTGGCTGCGCGCTCTGGGGGAGGCTGGCATACCCGCGGGGCCTATCAACACGGTGGACCGGGTCATGGCCGATCCCCAGGTGGCCGCGAGAAACATGATGGTGACGACAGAGGACCCCGTGGCTGGACCTGTCACCCTCGCCGGGAACCCGCTGAAGTTCTCAGCGTTCGCCGATGCGTTGACGCTGCCGCCGGCCCCCGGCCTCGATGCCGATCGGGACGGCATCCTGGGCTGGCTGGAGAGAGGGGAGTCCGGCTGAAGGGCGTTCGTCGACTCTTGACTTTTGAACACGGCGGTAGTGAGATTACTTGTAGAGAGATTGGTCGCTGAGAGTCCTCGAGTCTTTGGGTGCGGCGAGTGTGCGGGGGAAGCATGTACCGTTTCCTGCTCCCGCCTAGACTGGTCTTCGTGTCCGTGATTATCGGGACCGTCTTGCTGCTCGCGGGGTGTACCCGGGTGCAGGACATGGTCCACATCGCCGGGGTGGGAGATCCCCCCTGTCTGACCACCACGACGAGGGCGACGGCCGTGCTCCAGTCCGGGAGTATGGTGGGTGACACCCAAGCTGCAGGCGCTCATACGCCGTGCCTGACCGCGGCGAGCGCACCCGGGGCCAGGAGTCAGACCATCCGTGACGCTGCCGGTGATGTCCGAGGTGTGGTCGCCGGCGCCGGGCCGGTAGCCGGGCTCGGGACCCTGGGCGATATCACGGCGGTGTGCCTGACGGTTACCGACATCGAAGTCATCCTGAAGATAGAGACTGCCGGTCCCGTGGCTCGGGCCACGCCGGCGGGGATCGACTCCGTCTCCTACACACTCGACCTGTTCATCAACGACCCGGTTTCCGGAGGGGAGATCGACTACGCGTTCTCTGCCGTTCAGACCGGCGGCCGGTGGATCATGCTGGAGAGCGAATGGCGTCCCGATACGGCCGCTACCCGGCAGGTGTTGCTCGACGCTTCACCGTTCGTTTCGGAGTCGGCCATCTGCTTCGCCGCCCCGCTGGGCGACATGCCCGACTTCAGGCCGAGGTTCACGTGGCTCGTCGAATCCGGATGGACCTGGCAGGGGACGGCTTATTCGGACGTGTCGTCCGTGAACTCGTTCGTCGAGTAGCCGGTCGCGTCCAAAGCCCTCCTCAGGCTCCTGCGCCGAAACCAGACGACCATCCGCCAGGCCGAGACGGCCACGAGGAGCAGCCAACCCAGGATCTCGAGGGTCTGGCCGACGGTGTTGGCCGCGGTACGGCCGTAGTACAGCTCGACGTGGCTCTGTGTGGGGATGACCATCATGAACGAGGGCGATGCGAGGAAGGGACCTTCCGCCCCTTTGACGTGCCAGTTGGGGAAGTAGGAAATCTTGATCCAATGGGGTTGCCCGACGGCCGTGGTGTCGAAGGAAAGCCCCTCGTTGGTGAGCGTCTCGCTGATCACCTGACCCTCGGTCTGCACGGGAACCATGGGAGGGACGGCTACTTGGCTGCGAGTCATCGATGGGAACCGTTGTAGAGCCTCTTCGCCGTTGTCCCAGACGATCGGCGTGTCGAGGGCGTTCTCAGTCAGGTACCACTGGGCGGCCAGGGCGCGCCAATCCTGCTGGGGGACGGCCAAGCGTACCGGCTCGTTCTCCATCACCTGGACGTAGCCGCTGGTGCCCGAGATGCGGAAGATGTGGTACGCACCGAAGACCCCGATCTCCTCAGCACGCGGGTCGGCCTGCATGGCCGGCGTGACCTCCTCGGTGCCGTCCCTGTTGACGAACGTGATCACATAGGGGATGTTCATCAACTGCATGTGAGTGATACCCCGCTGGACGTCAACTCCCGGATAGGCGATGCCGGGGACTTGAGGCGCCGACACCTCCGACAGCTCGCTCTGGTTGATGAAATGGAAGGCCGCGGTGTAGGAAGCCTCCATCAGCGTGCCTTCCATGGTGTCGAGGCGAGTCCAGTACGGAATGAGTTCGAAGGCTCGAATAGTGCCGAAGTCGTTTATGTCGGGCCCGTGTTCGACCATTACCCGGCCCGGGGTCAGGGTGGCGAGGAAACCGTTGATGTCCTCGTACTGGGGCCAGGCGGCCTTGCTTTCGTAGCCCAGGTAGTTCCAGGCGATCCAGCTCGAGCGAAGGTTTCCGACCTTCGTGGTGTGGGAGATCCCCAGACCGAGGATGACCCCCCCGATGACGATGGCCATGACCGGCACGTACATCCGCTTGGCCGTCGAGTTGTGGACTCTGAAGAGGTCGCGCATGAACACTGCGAACGGACGGATGAGCCAGGATACGCCGTAGGCCGCCCATAGATGCAGAGACATGTAGAAGAACGGCATGACCCGGGCGTTCCAGAGCTTGCCGCTGGGGAGCAGCCAGAACATCGCCAGGGTGACCACGGTTATCCAGCCGAGCGGCATCAGGCGTCGTTCCCTGCGGGCCACCGCATAGGCCATCCCGAGGAGGCCAAGCCCGGTGACCGGCCACAGAGGGCCCGGCAGGAGTTGCTTGAACGAATGGAGCCGCGTCCATGACATGCCCGAGGTCCACTTGAGGTCCACCACGAAGGGCAGCCACCAGAAGGCGGTGAGGCAAAGTCCGACGAATGCCACCGCTGCCAGGTAGCCGAACGACTTCCAGCGCGAGTGCACCAGCAATAGGCCGGGAACCATGGCCACGAGAACGATGGTGGGGATGATGTGCGAAAGCACGATCGCCATCAGTATGAGGCAGTTGAGCACGAAGAGCATGTTCAGCCCCGGCTTCTCCATGCCTCGATACATCGTGCCGAGGAACAGGAACGCGAGCGAGAAGCTGAGCATATAGGAGAACTCGCCCGCCATCGTGCTGGCGATGTTGCCTCCGTAGATCGTGTAGGTCTCGTTGAAAAGCATGAGGAGCGCAAAGACCGCGGCCAGCATCGGGAAAGGCTTCCGCAGCCTCCAGAGCCGCGCCATGGCGTAGGCGCAGGCGGGAAGGGCGAAGATACCGAGCACGGTGACGATCTTGAAAGCCACCGTGTATGGGATCAGCCAGTTGAGCGCGGCGATGAGCAGGAAGGGGAAAGGGACGTAGAAGGTGAACATCGGCATGCCTGCGTACCAGCCGGGCGCCCAGCCGGTGAGCTTGAGGTGGGGGAGGAGGTATTGGATGAGGTACTGCTCCGGGTTGTGATGCGCACCCGTATCGCCGCCGGTCGCCGTCGTAAGGCTGAAGAGCAAG
>CAZWAR010000184.1:0-3480 GCA_964631965.1 uncultured Gaiellales bacterium
CGCTGCCGATGCTCCCCCAGATATCCACGGCGTCCAAGGTGAGGAACTCCCCGGGGTCACTTTCGTCGCTCCGGCGCAGCTCCACTTTGTGGGAGCCCGGGCTGAGGTCCCCGCTCGACCAGGCCACCACCTGGTACTCAGCCGAAGGGGAGTAGAGGTCGACGCTCTCGTCGAATTCGTCGTCCACGTAGACCTCGACGATCCCCGGGGTGCTGCCGGTCATGGCCACCCAGTCGAGGCGAGTGCCCTCGAAATAGATGGTGGCAGAAGCGTTGGTGGAGCTCGAGCGGCCGTAACTGTCGGCCGAGGCCAGGCCCAGCTTCTGGAAGTCGTACCAGGCGCCCGTTTTCACGATGCGGCCGTCGGTTTGCTCGTAGCGGGTGGGCGAGACGGCAGCATTAGCAGAAGCCGGTACAAGCAGTCCGGTGAAGAGGATCCCGGCCACGAGCAGCGCCAGAACGCCGAGAAGAGGAGGGATTCGGACCGGCCAACTTCGGGTTTGGGCTCCTCCGTGGCCCGCAGAGACACGTCGCTTCGGGCTATGGGCCTGCGGCCTGATATTCATGCTTTGTCCCTCACTCTCCGCTTCCTCTACCCTCCATGCCGGAGGACGCGGCGTGAGCCCCGCGGGGGATCCCGCGGGAGCGACACGAGCCACTCGCAGCTTGGCGGAGAACCGATTCCCGATCCGGGCTACGCAGCCGACGGTTCTCTACGATAAAGCATCTCGTCCGCTTCGACCAGTCGAGTGCCGGCTACTGGGGGTCGGGCTGCCCAAGCACCGTCACGTGGATGAACGAGGCCACAACCGGGGAACAGACTGCCCGGCGGCAGGATCGAAGCCCGTCACCCCCGCCCCACCAGCGGCATGTTGGTGGCCATCAGGGTCATGGACTGGACGTTGGCATCCAGCGGAAGCCCCGCCATGTAGAGGACAGCGTCAACTACGGGGCGGACATCCATGCGCGGTTCGGCTTTGACGGTGCCGTCGGCCTGGAGGGCGCCCCGGCCGAAGGCCGCTGACAGTTCGGTGACGGCGTTGCCGATGTCGATCTGGCCGCAGGCGATGCCGTAGGCCCGGCCTTCCAGGGAGATCGTCTTGGTGAGGCCGGTGACGGCGTGCTTGGACGCCGTGTAGGCGGCCGCATGGGGCCTGGGGACCTGGGCGGAGACCGAGCCGTTGTTGATGATACGGCCGCCCTGCGGCCGCTGCTCCTTCATCAGCCGGAAGGCCTCCCGGGCGCAGAGGAAGGCACCGGTGAGATTCGTGTCGATTACCGCCTGCCACTGTTCGAGACTCATGTCTTCGAGGGGAGCCGACGCGCCAAAGAGCCCGGCGTTGTTGAAGAGGACGTCGGCCCGACCGTACTCGGCGCGGACGCGTTCGAACAGGGCTCGGACCGAGACTTCGTCGGTGACGTCTGTGGGCACCACCAGTCCCCGACCTTCGTGACCGGCCAGGGTCGTCCGAAGCGCCTCTTCCCGCCGCCCGGCGAGCACCACCCGGTATCCGGCCCCGAGCAGCGAAACCGCCACCCCCCGGCCGATACCCGAGCCGGCGCCGGTGATGACGGCTATGCGGCCTTCCCGACCGGGGCCACCCTCCCCTTGGCCAGCGCCATCCTCTTGGGCGTCGCGGCTCTCCCTGGTTCTGCGGTCTTGCTGCTGCATAGCCCACCTACTCCGGCGAAGGCATCAACACTGGGTACGTATGCTTGGTGCGCATCGTGCTTCCCCCGGCGGGAAGCCGAGTTCCGGAGTGCCTAGTAGACTCCGTACTCCCGTGCCGCCTCCATCATAGCCCGCAGGTTCTCGGGCCGCCCGCCATCCAGCGAGGCACCCAGGTCCACAATGTAGCCTCCGCCGCCCCCGGCCGCGTCGATCATTCGGCGTGTGTAGTCGGCGACCTCTGCAGGCGATCCAGCGTGCAGCAGCGAAACCGGCATGTTGCCTGAGATGCACGCCACTCTGCCGATGGTGCTCTTGGCCAGCGCCAGGTCGGTCTGGTCGAAACGCCAAATGGTGGCGCCTTTGGGGACGTCCTGGATCGTCTCGAGACGCGAGTCGTACTTGCCTTCCGCAAAGAGTAGGGGAATGAGGCCTGCCTCGATGAGTCCCAAGAGGACCTTCCGAAGCGTCGGCCAGTAGATTGTATTGAAGTGCTCATCGCTCATGAAGCCGTCGGCCCCCTTGTGCAGAGGGATGAAGATGAGCGGGGCGACTGGCGGCACAGGCGATCTAACCGCCCAGTCGACTGCGAGCGGCACCAGCCTCTCGCAGGCCGCTAGAACCTTCTCCGGCCTCCGAAACATATCGGTGGCCAGACCCCGCATTCCCCGCAGGGTGTCGCCAAGAATGTCAAAAGGCGCCACGGTCATCCCGCCTCGGAACGGAGGGTAGCCCGCCGCCTGGATCCTGGCGACCGCCGAGCCCATGACCTCGTTCCACTCCTCCACGTCACGGGCCGCGTCCTCCATCGCTCTGAGGGTTTTGATCATCTCCGGCGACGCCCAAGCGCCTACGTGGCTGGTGACGTTCGCCAAAGCGGTCAGGTCCAGAAAGCTGGACAGCTTCGAAAAACCGGCGAAGGCTCCCACAGTTCGCGGAAGGTAAGTGCGCAAGAGATATCCTGTGGGGTCAGCGATGAGCTCCTCGTACTCCTCGGCCGGCATCCATTCCTTCTCGTTGTACTGGAAGCCGGCCTCCTTGCGGACCCCGTGCCCGGGCCAGGAGAACAGCCGATAGTCGAGCTTCTCGAACATGGAAGCGGGCATCGTGTAGGCCCGAGGGCTGGACATGGCGTCGGGCCGGAACCGCGTGGCGAAGTCGAGCCATGCCCGCCCGGCTCGTGCGAATTCGGTCATCGACTCGTAGGGGCTCATCCCGGCGACCTGTGTGGGCCAGAAACCGACGCTGAGAACCACCGGGACGCGGTCCGGGCGCCCAAGCGTGCTTGCTGCGATCAACCTCTCCACCCGCGCCCGGTACTCGCCCTCCGCTTCGGCCGAGTCGAAAGCCACGCCCGAGTTGCGCCAGGCTTCCAGCCGTTGGGCCCGGCGTTGGTCGGCGCTCATGTGTTCCCAAGACGGATCGGTCATTTTCTCCGCGCTTCCATGAACCGTTGACAGATCTTCGCCCCCTCCATAGCGTCGGTGGTCCAAGAGTCGGAGCCCACGTAGTCCGCGATCACCTGGTCGACCCGGCCCCCAATGATCACGAACAGGGCCCTCCCGGCCGTGGCCTGGTCCGTCCTCACGGCTTCCACGGTCTTCTTCATGGCCGTAGCTGCTGTGGGGATGAGGATCCCCGACAGCCCGAGAATATGCGGCTGGTACTCCCGCACCTCCTCAACGAAATGGGCTACAGGGACGTCGACGCCGATATCACGCACTTCGAAGCCGAGACCGGTGAGAGCGGTGGCAGCCATGTTCTTGCCGATGTCGTGCAGATCACCCTCCACGGTGCCCAGCAGGACCTTCC
>CAZWAR010000185.1:0-3235 GCA_964631965.1 uncultured Gaiellales bacterium
CCTGGGCCAGGATTCTCCTCAGGCGCTTGCGCCCGCAGGACGGTGGATGGCCGCCCGCATCCTGGGTACCGACCGGGACGGCACTGTGCCTCCTTCGGCCGGAGAGCGCGGCAGAGCCCCGGGGACTGAAGCGAGCGCAGCTCCCGATAGGGCGACGACGGCCGGCCGGGCCTGGGCCCTCGTCGGTTGTGTGGTCAACCCTGGATTCGACTACGATGACTTCGAGGCCGGGATGAGGGAGGACCTCCAGCGGCTGTACCCAGACGCCGGGGGTCTCATAGCGGCCCTGACGTGACCGGCCCGCTGCAGACGAGAAAGCGGGGCAAGGAAACCCGCTCACAGCGGATTTTGTTCTCCCTTGGCCTACAGGAGTGCTTGAGGGGGTAGGGCGCTTCGGGTAGAATCGAGCGATAAGGGCACACGCTACGCGCCGTTTTACAGGGAGTTTTCCAGGCTTGTCGTCAGCACCTCTCACCACCGGTATCGATATGCCCACAGAGGGGCTGCCGCAGGGGCAAGCCTTCACGGCCCACGGTGGGGAGGTCCCGAAGGCCGAGGCGCTGCAACCCGTGGAGCAAGCGTCCGCACCGCAGACCGCCGGTTTCTGTCACCTCCACGTCCACACCCACTACTCGGCCCTGGACGGTGCCTGCAAGGTGGATGCCTTGGTTTCCAGAGCGGCCGAACTGCGCATGCCGGCTCTGGCCATCACCGACCACGGCGTGTTGTCGGGAGTCATCCAGTTCTATCAGGAGTGCCGCAAGAAGGGCATCAAGCCCATCATCGGGATCGAGGCCTATGTGGTGGAGGACCGGTTCCGAAAGGATGCGGGCAACGAGGAGCGCTGGCATCTCACCCTCCTGGCCAAAGACCTGACGGGGTACAGGAACCTGTTGAAGCTCGGCAGCCTTTCGTTCCTGGAGGGCTACTACTATAAGCCCCGCATGGACTATCAGATCCTCAGGGAGCACGGGGAAGGCATCATCTGCCTTTCCGGCTGCCCCAGCGGCAGGTTGTCCCGGACTCTCAGAGACGGACAGATGCGGGCCGCCGAAGCAGAGGTGCAGAGGCTCGTAGACATCTTCGGGGAGGACGATGTCTACCTGGAGATCCAAGAGACCGGTTACGAGGACTTGGGGGTCATCAACTCGGGCCTCCTGCAACTGGCCGAGAAGACAGGGCTCAAACTGGTGGCCACCAACGACGTCCACTACCTCCGCGACTCGGACGCCGCCGCCCATGACGTGCTGCTCTGCATCCAGACCGGGTCGAGACTCTCCGAGGAGAATCGGATGCGCTACTCCTCGGAGGAGTTCTTCTTGAAGAGCGAAGAGGAGATGCTGGGCCTATTCCGCGACCATCCCGACGCGGTGGCCAACACCCTCGAAGTGGCGGAGCGCTGCAATGTCGATATCGAGCTCGAGGGCATGCTGCTTCCTCACTTCCCGGTGCCCGAAGGCTACGACGAGTCTTCGTACCTCCGGTATCAGTGCGAGCTGGGCCTGAAGCGTCGCTACGGTGCTGACATCGCTCCGGAGGTCAGGGAACGGCTGGAGAGCGAGCTTGCGGTGGTGGAGAGGATGGGCTTCCCCCCGTACTTCCTGATCGTGTGGGACTTCGTGACCTTCGCCAAGAACTCGGGCATCCCGGTGGGGCCTGGGCGGGGGTCTGCGGCAGGTTCCCTCGTTTCGTACCTGCTCGGCATCACCGACCTCGATCCCATCAAGTACAAGCTGCTTTTCGAGCGGTTCCTCAACCCGGACCGAATCAGCATGCCGGATATCGACATCGACTTTTCGGTAGTGGGGCGCGAGAAAGTCATCGAGTACGTGGCGGGTAAGTACGGGCGCGACCGGGTGGCGCAGATCGCGACGTTCGGCACCATCAAAGCCCGGCAAGCCATCCGCGACGCCGCCCGGGTCATGGACGTGCCCTACAACCAGGCCGACCGCATCGCCAAACTCGTCCCCGAGGTTCTCAACATCACGTTGGAAGACGCCTTGGCCGACACAAAGGGGGACCTGCGCAAGGCCTACGAGGAAGAGGACCTGGTGCGCGAGGTCATCGACAGGGCCAAGCCGCTCGAGGGCCTCATCCGCCAGGACTCCATACACGCCGCCGGCGTCGTCATCTCCAAGGGCCCGCTCACCGACCATCTGCCGCTCATGCAGAAGGGCGACGCCGAGGTGGTCACCCAGGTCTCCATGACCGACGTTGAGAAGCTCGGCCTGCTGAAGATGGACTTTCTGGGCCTGCGCAACCTGGACGTCATCGATCAGGCCGTCAAGATCATCCGGGAGGGCGGCGAGCCGGAATTCGATATCGAGACCATCCCCCTGGACGACGCCGAGACATATCGGATGCTCGCTCGGGGCGATTCCGAAGGGGTGTTCCAGTTCGAATCGAGCGGCATGCGCGACGCCCTCCGAGATATCCAGCCGACGCAGTTCGACGACCTCATCGCTCTCGTTGCGCTGTACCGGCCGGGACCGATGGACTACATACCGGTGTACGCCCGGAACAAACGGAATCCAGCGGGCATCACCTTCGCCGATCCCCGCCTGGAGCCCATCGTCGGGCCCACATACGGGGTGGCCATCTACCAGGAGCAGTTGATGGAGATCTCGAAGGTCATCGGCGGCTTCACACCGGCCCAAGCCGACGACCTGCGCAAAGCCATCGGCAAGAAGATCAAAGAGAAGATGGACAAGCTGGAGCCCAAGTTCCGAGAGGGTGCGGCGGCGAACAACACCGC
Source organism: uncultured Gaiellales bacterium (assembly GCA_964631965.1). Taxonomy (GTDB): domain Bacteria; phylum Actinomycetota; class Thermoleophilia; order RBG-16-64-13; family RBG-16-64-13; genus CAIQPS01. Next base: position 2,756 of record CAZWAR010000185.1, read on the forward strand.
CCCAGCCGTCGTCGATCAGCTCTGGTCGCTCATGCAGAAGGCGGGCGACTATTCCTTCAACAAGTCGCACGCGGCCTGCTACGCGCTCATCTCCTACCGCACCGCCTATCTCAAGGCGAAATACCCGGTGCAGTACATGGCCGCCCTCATCTCCAGCGTCATGGACACCAAGGACAAAGTCCCGTTCTATGTAAACGTGGCCAACGAGATGGACATCGAGGTGTTGCCGCCGGATATCAACGAGTCGCTGCTCGACTTCCGGGACGTGGAAGGGCGCATCCGTTTCGGTCTGAACGCCGTGAAGAACGTGGGGGAGACGGCCATTCGAAGCATCCTGGAGGCTCGCGAGAAGGACGGGCCGTTCCGTCACCTGTTCGACTTCTGTGAGCGGGTGGACCTGGGAGTGGTCAACCAGCGGGCCATCGAAAGCCTGCTCAAGTCGGGCGCCATGGACTCCATCGGACCGTCGCGGCGGGGGAT
>CAZWAR010000186.1:0-3198 GCA_964631965.1 uncultured Gaiellales bacterium
GACCAGCACGTAGGCGAAAAGCTCGGGCTTGTAGGCGGCCATGAGCACCGCCCCCACGTAGTCGACCCGGCCTCTCTGCCACCATCGTGGTCCGCCGGCCATCGTCTTCTCGGCGGGCGCTCCGGCGTCCTGGTAGGAAGGGGTCGCACCCGGCCGGAGTAGCCACCAGAAGAGCGGCACAAGTATCAGGCACAGGGGGACGTTAACGAGGAAGATCAGCCGCCAACTCCACGCCGCCGATAGGCCCACCCCCCACAGCGGCCCGAGCACGCCGCCGGCCTCTGCCGCTCCCCCTACAATACCGAGTACCAGGGCGCGCCTGGATAGGGGGAACATGTCGGCACCAGCTGCCATGGCGATGGGAACGAGAGCGCCCCCTCCGGCGGCCTGTACCACCCGGGCGGCGATGAAAAGGTCGAGCCGGGCGAGGAACGCGCAGAACCCACTTCCAACCATGAAGAGCGTCAGCGCCACCGCTATCATCGAACGGCGGCCCACCACGTCGGCCAGTCTGCCGAAAAGAGGCATGGCCACTGCATATCCGGCAAGGTAGGCGGTGATGATCCAGCCGGCATCGTTGAGATTGCGCACGTCGATGAATAGCGAGCGCATGATGTCGGGCATGACGGTGAGCACCATCGTCTGGTCGAGCGCGGCGACGAACACGGCCGCGCACAACGCCGCCATGGCGAAGGTTGCACCCCTGGAGAGGGATCGGCTCGCCGGCTTGCAGTCGGCAGTCCTGAGAGTCACGGTCAGATAGGCGCCTTGATCTCTACGTTCTCGTTGAACTGGGAGAGGACGATACTACGCCACGTGCCGGCAGGCTCGTTGACCGTGGCCGGGCCGTGGATGTCAACTTCGTACACGTAGCTGTTCTTGACTCCCACCCAGATGTCTACCGGGAAGGGCGAGGTGGTGGTGGTGGACTGGGCGATGGCCTTCACGGCAGCGGCGGGAACGCTGCCGGTCACGTGGTAGCAGTCGGCCCCGCCTTTGGACCCCTGCCCCTCGTAGGTAGCGTCTGCGACCTCCTCCAGGATGGTCACGGTGCTGGCGCCGAGAGTCAGTTTGCCCACGGGGCTGGATTCCACCGGTATTTTCTGCCACGCGCCGAGTTGCAGGTACTGGGTATCCCCTACCTGGACAAAGTTCAGTGTGAGAGGAAGACCGCCCTGGGTGACGTCGAGCACCGCCCGCATGTTGCCATCGGCGTTGACGTCGGCGGTGATGCGCACGATCTCCAGCCCTGGTCCGGGCTTGGCGTTGCCCGGCTTGTGGACCTCGTAGACCAAGTGGAAACCGGTGACCTTCTGCATAGCCGCGGCTGACTGGGAAAGAACCGCCTGTGGGTCCACCGGTTCTCCCCCGCCCCCGCACCCGAAGGCTAACGAGGCGCTGGCCGCGACGACGATGACGGCCGCGACGACGATGGCGAGGTGTCGATGATTGTGTCTCATAGCCTCATTATATGCAGCCGTCGCTCGAACCACACAATCCCGGCTGCGAGGCGGCCCGTGTTGCCCACATAGAGGACCGCCCAAGCGTCCTTCTCTCGTCCGGCCTGCTACAATTGCGGCGCAGCATCCTTCATAAGCGTCACAGGGGATGGCCATGGCGGCAGAGAACAGGCATACACACCCCAACTACTCCTCCGGCGAAGATTACATCCTGGAATTTCGCAGTTTTCGTTACGGCTTCAACAGCGTGGACTTCGCTCAGAGGGTCGAGATGGCGGCGGTGGAGCTTGGTCTCGTCGAGCCTGGTTTGCTCCGACATGACGAATGTGCCGACCTGGTGCAACTGGTCGCCGGGGGGGTCATCGAATATCCGGTCAGTTCACTCGGCGAATACCTCATCGAGCGGGGAGAGGACGTGCTCACCCTTCACGGCGAGTGCCTGGTCTACTGGCTGCGTGAGCTGGTGTTCCGCAGCGCGTGGTTGGACCTACGGCTCATCGAGGGCCAGCTCGAAGTGGCGTTCGAGGACGAGAGCGGGGAGTTCGTCTACTTCCCGGCGGGGCATCGTTCGCGGCGCATTGGGCCGCCGCCTCATCCGTCGTGGCAAGAGGTCGCCTACACACGCTCCATGTAGATGCCGGTAGATTCGGTCCAGTCGCTCCGGCTGGCTTTCAAGCGGGCTTTTTCCGCATACTTCCTGGCTCTCGACTCCCCGGGAATAGCCGATCCCACAGAGGCTTTCGAGGCCGCGCACGCGTACCTGGCGGCGTTGCGGCGGCGATTGGGAGCGGGCGAGTTCATGCACCGGCTGGACGACGACACAACCGACTTGGCCGGCCAGGTGGAGCAGGACCTGAGGCACAAGCTCGGGCAGCGCGGCCGCCAGCCCGACTACGATATGCTCGAGGACCGTCTGCGGGAGTGCTTCGAATACGGTCTTTCCCAGTTGCCGGGTGACGTCTAGCTTACCCACCCTGAGGTAGAATCCTCGGCTATGAGCTCTTGGCTGATATCGCTGCTCGAAAACCACGGACTGGTCATCGTGTTCGTCACGATGATCGCCGAGAGCGCCTGCATACCCATTCCAAGCGAGATAGTGGTGCCGTATGGTGGGGTACTCGCCGCCCAGGGTAACACGCAGATATGGCTGGTTATCGTGGTGGCGACCCTGGCCAACCTGGTCGGTTCGGGCATCGCGTACGCAGTAGGCCGCTACGGAGGCCGGGCGCTCTTCCTGCGGTACGGCAGATACGTGCTGGTCACGCCTCATCATCTCGACAAGGCAGACCGCTGGTTCGAGAAGCACGGACAGTTGACCGTGTTCTTCACCCGGATGATGCCAGGTGTCCGCACCGTGATCTCCCTGCCCGCGGGTATAGCGAAGATGCCCGTCGTGAAGTTCTTCGTGTACTCCGCTGTAGGCTCCATCATCTGGAACGCCGCCCTTGCCTACCTCGGCTACGGGTTCCGCCGGGCGCTGGGCGAAGATGGCTGGAGCCGGCTCCAGGCCGTCTTCCACGAATACAACCTCTACTTCTACATCTTGCTGGCCGTGGTCGTCGTCGCTCTGGTCGCCTGGGGGTTGTGGCGCTGGCGCCGGCGGAAGAGTCGGTCGGGTGGAGGGGAGTTGGTTCAGGCCGGCGCGCCGAAGATGAATCCAACTGGAGAAGACAAGGTCGAGCCCTAGGACCCCACGGCCGGTGGAGTCACGGCGGGAAGGTTGAAGGGACCGTCCTAG
>CAZWAR010000187.1:0-2899 GCA_964631965.1 uncultured Gaiellales bacterium
GGCCGCCACCGCGCGCTCCGGCGACGAATAGCTGGGCAGGTTCGCGGCGGCCAGGTCCTGCAGCCCGGGATCGATATCAATCCCGCCGAATAAGACGGGCAGCACCGGTTTCTTGCCGTTCGCGCTGGCGGCGATGGCTCGCGCGGTCTCGGCCGCTTGGGTGACCGCCTGGGGAGTGACGATCACGATGGCGGCGTCTACCTCCGGGTCAGCCTGCACCGCCTCGAGGGCAAGCCCGTACCGGTCGGAACGCGCGTCCTCGAGGAGGTCGATGGGATTGCCCGTCCTTGCCGCGCGGGGAAGCTTGCTCTCCAGATCTGCCGCGATTTCCGGGGAGATACAGGCCATCCGCATGCCACCTCGCTCGACAGCATCCGCCGCCATGGTGCCCGGCCCGCCGGCGTTGGTTATTATCGCCACCCTGTTTCCGTGGGGCAGCCGCTGCGTGGCGAAAGCCGTGGCGTAGTCGAACAGTGCTTCGAGTGTATCCGCCCTTACTATGCCCGCCCGTTTGAAGGCCGCTTCGTAGGCGATGTCAGCTCCGGCCATGGCGCCGGTGTGAGAGGAGGCCGCTTTGGACCCAGCCGCCGTGGTCCCGCCCTTCAGAATCACCACTGGCTTCACTGCGGCCAGCGACTCGGCGACCCGAACGAATTCGTCACCGGACGTTATGCTTTCGAGGTACCCGGCCACCACCTTCGTCCGTTCGTCGCCGGCGTAGGCGGCAAGGAAGTCGGTCTCGCAGAGATCGGCCTTGTTCCCCATGCTGAGCAGTGTGGCAATGCCCACCTTATGCGAGGCAGCCCAGTCGAGGATGGCGGAGCACAGCGCGCCCGATTGAGAGAGTACCGAGATCCCGCCTGCCTGGGGCATGTGGCTGGCAAAAGCGGCATTGAGTTTCTGGTGCGTGTTGATGAGACCCAAAGAGTTCGGACCGAGAAGCCGCGCGCCTCGCGCCCGGCAGAGCTCGGCGATGTCGGCTTCGAGGCGGGCTCCTGCCTCGTCCACTTCCTTGAAGCCCGCGGTTATGACGACGATCAGTTTCGCGTCGCGCTTGAGAGAACTCACCACCGCTTCTCTGACGGCGGTGGTGGGCACGACGATCAGGCTCATGTCGATGGGCTTGCCGTACTCTTCGAGGCTCGTGTAGACCTTGAGCCCCATCAGCTCGCCCCCAGCCGGATTCACCGGCACGATGGTGCCCTCGAAGCCGCCGGTCACCAGGTTGGCCAGCACCGCATGGCCCACCTTGTCAGGCGCACGAGACGCCCCCATCACGGCGACGCTGTTCGGATAGAGCAGGGATTTAAGCATCTATCGCCCCCCTCGAAGCCGCTTCCGGCCTTCGAGTACTTCTCCCGCAAGCACGATTGTACTAGCCGTGAGGGCCGGAGTCACGGTGTGGCTGCGGGATGGTGAACGGGTGGACCTGCCGCTTCATCGAACGCTCTTTTCAATCGTTCGAGGCAATTCAGAGATACCCGGCCGGTGGTGGGCCGCTTGATGGAACACTGAACCGTTCTGCGGCATGCAACCCCCTCCCGCAGCCTCGCTTTTCAGGGTCTGGGACTTCATGATAGGCTTCAGAATTTGGATGCGGTCAGCAGCCCATGGGCTGCCGCATATGTTTGCATGGAAGCAGCGGGAGTCGCACAGTCAACAGACTGTATGGAAGACCAAGGAGACGATATGGAAGTGCTTAGCCAGGGGATCAATCCGATCTTCACTGATCCTGATGCGAACAAAGCCCGCGAGTTCTTCCGCCAGAAATCACGTGCTCTCACCGACAAGCGTATGACCGACCAAGAGGCAGTCGAGGAGTTCATCCACGACGGCGACTACTTTGCGGCCGGCGGCTTCGGTGCCAACCGGATCCCCAACTCGATCCTCCACGAGATCGTCCGCCAGCACAAGAAGAACCTCGGCTTTCTCGGACACACGTCGACTCACGACTTCCAGGTCCTGGTGGCAGGGGAGTGTATCGACCGGTGCGACGCCGCCTACATCGTTGGGCTCGAAGCACGGGGTCTCTCCCCGAACGCCCGCCGCTACGTACAGTCCGGCAAGATCAAGCTGACCGAGTGGAGCAACTACGCTCTGGACGCTCGTTTGAAAGCGGCGGCCGATGGGGTGTCCTTTGGCATCGTCCGCAGTCTTCTGGGTACCGACACCTTCAAGATGTCGGCTGCCAAGGTCATCGAGTGTCCGTTCACAGGACAGAAGTACGCTGCCGTCCCGGCCTGCTGGCCCGATGTGGCGGCCATCCATGTGCACCAGGCCGACATGTACGGCAACTCCATCATCAAGGGCATCTCCGTAGCCGACCTGGAACTGGCCCGAGCCTCCAAGCGCCTGATCATCACCACCGAGAAGGTGGTCAGCAACTCGGTAATCCGCGAGAACCCTACCTACACATCCATCCCGTACTACATGGTCGACGCCGTGGTGGAGTCCCCTTACGGCAGCTACCCCGGCAACATGGCCTACTGCTATTTCTCGGACGAGCAGCATCTGAGCGAGTGGCTGAAGGTGGAGAAGGATCCCGAGGCATTTGTCAAGTTCCTCGATCACTACATCTACTCGAGCGCCAACTTCGAGGAATATATCGAGAAATGCGGCGGTCTCAAGCGCATCGAGGAACTGCAGAAACTCGAGAACATCGTCGAAGCCTGACCCCGAGTCGGATGCCTGAAGGAGCTTGAGAAATATGGCGCCTGAATACAACACCATGGAACTGATGATCTGTGTGGCCGCGCGGAACCTGGAGGACGGTAAGACCGTGGCCGTCGGTACCGGCGCTCCGTGCGCCGCTGCGATGCTCTCGCAGAAGACCTGTTCGCCCAACCTCGTGATTCTGTTCGAGGCCGGCGGCGTGGCCCCGATGCTGCCCTCGATGCCC
>CAZWAR010000188.1:0-2747 GCA_964631965.1 uncultured Gaiellales bacterium
AGTTCCAGGAGACTGTGAACCTCTACTCCTCACCGGCCGAATACGACGTCACTGTATGGTCGAGCGGCTTCATTACCGAACGGGGAACCGCCGGCATCGCTATACCCCACAAACTGGAACTCAAGTTGAGTGACGAGAGCGTGGCCGGACAGTACATCACCCTGGATGCGGTCGACATCGTCGGCACCATCGTCCCGGCTCCGCCCGCGATCGCCAGCCTCACTCCCACCACCGGTTCCCCGGTGGGCGGTACCAGCGTGACCATCACCGGCACCGGCTTCGGTGGGGCCTCGGTGATGTTCGGCGGTGAGGAAGCCACCGGCGTGAGCGTCAACCCGGCCGGAACCCAGATCACCTGCACCACCCCGGCCCACGACGCGGGCACGGTGGACGTCTCGGTGGCCACCGATGCCGGAATCGACATCGCCGCCGATGCGTTCATCTACGCAGTCGCCCCCACCCGCTACGAGCAGGGAGACGAGCACATCGTCTACTCCGGTGACTGGTACGACTTTCTCAAGCTGGGCCTGGCCTCCGGAGACAGCTACAGCCGCTCCAACACGCCGGGCGCCTCCGCCACCATCTACTTCGTGGGTACACAGATCGACTACGTCGCCATGACCGGGAGCACCCCGGGCAAGGTGGACATCTACCTGGACGAAGAGTTCCAGGAGACTGTGAACCTCTACTCCTCACCGGCCGAATACGACGTCACTGTGTGGTCGAGCGGCCCGATTGCCGAAGGACCGGCCCCCGACCTCATCATGCCGCACAAGCTGGAACTGAAGCGAAGCGATGAGAGCGCTGCGTCGCAGTACATTACCCTGGACGCCGTCGACATCGTCGGCAGCATTGTCGCGGCTCCGCCGACCATCAGCGGTGTCGCTCCCGTCACCGGATCGGTCGATGGTGGTACGAGGGTGACCATCACCGGTACCGGTCTCACCGATGTGACCTCGGTCGCCTTCGGCGGTGAGGCTGCTGCCGAGGTTGTCCCCAACGCCGCCGGCACTCAGATCACCTGCACCACTCCGGCCCATGACGCAGGCGCGGTGGATGTCACGGTGATGACGACCGCCGGTGTGGACGTCGCCGCTGACGCCTTCACCTACGCCGTCATCGTCACGCCCACCAGGTACGAGCAGGAGGACGAGCGCATCGTCTACGGCGGCACGTGGTTCGACTATGACAAGCCGGGCCTGGCCTCCGGAGACAGCTACGGGCGCTCGCTCACGCCCGGCGCCTCGGCGACCATCTACTTCGACGGCACCCGCCTCGATTGGATCGCCATGACGGGGAGCACCCCGGGCAAGGTGGACGTCTACCTGGATGATGAGTTCCAGGAGACCATCGACCTCTACTCTTCCCCGGCCGTCTATGACGTGGCGGTATGGTCGACAGGAGACATCGACGACGGCGAGCACAAGGTGGAACTCAAGCGGAGCGATGAGAGCACCGCTTCGGAGTACATCACGTTGGACGCCGTCGACATCGTCGGCACCATCCTGGCGCCTCCTGCCGGGCCGAACCACTACGAGCAGACCGATGAGAACATCGTGACGGTCGGGGATTGGAGTGACTTCCTCAGAGCCGCCGCTTTCGGGGGTAGCTACGGCCGCTCGAGTTCTCCCGACGCCTCGGCCACCATCGTCTTCGACGGTACTCGTCTCGATCTGTACGCCATGAAGGGTGTCACCACCGGCATCGTCGATATCTACCTTGACGGCGAGTTGCAGGAGACCGTGAATCTCGCGGCGTCCAGCGCCGAGTACAGGGTGCTGATCTACGGTACGGGTGTCATCGACGATGCGGAACCACACGTGCTGAGAATCGAGGCCAACGAGGACAGTCCCGTCGGCAAGTACATCACCCTCGATGCTGTCGATATCTGGGGGAGTATCCTGCCTGCAGTCAGGTAGAGGGTCAGAGCAACCCGCAGGTAGCACAAGCGGGCCGCGCTCCTTCGGGAGCGCGGCCCGCGCCTCATTTTGCTCCGCACGGCGGTGCGGCGCCGGGTCCACCAATCTCTGCTACAGTCACCGCATGTCACCGGAATTCATCAACAGACCCGTTCCGTTCGAACACCTCAAGGAGCTCGCGCAGGCGAGCTTCGGGGATTTGGTCAAAGCAGTGGTCGACGTCCAACGGAGAGTCATGGCTCTGGGTGGCGAACTCCACTCCGACGAAGAAGCTCTCCTTCTCGAGCGCGGGTCAGAGCAACGCGACCTTTGGGGAATCAACGTCTATCCTGAACTCCCTCCCGAGGACCGGATCGAATTCGACTCGATGATCAACATTCGTCCCGCTCAAGGCAACCGCTCGCGTGGCGTGGATGACTCGAATACCCGTGATCTGATCCTTCGGATCGTCGGGGAGCTGGTGCAGGAGTGAACGAGCCCTCTCCGGTACAGCATCGAGAACTGGCCCGCGGCCGTTGGCGTTCCTTGTCGCTCATGGAACAGCTGGCGAATACCGGTAGCGAGGTCGAACGCGCGCTCAGTTGGGCGGCGAAAGGGAACGCCGAGTACAGCTTGCGCGCCGTGGAGCGTGCCCTCGAGTTGCTGGCACTCACCATCGAGGATCCCAAGAACACGCGCCGGCTCAGAGAACTCACCCGCCTCCGCGAGGCACTGCTCGACTACTTCTTCGGGCCGAACGATTTCGGGTCGACCCCCGCCTTGTGGCATGCGTATTTCCATGCATTCGGGATGTGCGTTGCGCTGCGGAGAGAGGCGGGAGCAGCCTAG
>CAZWAR010000189.1:0-2586 GCA_964631965.1 uncultured Gaiellales bacterium
CTGACGGTGCTCACCGACGACCTCCTCACCCTGTCGCGGGTGGAAGAACCGGGGACACAACCCGAGAAGGAGTTCACGCAGCTCGACCTGGGGCAATTGGCCGAGGAGACCGCGGCCGAACTCCAGTCTTTGGCGGAGGCGAAGCAGCAGAGCCTGACCGTGGAAATCGAGTCCACTCCTCCGGTCCTCGGCGACGCGGTGGCGCTCCGGACCCTCATCCGCAACCTGCTCGACAACGCCGTCCGCTATACCGAGCCCGAGGGGCACATCTCCGTGAGCGTCAGACCCGGCCGACGATCAGGGGACAAGGCCACGGTCGTCCTCGCCGTGAGGGACGACGGTGTCGGGATTCCAGCCGCCGAGCAGCGTCGCATCTTCGAACGTTTCTATCGGGTGGACAAGGCCCGGTCGCGCGAGACCGGCGGCACCGGCCTGGGACTCAGCATCGTGAGGCATGTGGCCGAACGGCACGGCGGCCAGGTGAGCGTGGAGAGCACGTTGGGTTCGGGCTCCATCTTCACGGTCCGGCTACCGGCAGCTTAGCTCGCGAGCCCCTCTTTCCCCCGGTCGGAGCCCTCCTTTCTCCGCGGGCCGACCGCTGCGGAAGAGCTTCTGGTGTAGCCGACCCGGACGACGAGTACCGCCGCGACCATGATGATGATCACCCCATACAGCACCGGGTAGAGCCACCCAGGTCCCGAGGCGGTCAGCGGCTGCGGGCGAAGATAGTATTCGGCCACACGGAAGAGCGTGAGACCGAGGACGAACACGAGGAAGGGCCCGCCGGGGGCGCCGACCTGCCTGCCTCCGGCGCGGGTTTGCGCCCTTGCCTTTCCGGCTCGCCCTCCCAGCATCAACCACACGGCGAGCGCGCCGAGTACCAGGGCGGCGATCATCTCATAGATCTGGGTGGGGTGGACCGGCTCCACCAAGCCGGCGAGGCCGAGCAGGCCCGTCTGTCCCGTGACCACCTGGTAGCTCCAAGCCGGACTCCCGGCCGGGAAGGTCACACCCCAGGGCAGGGAGGTGGTCGTCCCGAAGCAGCAGCCGTGGAGAAAGCAGCCGGTCCGCATCAGCACGACCGCGGCGACCATCGCGGGAACGGCGCTGTCCGCCACTCTCCACAGGGACAGGCGAAGAGGCCGGATCAGTACAGCCCCGGCGAAGGCGGCAAGGAGGAGGCCTCCGTAGAGGGAGAATCCATGGAGACCGAGGCTGTAGGCCAGGCTCGGGTCCTGGGCATACGCCCCCCAATTGGTTGCCAGGTCGAACAGCCGCGCCCCGATGATGCCGAGCACGAGAGTGACCGCGTAGAAGAGGAGGGCCCTTCGCCAGGGCGCGCCCCGCCGGGCGGCCACCACCGTGGCAAGCGTCAACGCCACCAACCAGGCGAGTATGTAGAAGGTACTGTAGGCACCAAGCGATAGTTCGGTGCCACCCATATGGAAAGTCAGCAGGACGGGATGCATACCCTCAGGGAAGTAGCGGTGGATGGACCGGGGAGCGCGGACCCGCCCATCGTAGAAGCGCCGTTTCGCGGCGTCAAGACTTTAGCCTGCCCCTTCGGGTCCGAGGCGGCTCGCTGGGCCGGCGATGAGCATCACCCCAGATAATAGTCCTTCCGCCGCTGGGCGTGGCGGAGGCGGCCCATCTCGTCACGAGTCAGGGCGGCCAATTGCTCGGCGGCCTCCAGTGGGGGAGACCACACGTCTTCGCCGTGCATCCGAAAGACCACTTGGCCTTCCACCACGTCGACGCCCAGCAGTGCTTCCAGGGGGATGACGTCCGGACTGTCGGTATCCATCCCGATCAGAACCGCCTCGGTCGTGAGCTGCAACTCGCCGTTGTCCCAGATGACCCGCTCCGGACCGTCCAAGGCCCGCACGTCCTTGGCCCACAGATCGCCGCGCGCCTCGACCGCCCGTCCGAACCGCCTGGAGATCACCTCACCGATGCCCTTGGTGATCTGGTAGCCCAGATGCTTGTTGGCCACGCACAGCTCTCGTAGCATGGGCCCGTTCACGACGATGGCTTCCGAGGGCTCGGCCGCCCACGCGGAAGCGGTGTAGACGAATGGATCCATCGCCGCCGACCAGCCCAGGACATCCCCGGGGCCTATCTCGTCGATGACCACCTGACGCCCGTCGGGGTCACGGACCCGAACGTCCGCTTTGCCCCTCAGGAACAGGTAGAGGGCATCCGCGGGAGCCCCCTCCGCCGTGAGCCGGTCGCCTTTGCGGAACTCGCACGCCCGAGAGACGCGGCCGATCGCGTCCAACTCGGGGAAGTCCAGATCGCGGAAGATCTTGAAGCGGTGCAGTTCGTCGATGCCGTGTCCGCGGACCGCAAGACCCAGCCGGGCGGACATGACCTCCCCGATGTTCTTGAACACGCAATATCCGAGATGCTTGTTGGCATCGCAGGCTTCGCGGAGGCCTTTGCCGTCCACCATGATGAGTTCCACCGGCTCGGTGGCCCAGGCCGATGCGGTGTAGACGTGAGGCTCCACGATAGCCCCCCAACCGAGCACCTCGCCAGGGCCGAGATCGTCGATCTGGATCTGACTGCTGTCGGCTTCGCGCACCT
>CAZWAR010000190.1:0-2177 GCA_964631965.1 uncultured Gaiellales bacterium
GCGTACTTGGCGCACAGCATGGTGCCGCGCACGTTGATGTTCATGACCTTCTGCCACTCGTCGATGTCGAAGGTCTCGGCGGGCTGGCGGTTGCCGGCGCTACCGGCCACGGTCACCATGATGTTGACTTTGCCGAAGTCCTTGATCACCTGCTCCATCGCGCCCTTGACGATCTCGTCGGAAGTCACGTCGACCGCAGTCGAGGTGGCCTTCTTGCCCAGGGCCTTGATGTCCTCCACCACGTCTTCCATGATGTCGGTCTTGATGTCCCAGCAGGCGACGTCCGCCCCGAACACGGCGAGACCTTTCGCCAGAGCGTGGCCAAGCGTGCCGCCGGCCCCTGTGACGACCGCCACTTTGCCCTCGAGGCTGAAGATGTTCCTCAGCTCTTCAACGGTTTTTCTTGGGGTATCTTCAACCATTTCCTACCTCCCGCTCCGTTATTGCTCTCGATCTGTACTGCCGTTGGTCTTTCAGCCCGCTCAGGACTTGGGAGTACCCAGAATGACCATCATGCTTGCCGGATACTGGGTCTTGTTCTGGATGGAACGGCCTTCATCGCCGGGGATGAAGATGGAGTCGTGCTTCTTGAGCACCCAGTCCTTGCCGTCCTTGTCGGTGATGGTGATCTCACCGTCGATGCAGAAGTAGATCGTGTCGAACGGCCGGCCCGGGCTGAAGTCCGCCCCGCCGCCCGGCAAGAAGTGCGTGCACCCCAGTGAGAACTGGGTGGTGCCGGTCTCCTCCTGGCCCTGCAGCCTGAAGCAGGAGCAGTCGTTGTGAGCCGGAGGGAAATACCGCTTCGCGTCGCTGATCCCGACTATCTTCATTCCTTCACTCCCTACATCCCGCGACCGAGGTCGCTTTGTCGGCCACTACCCCCGTCCCGCGTGAATCCCCGGGGCGGAGAACGACTAGCGGCCGGACCGAGACCCGGCCGCCGGACGCCTTACGTCAGTCAGCTCTTGGGGGGAAGGCCCAGGATCTGCCGGGCCTCGGCCGGGGTGGCGATCGGACGGTTGAACTCGGCCGCCACACGCTTGGCCTTCTCGATGAACTCGTAGTTGTGCTTCGCCAGCACGCCCTTCCGCAGGTAGACGTTGTCCTCCATACCGACCCGCACGTGACCGCCCATGGTGATGGCCATGGCCATGACGACGTCGGCGGTGGGGCCGCACCCGAAGGCGGACCAGGTAGACCCCTCGGGCAGGGAGTCAACCAGATGCACTAGGTTCCGCGGGGTCCCCTCCATCCCGCCATGCACGTGCATGCAGCACTGGAAGTGGATGGGGGCCTTGAGGAAGCCGTCCTTCATGAGGCGCTTGGCGTTCCACACCATGCCCGCGTCGAACACTTCCACCTCCGGCTTGATGCCGTGCTCGATATAGGCTGCGCCCAGCTTCTCGAGGAAGAGGGGCGGATTGAGGAAGACGCCTTTGTAGAAGTTCATGGAACCGGCGTCAAAAGTGCCCATGTCGGGCTTGAGTATGGTGTGCGGGAGGATACGCTCGTCGTCGCTGAAACCGAGTCCACCCGAGGAGGTCATGTTGATGATGAGGTCGGGGCACCTTTCCCGAACCAGCGCGACCGTCTTCTCGAACCGGTCGACTGCCATCGTGGCTTTGTCGTCTTCGGTGCGAACGTGGATGTGAGCGATCGCAGCGCCGGCCTCATGCGCCATCTGCACCTCTTCAGCAATCTCTTCCGGCTGAGTGGCCAGATAAGGAGTGTTTTCCTTGGTGGTCATCGCACCCGTGGTCGCCACGGTCAGAATCAGCTTATCCATTCATCAACCTCCACGACCTTGTCATCGACACTGCCCGCCACCTCGTTCGGAGCACACCAAACCGACCCTTGACAGGCGGGAGAAAAACGACCCGGAAGGCCGGATCTCGACTCAACTTCAGCAGCGAGTTCGAGAATTACTCTACACCATTCCTTTAGCTGCCGCCCGGTAGGTTGAGCGCAAAGACGTGTTGACTCAGCAAATCCCATCGAGCGGAATGGCTCTCCGCTGAACGGCACGGCGCACCTCGATTCCACCCCCGGGCGAGGCCCGTTCCGCTTTGCCTCATTCGACTATAATACGGCGCTGTCACGCTCTATGCCGAAGTGGCGGAATTGGCAGACGCGCTGGACTCAAACTCCAGTGAGGCTCACACCTCGTGCGGGTTCGA
>CAZWAR010000191.1:0-2076 GCA_964631965.1 uncultured Gaiellales bacterium
CCGGGGATGGGCCGTACTTGCCAAGCCGGTAGTTGGCGCGGATCTCGGCGGTCCACCAGTTGGCGGGAAAGCCGAGCGCCATATTGCCCCCGTGAAAAGCGACGTCCCGGTACATGTCCGCCCCGGCGTCGAAGGGGACGATGCACCGCAGATGCGGGGGCTGCATTGCCGCGGTGAACCACTGCACCCAGGCGAGCAGAGACTCTCCCAGCGACCCTACGCTTCCCGTGCACCAGGGCTGAGTCGCGATCCATTCAACCATGTCGTAGAAGTCGTTCTGCTCCTCCTGGCTGAAGAGCTGAAACTGGCCCTCCACAGACTTGCCCGTGCCCCGGATGTCCTGATGGACGTACACATATCCGCGCGACACGAACCACTCTATGTCGTTGGTCTCCCGGAAGTGGAACACCGGCCACTGCGGGAGGTGCTCGAGATCCTTCTGATACCCGCTCACCGCGTAGAGCGCCGGAAACTCGCCCGACGCATCGGGCCGGAAGATGTCGCACGCCACCCGCACGCCGTCGCGCATCGTCACATAAACGTCGCGGTCCACCACCATCTTGTAGCGCGGAGTACTCAGTCGGTCGGCGGGAAAACCCTCCGGAAGCATAGTCGCCATGATCTTCGGATCGAGAATCTTCGTATACATGCGCGTTCTCCCAATTCTCGGAAGGTGAGGACCTCGATCATCGTCGGATCGCCGCTCCTCTGTGGACGGATTCGACCTTACCACCTCCCGGGGGGGGAAGAGCCGGAACCTCGGCAGCGCACGCGGGAGCGCGGACCGCCGCGTGGGCGGCCGGCCCGGGGCGAGCACGTGGGCGGCCGGCCTGGGTCCGCCCCTGAGAGGCCGGCGCAGCGGGACTACTCACCCACCCGAGGAACTTCAGCCCGGAGGATCTGCCCGATCTCCTCCAGACTGGTCGGGTCATCGATCGTCGCGGGCACGCCGAAAGGTCTGCCGTCGGCGATCCTGCCGATGGTGCTTCTCAAGATCTTGCCCGATCGAGTCTTCGGGAGCCGGGGAACCATCACCACTTGCTTGAGCGAAGCTATCGCCCCGATCTGCTCCCGTACCATCACCTTCAATTCGTTGGCCAACTCGTCCGAATTCGGGTTCGCGTCCGCCTTGAGAACCACCAGGCCGAGCGGCACCTGACCCTTGATGTGGTCGGCGATGCCGACGACCGCGCACTCGGCGACATCCGGATGCTGAGCGATGACCTCCTCCATCCGTCCGGTGGACAGGCGATGGCCGGCCACGTTGATGACGTCGTCCACCCGGCCCATGACGTATACGTAGCCCTCCTCGTCCACGTATCCCTCGTCGCCGGTTGCGTAGAACCCGGGATAGTCCTGCAGATAGCTTTCGACGAACCCCTGGTCGTTCTTCCAGAGCGTCGTCAGGCAGCCGGGAGGCAGGGGCAATCTGAGGGCGAGCACGCCTTGGGCTGGGAACTTCTGGGGAAGACCGTCCGAGCCGAGCACGCTCAGAGCAAAGCCGGGCACCGGTTTCGTGGGCGACCCGGCCTTCACCGGCAAGGGCTCCAGTCCCATGCAGTCGGCACAGATGGCCCAGCCCGTCTCTGTCTGCCACCAGTGGTCTATCACCGGCCTATCCAGCAGGCCGGCCGCCCAGTGGTAGGTGTCGGGATCGAGACGCTCCCCGGCGACAAAGAGGGTCTCGAGCGCAGACAGGTCGGAGCTCTGCAGAAACCTCCCGTGAGGATCGTCGCGCTTGATGGCCCGCAATGCCGTGGGCGCGGTGAAGAGCGCCTTCACCCGGTGCCGGGCGATCAGGCGCCAGAAGACCCCGGCATCGGGCGTCCCCACCGGCTTCCCCTCGAAGACGACGGTGGTGGCCCCGGTCAGGAGAGGCGCGTAGACGATGTAGGAATGGCCCACCACCCACCCCACGTCCGAGGCGGCCCAGAAGACGTCACCCTGTTCGATGTTGTAGATGTTCTTCATCGACCACTTGAGCGCCACCGCGTGTCCGCCGTTGTCCCGCACGACCCCCTTGGGCCTGCCGGTGGTGCCCGAGGTGTAGAGGATGTAGAGGGGGTCGGTGGCCTC
>CAZWAR010000192.1:0-2048 GCA_964631965.1 uncultured Gaiellales bacterium
GGCTGCCGAGGGATGGCCGCTCGGTGTCTGCGCAGTTCGGTGGGCCGCCGTCCGCATCCTCCCCAGCCGGAACGAGCTTCAATCCTTGGGCAACGAAGCCCACGTGGCCGGCCGGGACCCCCCGGAAGCTCGTTCGAAAGCCGGCCTTCCTCCAATAGCGAGACGAGCGGCCTGTGTTGGCCCAAAGTTCCGGGTAGGCTCGCCAACTGGGGTTGAGGGGGTGACCGATTATCGACTCGATCTCGTCGAAACTAACGACGACGAACGACCCATCCAACGCCCGAAGATAGTCGGTCAGACGCTCGAAACCGTTCTCGGCCAAGGGACCTTCCTCCCTATTCTTCCAGTTGACTCTCGAGCACCTCATCCACCGCATGACACAGCAGCTCATCCTCAAGCACCCTAATCATCGCCTCTCCCCCGCGCGGCGCGCCAATGAGAAGACTCTGCAACAACTCGTCTCTTTGTTCGCCTGAGAGGTGCTCGTAGAGATGGGTAAGCTCTTCAACGCTTGGCGCGACACCCATGCCGTCTGCCCCCGCGCTCGCCAGAATAGATCCCTCGGTGCTCTATTCAAGCACTCTCGAGCCTTCGTCGATACTCCCTTCGACCATAAGGAGAGGCCGTGGCGAAGTCCGAAAGACAACGCGAAAGCGATTTGAAGCTCGCTCGTCAAGGCCTGCTGCTTGTCGCGGTCGTCGTGGCTCTCATCGTCTGGGGAGGAACCCACTCGGTGGTCGCCTCGGCGATATGCGCCGTCCTTGCTGTCTTTGCGCTTGAGGGTCTTCTCGTCATCCCGTCCCTTAGGCGAAGACGCCGGCTCGCGGCCTGCGGCATGGCCGAGGTTGACGCCATGGACTGGGACCAGTTCGAGCGCTTGGTCGCTGATCTTTTTCGCAGGGGTGGCTACCGGACCGAACTCACCTCCACCTACGACTACGGAGCCGACGTGCTCGCACACGGAAAGGGAGAACACGTCGCCGTTCAGGTCAAGCACAGCAGCGGCCCGGCTATCGGCAACAAAGCTGTGCAGCAGGTGGTAGCCGCTCTGCGCTACTACCAGGCGACCCGAGCCGTGGTGGTGACCAACCGGCGCTTCACCCAGTCGGCCATCAACTTGGCTCGGGCAAACGATGTGGAGTTGTGGGATAGGGATCGTCTGGCCCGGGAGATGCGCGCGGTCGCCAGCCCGCCGCTCCCTCATGAGCCGCAGGTACCGGCTGCCGCGCCTGCCACTGCATCTCAAGCACCCCCGCCGGGTTGGGCTCCGCCCACCATCGTACCGGCGTGTCCCCTCTGCGGGGCCACGATGGTCCGGCGACACTCGGCCTACGGGGAGTTCTGGGGCTGCTCGGGCTATCCGGATTGTCGAGGAATGCGTCCCCTCTAGCCCGCGGATTCTGCCGGCCAGCAAGGACGGGGCGTCCGAGGCCGGGGTTTGGCCTGGCCCCTTACTGGGCGGGGAACGAAGAGGAGAATGACCGGCCGAGCTACTCTGATATCACAAAAGAAACCCAGCCGGTTGGTCCATAGGCCTTGACCAGACGTTTGTGGCCGTCGCGTGCAAACAGAAGCAGCGCTCCGCCTTCCACTTCCCACTCGGTAGCGTCCATTGCTTCTACGTCGAAGCTCCCGTCGGCTCTCTTTATGGTTACGATGAACTTGAGCATGGCCCTCCTGCGTCCATAACGGATCGATTGATGGTCACCATACTGCGCCGATAAGTGAGGAGACAAGTCTGACCCAGCTGATTGACCTTCACACTCGCCAGACCTCGAAGCCCGCCTCTTGCCAGTTCCGGATGTAGGTTCTAAGCAACCGCTGGAAGGCCTTGCGTCCGGTGGCAAAGCCTATGGCCACGTTCGATGGGTCCATAGGTCTCAACGTACTCTCCTTAACGCAAAGCGAGCAGTCACGTCTGACACGTCTCTCCGTTGCGACCTTGGGTCCCATTGTGACTCGGGCACCGAACGCGTCATGGAGAGCGCAAGAGAACCAGGTGTTCAGGCCAAAGTCAGGGCACAGGTGACACCATGTTCACCGGAGTC
>CAZWAR010000193.1:0-1917 GCA_964631965.1 uncultured Gaiellales bacterium
ACGAATTACACCTTCGACGGGGTCACCCTGCGCAGCAGTCGGTATTGGCGCGACTACCCCATGGTCACTCTGTACAGCGTGAAGAGCTTCCATATCCAGGACTTCGACTTCGCCGGGATGCCGGGTAACTCGAATTTCTTGACTGAACTGCGGAACTGCGACTCGGTGCTCTTTGAAGACGGCACCATGACCAACTGCGAAAGGTTCTTGGGGGCCACGCCCCCGGGGTGCTCTCTCAACAGTGGCACCGCACCCACCTATCGCAACGTGACCGTGAGGTGAGGCAGGAGACGGCTTCGTGAGTGCGGCCGGTATACAGGCAATGCGTTTCGGTGAGTGACTGTTGTCCGAGGTGCAGCGTTCCAGGGGAGCCCATCGAGTGAGTTCTACTGATGAAGGCTGAACCGGCCACGACAAACCAGCTCTCTCCGAATCGCACGAATCCGTCGGCAGGCTTGGCTTCCACTGACGCGCGCGGCACGTCTGCGAAGCCTGGAACCGACTGACCAATGGGCCTCGCTGTCGTCAGCCACGAGAGTGAGACGGGGGGAGTCCCAGCGCCCCTGCCCAGTAGCCTGTCTAGTACCCCGCCGGTCCCCTGCCCGGGAGCCGTCCCGCCGTAGTAAATCCCGCAATATTTTCGCCTGAGACGATTTGACAGGGTCACCGATGGTCGTTACAGTAGCATCCGCTCTGCAACGCGACCGGCATGTAATGAGGTCCCGTGAAGGCAGGTCAATTCGCGGGCGGTACGGAGGCAAAGGAGAGGGTTTGCTTTCCTCCAGCTCGACGCGAGTTCTTTGTCGTCTCATCCAGGGGCCCTCTTACTCGGCCTCCGATCCCCAAACCAGTCGCCTTCGCGACGTGAATGAGCGCGGCGTCCTGACGCCGCCCATCGAGGTCAACGATGTACGCACTCGAACCTCGGGCCCCGCCCGTCGGCAGATAGAACAAGAGAAGAATCGTGCCCCTGGCCGGGCTCGGCCCTCTCGGCAGTTCGGGAGGCGAACCTCCCTATCGGAATAGGAGCGTACCGGCACCAGTCCCGTCCTTTCGGTCTCCCTGTCTGCGCACAGGCAGAGGCCACGGCGACCTCGCATCGCGAGCAACTGGGTGACCGGGACACAGAACGCTCCGGAACGAACCAGTTCAGGAGAAGAACGTGCGTAAGACAGCAGTAGTAGCCCTAGCAGTCGCGCTGGCGCTGGGGATCGCCGTCGGCCTCGCCAAGGCGTGGCCCACCTACGCGGCAGGGACCAATCTGGCCAGGACGGCCACCGTCACGGCCTCCTCGCAGGACACCTCGACTCAACAGACTGCCGCCAAGGCAGTGGACGGGATCATCGACGGCAATCCGGGCGACTACACCCGGGAGTGGGCCACCGTCGGAGGCAAGACAGGAAGCTGGCTGAAGCTCACTTGGTCCAGCCCACAGACGATCGAGGCTGTGACCCTCTACGACCGCCCCAACCCCGACGACCAGATAACCGCGGCGACGCTCACCTTCAGCGACGGAAGCTCGGTCTCAACCGGGACGCTGCCCAATGACGGGTCTGGGAAGACCATCACCTTCGCGGCCAAATCAACACGGAGCGTGACCCTGTCCATAACCGGTGTGAGCGGATCGACCCTCAATATCGGCCTGAGCGAAATCGAGGTGACGGCCGCCTCCACGACGACCACCACCCCGACCCCCTCGGCCTCCGGCACGTCCACCACCCGCTATGAGCAGAGTGATTCCCACATCGTCTACTCCGGCAGTTGGTATGATTTCGCAAAGCCGGGACTGGCCTCGGCCGACTCCTATGGCCGCTCCAGCACCTCTGGCGCCTCGGCCACCATCTACTTCAATGGTACGCGGCTCGACTGGATCGCCATGACCGGGAGCACCCCGGGCATCGTCGATGTCTACCTCGA